>CALXFT010000106.1 GCA_944387635.1 uncultured Oscillospiraceae bacterium | reverse complement strand
CGGTAGCCATAGTAGCTTGTGACATACGGAAGCCAGTTGGTATCGCCAAACACGTTGGAGACATACTGGCGGTTGCCCTTCGTCATCATCAGGACGTTAAAAAGCTGGGCCTGTTCCGCGTTCATGCGGGCGGCGATCACATCGGTAAAGGACTTGGCCGTCAGGTTGACATTGAGAATCCGCCATTCATAAGTCACTTCCACCTCATAGGTCTCGCCGGTACTGGGGTCTGTTCGGGTTTCCGTGCGGGTGCGGGTCTCCACTTCCTCCACAAATTCGAGGGAATACTGCTCGGCAAAAAGTTCCTGCAGCACGGCCTCCACATCCGCATACTGAAAGGCTTGATAGGACGCGGTGAGGAATCCCATCAGCTCAAAGGGGTTGTGCCCGATATTGCCCACATGGTAGCGGTATTCATCATAGCCGGGGTGGTCTGCTTCGGCATTGTCAATCTGCATCTGCAGGTCGGTTTCCCATTCCGTATAAACCAGCTCGGCATTGTTGATGTCCTGATCTTCCGCGGTATAGCTGGACGCCGCAATCGCGCCGATCCCGCCCGTCCCCATACTGGAACAGGAAGAAAAGAGCGAAAAAATCAGAACGACGATCAGGAACAACAGCGCCGCCATCAGGCAGAGGGCCGGGTGGCGGCTGGCAAAACGGCCAACAGCGCCACCGGCTTTTTTCGTGACAGCGGCAGTTTTCCCGGCGGCCTGCCCGGTGCGCCGGGCGGTCCGGGCAGCTTTGGCATACTCCCTTTTTAAGCGGTATTTCTGCCACATGCGGGAAAACACATTGCTCCGTAACTGCGGGTTATCATGGAGGGCCTGCTGGTAAGCCGCCCTTGCGCGGGTTTTCACCGTCTTTTTCTGCAGCCGGGACACCTTGCGGTAAGGCGCGGTTTTCCGGCGGTGGTTCAGGGCGCGAAGCCCGCCCTCGGCCACCAGCTCTGTGCGGTGGGCCGCCTCAATGCCCACATTTTCATGCTCATTCTCATAGATCTTCTTATGGGCATATCCGATAGCCGCATTTGCGCCTTTTTTCACCGGGCGCAGAGGTTTGGCGCCTTTTATGTGTTCCTGTTGGGAGATCACCTCTTTTTCAAATTTTAAGCGCCGTTTGGCGTTGCCGGTGGCAGCGTCCGGCTCCACCTCCAGCCGCAGTTTCCGCCTGGCCGGAAGATTGCCTTCGGCCTGTTCCAGCTTCCGGGCGGTCCGTTCCGCCTTCTGCTGGGCCTTCACCAGCTTTTTGCCGGGGGCATCCGGCGGCAGCTCGTCCTCGGCAAATTGCAGTTTTGAGGTGCGGGGCTGCTCGGTAGCCGCTTCACTGGCGCTGCTGGACTCGGAAAACTTCTGCTGGTAGCGGGTACGCCGGTTGCCGGACTTCTCCCGCGGTTCCTCCCGTGGGGCGTCCTCATGGGTTTCCGGCTGCAAATCCTCCAGAGGGGAAGCATCCGCATCCTCCACCGGCTCCGCCTGCGGGGCGTTTCCGTCTTTCGGCCTTTGCTGCCGGGTGTGGCGGGCTTTGGCCGAAAGGTCCTCCAAAGAGTCAGGAGAATCCCTTGCCTGCCGCAAATCAAAATCCTGTTCCCGGCCACTGATACGGGTTTCCTCGCCGGAGGCCGCGCCCCGTTCCACCAGCCCGTCACGGGTCATCTTGTGAAATTTCTTTTCCTTTGCTCTAAATTCTTCATCCCTTGGCAACTGCATCACCTCCCATACGCCAGGCGGTGAAGAAGATTATCACGTTCCAGCCTCCGCGACTTCCTCCGGGCGGGTCGTCATGATCTGATACAGGCTGGTGTCCTTCGGGAAGTGATCGACAAAGGGAATAATCACATTTCCGAAAAACAAAAGGCCCTCGCCGGGGCCGCTGTGGGTCACATAGGAAAGCTGCGTCGGGCTGATCCCAAGCTGTTTCGCCAGAATCTGCCTGTCGCCCTGGGCCTGGTTCAGCATGTAGATGAAATCCGAGTTTTCAAAGATGTTCTCGATCTCACGGGAGGCCAGCAGGTCCTTCACGTTCTGCGTCAGGCCGCTTGGAATCCCGCCCCATTTTCTGAAACGCTTCCAGATCTCAACGGAAAAAGCACCGGTCTGGCCTTTGAGAAGGAGATGAAATTCATCAATATAGAACCAGGTCGTTTTATGTTTCTCCCGATTGGCCGTAACGCGGTTCCACACGGCGTCCTGCATGATAAGCAGCCCGATCTCTTTTAAGGCTTTGCCCAGGGATTTAAGCTGGAAGCACAGGACGCGGTGGCTGTCCATGTCGATGTTGCTCCTATGATTAAACACATTTAAGCTGCCGTTGACATAGATTTCAAGGGCGGTGGCGATATTCTGGGCCTCCGGCTCGCTCTGCTTGCGAAGCAGTTCATACAGGTCGCCCAGGATTGGCATATTCTCCGGGCGGGGGTCCTGCAGGTAATCCCGGTAGACCAGGCGGGTGCAGCGGTCAATGATGGTTTTCTCGATAGGGGTAAGCCCATCCTTGCCGCCGATAATCAGATCACACAAAGAGAGGACAAAATCGCTCTTTAATGTAATGGGGTTCTCGTCATCGCTGTAATCCAGGTTGATGTCCAG
>CALXFT010000105.1 GCA_944387635.1 uncultured Oscillospiraceae bacterium | reverse complement strand
CCCCTGTCTCAGCACTTCACCAGAACGCAATGCCCAAACCTCTCAGTCAAAAATCAAAGATTTTTGCCAGCTCTCCTTCCAGGAGAGCCAAGAGCCTGGCTGTGATCGAAGCCCTATGCATAAGGCTGACGCTTTTCGAAATGTTTTGTTGTGTTAATTTGATAAGCACGTTTCCGGAGGAGGTTTCCCTCCTCCGGAAAACGCGCTTTTATTCCCGGCTGGACAGGCTTTCGCTGATCTGGCTCAGGGCGTCGGAGGCGTCCATGCTGGTCTCCTCCTTCTGGGCCAGGTCTCCAAGGCTCACCATGCCGCACAGCTTCCCGTTCTCCACCACAGGCAGCCTTCTTATCTGAGCCCTTCCCATGAGCCCCGCCGCCGCGGATACCTCCATATCCCCCCGGGCCGTAATGACCCCGGAAGTCATGATCTCCCCCACGGTGGTGGAGGATGCCGGCCGGGAGGCCGCCAGGCAGCGGGTGACGATGTCCCGGTCGGTCACCACGCCGCAGAGTTTTCCGTCGCTTCCGCAGACCGGCAGCGCACCGATGTTGTAGCGGTTCATGGTCCTGGCCGCCACCTCCACGCTCTCCTGGGGATGAATTCGGATCACCGGGTCGGACATGATCTGACGTAATTTCATGGTTATCCCTCCTTACCGGACAGTATGGACAGGATAACCCGAAAAAATACCCTGCCCGGTGCATCAGGCAGGGTATCGGGTCTTATTTCAGAAGTTCCGCCAGTTCCTCCGGCGTGGGCACGTCACCGGCGCTCTTGCCGTAGCGGACGCAGGTAACGGTGCGGTTCTCATCCACTACGATCAGGCCGGGCAGCTGGAGCTCGTTGCCTTCGTTGTCCCCGTGGGTCAGGCCTGCGGCGGCGGCAGCGGCGGCTTTGCGCAGCGTGTTTTCATCGGCAAGGTTCGCCATGCAGGTGGCCGGGACCATGCGGAACCGCTTGTACAGCTTGCCCTCGGGATCGCAGGCCACGTCGAAGGGGAAGGTCTGCGGGGTAATCTGCTCCGCCAGGGACGCCGGGTCGGACTGGAGCACCACCAGAACCCGCCCGCCGGCGGCGGTGACGGCGTCGTAGCTCTCGGCCAGCCGCGTCATGTCGTACCGGCACAGGGTACAGCCGTAGTAGCGCAGGAACAGCACGGCGGTCTTTCCACCCTTGGCGGTCTCGCCGCTGAGTTTCTTCCCCTCGGCAAAGGGGGTATTGTAGGAAAAGTCCGCCAGGGTCTGTCCCACTTCCACCCTGGGCGCCAGACCGGGGTCCGGCTCCACACCGGGCTCGGCGTTGAAGACCCACTTGTCCAGCCGGCGGAAAGCCTCCTCCACCCGGGACAGGGGCAGGGCCAGATTCACGCGAATGTGACAGGGGCCGTGGAACATCCGTCCGTCCTGAACCGCCACGCCCACCTTCCAGGCGGCCTTCTCCACGTCCTCGATGGTTTTGCCGTGGTCCCGGCACCACTGGGTGCAGTCCACGAAGAGCATGTAGGTGCCCTCGGGCTTGGACACCTTCACGCCCCGGAAGTGGTCGCGGATGTAGTCACAGGCGAAGTTGATGTTGCCGGACAGGACCTGGCACAGCTCGTCCACCCATTCATGGCCCTCGGGCTTATAGGCGCCGATGAGCGCGTGCATGGACAACACGTTCATTTCGTTGTAATGGGGCTTGGAGCCCTTGGCCCGGCAGCGGTCCCGAAGGTACTTATTGTAAATAATATGGTAGCTGCCCACCAGGCCCGCCAGGTTGAAGGTCTTGCTGGGGGCGTACAGGGCAATGGTCCGGTTCCGGGCGTCCTCGCTGACGCTCTGGGTGGGTACATGCTTGTGGCCGTTGAGCAGGATATCGGACCAGATTTCGTCGGAGATGACCACGCAGTCGTTGGCCTTGTACACTTCCATGGCCTTCTCCACTTCCCAGCGTTCCCAGACCCGGCCGCAGGGGTTGTGGGGAGAGCAGAACACCGCCGCATGGATATTGCGCTCCTTCAGCTTCCGGTCCATGTCCTCGTAGTCCATGCGCCAGACGCCGCCTTCGTCCTGGACCAGGGGGGAGTGGACGATCTCAAAGCCGTTGTTGCTCAGCGCCTTGGTAAAGCCGATGTAGGTGGGGCTGTGGAGCAGCACCGGGTCGCCGGGGTTGGCAAAGCTGGTCAGGGCAGAAAGCACGCCGCCCAGGACGCCGTTCTCATAGCCGATGCACTCCCGGGTCAGAAGCTCCGGGTCGCAGCCGTTGCGCTTGACATGCCAGCTGATGATGGCAGGGTAGTACCGGCTCATCATGGCGTTGAAGTAGCCGTAGGCCGGATGCTTGGCCCGCTGAATGATGGCCTCGGGAATCGTGGGCACCGTGGGGAAGTTCATGTCCGCCACCCACATGGGGATGCTGTCAAAGCCCTCCATCGGCGCGTCGGGGGTAAAGCCGGGCATGGCCCCCAGGCCGTCTACGGCAATGGCGTCCATGCCATGGCGGTTCATGATGGAAGTGAAATCATACTTCATATCTGTAGTCTCCTTTGTCTGAATAGGGTCCGAAGAAAGCGCGCTCTTCCGCGGAGCCTGGCCGCAAGTTATCACTAAAGAATGCGAATCAAGAGTTAAAAAGGGTATTGAAAAACAGCGCAACATAGCGGAGAATGTAAGTGTGTGGCAAACAAAA
>CALXFT010000104.1 GCA_944387635.1 uncultured Oscillospiraceae bacterium | reverse complement strand
AGGTTCTGTAACTGAATCAGCCTGCCCGCCCAGCGGCCGCTGCGGTTGGCCCCGTAAAACTGGAACATCCCTCTCGCTCTGCCGTCCGCGCATACGGCGTTCTGCATCGCCTGGTACTTTTTCACAGAGGACTTGGCAAGCTGCCGGCGCAGCTCCAGCACCTCGGCGAGTTCTGGCGGCGCGGTTTTCAGCAGCTCCTTCACGGCTTTCTTGTCCAGGGAGTCCACCTCAAGGCCATGCTTTGTGAGCCACTCCTTCATCTGCTGGACGGAGTTCGGGTTTTCCAGGGCGGTAAGCTGCCGCATCTTTGCGGAGAGTTCTTCCCTGGGCAACACCGAGGAAGCCCATAAGCAGTTTTTGAAGGAAGCGGAAAAATGCAGCCCTCCGCTGGATGACGCGGAGCTTGCGGGCATCTGGGCCAGCGCCGTGAAGTTCGGTGCGAAGGTGGCTGCCCAGGAGGGATATATCCCGCCGGAGCAGTATAACCAGGACTTTCTGCTCATGCCGGAGGATTTTTCAGATGTAGGCCAGGCGATTGTATTGTCGCGGGAGTACATGGATCGGCTCCGATTCTCCCCGGCTACGGACTACATCGTGTTCAACGGCTCGTTTTGGGAAGAATCCCAGCCAAACGCCCAGGGCATTGCTCAGGAGCTGACCGCGAGACAGCTTGAGGAAGCGGAAACCGAGATACAGCGGTGTATGAAGGAGATGTCGGATAACGGCGCATGGGCCATGCTCGCCGCGATGGGCGCCAAGAAAGCGATGGCGGCGTTTAATGAAGCCCAGCGGCGCTCCTTTGAGAAGTACGAACGGGCGGAGACCTACCGGAAGTATGCCATCAAGCGCCGGGATACGAAATACATCTCGGCCGCCTTAAAGGAAGCCCGCCCGATGATCCAGATCGAGCAGCGCGTCCTGGACGCGGATGAGTTTTTACTGAACCTGCCGTCCGGCACCTGTGATCTGAGGACGGGGGCTGTCCGGGAACACAACGCCCAGGACTATATCACGAAACAGACGGCGGTGGATCCGTCCGGGGACGGCATGGATGTCTGGGAGGACGCCCTCCAGACCTTCTTCCAGGGGGACGCCGACCTCATCCGCTATGTGCAGGAGATCGTGGGGCTTGCCGCCATCGGCAAGGTCTACATTGAAGCCCTGGTCATTGCCTACGGCGAGGGCAGGAATGGAAAATCCACCTTCTGGAACACCATTGCCCGTGTGCTTGGCACCTACTCCGGCAATATGTCCGCAGACACCCTGACTGTAGGAAATACCGCCGCAGTGGAGCAGCGGCCAAAGCTGAAAGTCGCCGCTTACTGCCGGGTTTCCACGGACAGTGAAGAGCAGGCATCCAGCTATGAGGTGCAGGTGGCGCATTATACGCAATTTATCCAGAAGAATCCGGAATGGGAACTGGCCGGGATTTATGCTGATGACGGGATCACTGGAACAAATACGAAAAAGCGGGAGGAATTTAACCGCATGATCCAGGACTGCATGGACGGAAACATTGATATGATCATTACTAAGTCCATCAGCCGGTTTGCCAGAAACACCTTGGATTGCTTGAAATATATCCGGGAACTGAAGGAAAAGAACATCCCGGTTTTCTTTGAAAAAGAGAATATCAACACCATGGATTCCAAGGGTGAGGTGCTGCTTACCATTATGGCGAGCCTGGCACAGCAGGAAAGCCAGTCCCTGAGTCAGAACATCAAACTTGGACTGCAGTACCGTTTCCAGAACGGGGAGGTTCGGGTCAATCACAGCCGTTTTCTGGGTTACACAAAGGATGAGGAAGGAAATCTGATCATAGAGCCTGTAGAGGCGGAAGTGGTAAAGCGGATTTACCGGGAGTATCTGGAAGGGGCAAGCCTGCTCCAGATCGGGCGTGGCCTGGAAGCAGACGGGATTCTTACTGGGGCTGGGAAAACGAAGTGGCGTCCGGAAACACTGAAGAAGATCCTGCAGAATGAAAAGTACATCGGAGACGCCCTTTTGCAGAAGACCTATACTGTTGATTTTCTTAATAAAAAACGGGTGCAGAACAAGGGGATTGTTCCACAGTATTATGTGGAAAACAGTCATGAGCCCATCATTCCACGTGACCTTTATATGCAGGTGCAGGAGGAGATGATCCGGCGGGCGAACCTCCACAGCGGAGCCAACCGGAAAAAGAGGGTTTACAGCAGCAAGTATGCCTTATCCAGCATTGTTTACTGCTCCAAGTGCGGCGAAATTTACCGGCGGATTGCATGGAATAACCGTGGAAAACATTCCACAGTGTGGCGGTGCTGTACCCGTGTGGAACACGGACCAACCGCCTGTGACGCACCAACTATTCAGGAGCAAGATCTGCAGGCGGCGGTGGTGCAGGCGATCAACCTTACACTTGGCAACAGAGAAAACATGATGGTCACTCTCCAGGAGAACATAGAAGCGGTGATCCGGCAGGAGGATGAAACCTCATCGGAAGGGATTGAGGCCAAGCTGCTGGAACTGCAAAAGGAACTTCTGAAACTGGCGAATTCGAAAAAGGATTATAACAGTGTTGCGGATGAGATAGACAGGATGCGGGAATTGAAACAGAATGCCCTGGTGGAGAGCGCCGAGCGGGAGGGACTGAAACAGCGGATCAGGGAGATGCGGGAGTTTCTGGAACAGCAGTCCAC
>CALXFT010000103.1 GCA_944387635.1 uncultured Oscillospiraceae bacterium | reverse complement strand
AAAGGCACTTGCAAAAGCAAGTGCCTTTTGTTGGTACGCCCGGCTGGATTCGAACCAGTGGCCTACAGAGTCGGAGTTATCAGACTGTCAAAGAGGAAACCGTTGGGGCGCATGGGTTTCAGTGGGGTTGCACGATTTTCAGCGCTTTTTAGAAAATACCCGGAGTCATTGCGGCGCAATGACTCCGGGAGTTTTTCAAATAGTCGTCAAATAGTAGTCAGGCCGTCTCCGTCGCATCGACTCCGTGCTCATACAGGAACTCCGGGGCAATATCGATCTCTCCATCGTTCCAGACTGTGACGCCGCGGTCAATATAGACCGAGCGAAAAACTTCTTCATCTGCCAGCGGGGCAAATGCCGGCGTTTTAAGCAGAGGCGTAAAGTCCACAATTTTTGCGGTTCCAGTGCTGAAGCGCACCCATAGCTTATGATCCCTCATTGGTCGAACTCCACTTACCTTGATAACAGGAGCGGGATCTCCAGCATAGGCAATTCCATCCACAATATACATCTCTGCACCTCCTCACCGCAAGGGTTCAATCTTCCCGAAGGGCTCATTCCGGACTGCTTTGTTCCAGGCAGCATATAGTTCTTCTTCATGGATTGCGGCCCAGGCCTGTACCAGCTTCAGCTGCTTGACCGGCAAGCTGCCTGCCAGCAGCTCCCATCCACGCCAACAGATGCCTCAAATTCTGCGTAATAGACATGAAAGTGGGGCTTATTATGCTGGCTATTGTCGGAATACAGCATCTTGATAACGATATTGTAAAAACGGCAAAGCTCCGGCACCTTATCCTGCCTCCCCACCTTATTATACAAAACAAAATTATTTCTGAATCAATTATTACGCCGCCCGGTTCAGCTGGCTCACCCGATCGATGAAATCCTTCATGTCCTCCATGTAAACGTAGGGGGCATACTCTGAGTAAATCTCGGGATCATCCAGGATCACGATCTGGACACCGTCTGCCCGCAGAGCCTCCAGCGTACCGGGAAGACACCGGGCCTCGTTCGGCGTCTTGCAGAGGTAAGCAATGCAGCCAGGCTTATCAAAAACTTTTGCCACGATATAGATTTTCTTATCGCCCATGGCTTATCCCTCCTCAATTTCCCGTAGCCGTTTCAGGAAATCACGTTCGTCCCGGATCTTCCCTTCTGCGTACTCCTGATACAATTTCTTCCCAGTTTCAGGTGTCTGATATTTATAAACGTATTTATGGCTCCAGAGGTTGAAATAGTAGTCATCCCCGCACCAAAGCTGCACCTCGATCGGATAAGCCAGATTGTCCCGCTGCTGGATCTCCGGATCTTCCGCAGCCGTCAAAACAGTCTCCTACCACTTTCGAATTCTTACCCCCGGATAAAACTATCCATCAAGCTGGTCAGATGATCCTCTAAAGTGGCAGTAGCGCTTCTCAAATTCCGCTGGCAAATTGCCTCTGTCAGTTTTTTGTGTCCTGCCTGCAGCTTCCGAAGACTCTTGGCGTCTGTCAATGCTGAAAACATGAACCAGTTGCGCATATTACACTGTTCCCACAGCCGCAGTAAAACCTGATTTCCGGTGGCGTCGATGATGGCCCGGTGAAAGGCGGCGTCCTGCTCCGTGAAAGACCGCAGGTCCCCCTCTCCCGCAGACGTTTCCATTTCGCACAAAATGGTCCGCAGCCTGGTTACCAGCTGCTCCAAAGCCGGGTCATCCAGATTTTGAATGGCATCCCGAATGCTCTTGGATTCCAGGCAGATCCGTACAGAGTAGTTATCCCGTATGTCCTTTTCTGACAAAGAGCGGACCCGAGACCCTTTAAATGGTACAGTCTCCACCAGCCCCATGGCCTCCAGATCCCGGATAGCCTCCCGGACCGGTCCCTGAGATACGCCCAGTTCTTTTGCCCAATAGGTCTCAATGATCCGGTCCCCCGGCTTCAACTCACCAGCAAAAATTGCCTCCCGAATGGCGTTGCGGATCTCTTCCCGAAATACTTTGCGATGTTGGAGCTCCGCTGCCCCGTTCTCATGTACCAATGCACACACCTCCACATCGACACTCTGCCGATTTGCTATGGATAAATCATAAATTTATATGATATTATAAAAGTTTTTCCAGCTCCAGTCAACTTTTGAAGCAACTTCCACGTTTTCGCCAAAGGTTCCAGCGAAAGTTTGTGTATGATTAAAGATTATAGATTATTGATAATTTATAATTTTATGCTAAAATAATGCCATAAACGCTGGGGCAAAGACAGCCCTGTATGAATCAAACTGGAGGTGCTGATCTGTATGATCGATCGTGAAACCGGACTTTGGATCTATAACAAGATGAACGAGATCCGGGACTTTGAGGAGACCGCGTGGACGCTGTTCACGGAGAACAAGCTGCGCGGCTCTGTTCACCTGTACACCGGCGAAGAGGCTGTGGCAGCCTCTGTCTGCGCTCAGCTGACGGATGAGGACCTGATCGCTTCCACCCACCGCGGCCACGGCCACTGCATCGCCAAGGGCGCGGAGCTGGACCGGGCTCTGGCGGAGCTGATGGGCAAGGCCACCGGCTACTGCAAGGGCCGCAGCGGCTCCATGCACATCGCTGACTTCTCCAAGGGCAATCTGGGCGCCAACGCCATCGTAGGCGGCGGCATCCCCATCGCCACCGGCGGCGCCCTGGGCCTGAAGATGCAGAACAAGCCCCATGTGGCGGTGGCCTTTTTCGGTGACGGAGCCAGCAACCAGGGTACCTTCCATGAGTCCATCAACCTGGCCGCCGTCTGGAAGCTGCCCTGCATCTATGTGGTGGAGAACAACCAGTTCGGCATGACGGTACCCACCTGGCAGTCCACCTCTGTGGAGAACATCTCCGACCGGGCCGCCGGCTACGGCATCCCCGGCGAGACCGTGGACGGCAATGACGTCGTAGCCGTATACGAAGCCTTTGCCCGGGCCAAGGAACGTGCGCTGAAGGGAGAGGGCCCCTCCATCCTCGAGTGCAAGACCTATCGCTGGCGGGGCCACTGGACCGGCGACCCCGAGCCCTACCGCACCCGGGAGGAAGTCGAGGAATGGAAGGAGAAGCGGGATCCCATCAAGCTGTTCCGCACCTATCTCACCCGGCACAAGCTGGCCACCCGGCAGGAGCTGGACGATATCGAGGCAGCCGCCGCCAAGAAGATGGAGGCCGCCGTGGAGTTCGCCATGAACAGCCCGGAACCCGATCCGGCCCATGTTCTGGACGATGTGTTCTATGAAGGTTAAGGGGGTACGAGACAATGGCTAAGCTTTCTTATTCGCAGGCGATTCGTGAGACCATCGCCCAGGAGATGCGCCGGGATGAGCGCGTCTTTGTCATGGGCGAGGACGTGGAAAAGCTGGGCGGCGTCTATGGCTGCACCAGAGATCTCTATAAGGAATTCGGTACGGAGCGTATCCGCAACACCCCCATTTCCGAGTCCGCCATCATCGGCTCCGCCCTGGGCGCCGCCTGCACCGGCATGCGCCCCATCGCCGAGCT
>CALXFT010000102.1 GCA_944387635.1 uncultured Oscillospiraceae bacterium | reverse complement strand
ATTCCGCCCTGGAGGGCACCTACACCTGGATCGACGATCCCTGGCCTTGGGACTATCTTGGAAAGGAGCCGCGCTGAAGTATGTTTGTCTATGAAAAAAAGCTGCAATATCCCGTAAAAATTGCCAAAACCGACCCGAAACTGGCCTCCATCATTATTAGCCAATACGGCGGTGCTTACTTCAATAGGGTATTATCACATCAATCGTCCTGCAAAAAAGAGCGGCAAGGTATCGCCGCTCTTTTTACACTGGTACATATTCGTTTTGAATAATTCCATATTTCTGTGGCAAGTCTGGATCATTATCCGCTAAAAAAAGCAGCCGCAGGGAAGCGCCGCTGGGCGTATTCTGCCCGGCCTCCCATGCTTCAACCGTCTTTTTCGACACGCCCATGAAACAGGCAAAGACAGCCTGCGTCATGTGAAGCTTTTTTCGGATTTCTTTGATTTCCATGGCGCTGTATTCACGCAATGGGGCTGTGGTAACACGCTTCATCGGCCTTGTCTCCCGTCTTCAATGCCCGATTTCCGACCAGTCTATTTCTCTTTCGTCCACAAAGCCGCTGCTTTCCGCAGCGTCAACACGCTTTGCTTCTTCCGGCGTCAGCCTGGTAAAGTCGGGATCCCAGGCCAGTACCAGCTTTTTGATAAACTCATAGGCAAAGTTCTGTTCGCTTTCCGGCAGCATATCCATTAACCGAGCCGCTTCCATTACTGTATCAGACATATCGTTGCCTCCTTATTTGTAGATATCGCCACGGTTTCCAATCTCCAGCACAAAGACTATCTCAATTTCTCCTTCGGCGCCGTACTTGAATATAATGCGCCATCCTCCTACTCTGAGCCGAAACCGCCCGTCCTTTCTTCCTTGCATCGCTTTGATATCGCCCAGCGGCGGTTGATGTGTCAGCCCTTCGACGGCCATCCTGATGCGCGAAACGGATTTTTTGTCCAGCTTATTGAGAAATTTCAGCGCATCCTTTGTGTATTTGATTACCATGTCTCCAGCCTCCGGGATCGTTCGCTTTTGTTTTATTATACCCCATTGAATAGGGTATGTCAATGCTTAAAAAGAGCCGGGAAGCCCCGGCTCTTCTGTTTTGCTTTTTGCCTTGCATGCGCTTCACGTTTCATCCGGGTGGAGCGCATCATAGACCCGCTTTCCCACACCTGCTCCAAACGGATTATTTGTCTCCTTCCAGCTCTTGTTGTAGAGCTGCCAGATTACTGCCTTGTCCTGCCTGGACAGCGTGAAATCCTGGCTCCCGCCTGGGAGTGTAAAAGCGCCGCGACCCATGGTATTGAGCGCGTTTTTCACTTCCTCCTGGTTGAGCGACCCGTTTCCATCCTGGTCATAGTCCGGTAACGCGGCAATTACCGCCGCGTATACCTCTGGCACAACCCCGTTTTCATGGGCAATTATAAATTTCTGCTGCTGGGCATCTGTGTTGATGGTCTCCAGCGCCGTCAGCTGCTGCGCCGGTTCCGCCAGCCTGTCAAACACCACCTCCCGCTTCTGTTCCCGGCTCACGCTGCTATCCCCTACCTCCGGCTCCAGGCGGCTGATGTCTGAAGTGATCGCATAGGCAATATCGTCATCAATGCCGCCGTTCAGAAGCGTAGTGTAGCGGTTCTCCTGTCCGATATTGCTTTCCGATTCTCCGCCTTCTATGATGGCGTCATACAGCGCGTGCTGTTCTTCAGCGGTATACCCCTGTTCAATCAGCCATCTTGAAAACTCCGCTTTCTTTTCGTCCGTGGTCAGGTCTCTATTTGCCCAGATGTTTTCCCGGTGGACGTCCGCTAGCGCCGCGTCGTCTTCGTCCAGTCCGGCTCGGGCAATTGCCTCCAGCTGCACTTCGTCAAAAAGCACTCTCTCCTCGTCGGTGCTCCCGTCTTCCCGTGCTGCCGCGTCCATGTCCTTGATGTCAAGCAGCGTGTCGATGATCTGCCCCATATCCTGTCCAGCATCGTCCAGAAGATCCAGCTGCTGCCGCTCCGTGTCGCTGGCCATCAGCTGATAGTATAGAGCCGCCTTGGCTTCTCCATTGATGTCCGCGTTTCGGATGACCTCCCTTCGTTCCTCGTTGTTTTCAGCGTCTCTATAGTCCTGAATTACCTGGAATGCCGTTTCATCCTCCGCTCCCGCTTCCTTCATGGCCTCATAGGCGATGGTCTGATCGACCGAAAGTGTACCAAATCCTCGTTCGATCCATTCACGCCCTTCCGGGAGTGACGTGGGTCCAAACACGCCGCCCCAAATTGCATTCCCGGCCACGTCCGACAATTCGTCGTTGTACACAGGGTATTGCAGCTGAAGCTCCCCCTCGTTGTTGACGGAGTACCGCCCTCCTCTCACCACGGCCTCTGCGGTCTGCAGAACCTTCTTCAGCTGGCCGCCTCCGTACGGCAGCAAGAGATATGCCCCCGCCGTGTCTGCCAATTCCCGCAGAAACAGATCTGCCCGCTTGTTGGCGGGCAAGCCTTCGCCCGTCGCCGCCCTCACCAAGTTTGGCACGCTCGGAATGGCATTGCTGATGGGAAGACGGCCTGCATCGAGATCTGCGCCGAGAACGTTCAGCGCCCCGGTAAACGGCATCTGTTCGAGCAGCTCCGCGCCCAGGTTTGCGGCAGCCTCATATAGGCCTGTTCTTTCCTCCGGCTCCGGCATATCGCCTGTCACCGCGCCGAACACAAGCTCCGGGATTTCCCAGCCAGTCAGATCCTGTACTGTGTCATCCAGAATTCCGAACGGATCCAGCGCCGGCCGCCTGCCAATGAGATATTCATAGATCTCATCATAGAGCCACGCGCCCAGCGCGAATTTCACAAACGCCCATACAAGCACCTTTGTCCCGGCTTGCTTCATTTCTCTTGGAATATCCTTGATGAGATAGGAAAGCTGATTGTTCACCTCCAGCTGGAACTGCGTCACCAGCTTGGTCAGCGGATTTCTCCGCATGAACAGCGTTGGCATAGCGCCTTTACTGCGGTCTGCCATGACGCCTGCCACCCAGGCGTCAGCTTCATCCATGGCGTTCTGCTCGCTCAAACCCTTGCGAAGGTTCTGGGCATACCGCGCCCGGATCAGGCTTTCAGCCGTGATATTGTCGATGATCTCCATGGGGCTTGACAGCGTGTCTCCAAGCTTCCCCATGGCTCTTCCCGCCTTCTGGCGCGCCCTCTTGCGCTTCTCCTCCGATAGGGTTTCCTGTTCCCATGCCTTGACCAGTGGGTCGCTTCCGCGCCGGTTGGTCAGGAAGGTGCTTCGTTCCACCATGCCGTCGTTCTCTTTTATCCCGCGCAGGGTATCCCACATACCCCGGAGGATGTCGGTGCTTCTCAGTCCTGCCCAGGCCTGGGTCAGCGGGATCAGGTTCGTGAGCCAGGATCCCGGATTGATCGACACCATGTTTGCGGCAACTCTACCCTCCAGCGTTTTTACCAGATTATAAACCGCTCTTCCTGCATCGGTCTCCACTGACCTGTCATGCCGGCTCTTTTTGTTGGCCAGAAGATTGGTGTACTCCTCCAGCTCCACCACAAAATTGCTCAGTGTAAACTGGCCGCTTTCGTA
>CALXFT010000101.1 GCA_944387635.1 uncultured Oscillospiraceae bacterium | reverse complement strand
TGGGGCATCCGCCTCTTGGCCAGCTCCCCGGAGGCCCAGGACCCGATGAAGTGGCGGGGGCAAAACCTGCTGGGCTTCGCGCTGATGGAAGTGCGGGACGAGCTGCGCCGGATGACACAGAATGAAATGCTTTGCGATTGGAGTACGGTATGGCAACAATGAAACTCTATGGACTGGTCAACTTTTACCACATCGGCACGGAAGCAAGCCATTGCCCAACACTTGGCGCAGAGCGATCTACAGGAGAACCTGGATAGGCTGCAGGAGGACTTGCCATGAACGAAAAACTATTCCGCCCGGAGTTTCATCAAATGGAAACCGCCGAGAAACAGGCGCTGATGGAACGCCTGGCTGCCCGTTATGCTATGGCCTTTCTCGGTCTACAGTCCTTTGACCGCTGGGGGCAGAGCTGTGCCACCGGCGTGTTTGAAAAGGACGGCCGGGAGTTCGTCTTTGTTCCCGGCGACACTGTCACCCTGGGCTGGGACCACTTTGCTGCGGGGCTGGATCCCGACAGCCGGGAGGAGCTGGACGAGCTGTTCCGGGAATGGGAAATCGAACAGTCCCCGGAGGCGCTGATCCGGGAGAGCATGGCCCCCGTGCGCCAGGCGACCATCGGCCCCATGCTGGTGGGGAGAAAGTTGGAAGAGCTCTGCTGGGAGCCGGTCAAGATGAACGATCCCAGAGTAACCGCCCATCCCGACTGGCTGAAGAAATTCCGGGACTTCGCCTGGAGCGACCTTGAAAGCCTGACCCTGCATCAGTCGGCCCGCATTGAACGGATGAAAAGCGGCTTTCAAATCTGGATCTATAACTGCACAGACTACGATACGCTTCTTGCCGGGCTGGAACAGCAGGGCTTCTCCCTTCCCACGGCAGACGAATGGGCCTACCTGTGCGGTGGCGGATGCCGCACCCTGTTCCCCTGGGGGGATGGGATGGACTACTCCATGCATCTGCACCATTTTGAGAGCCCGGAGGACGAGGACAAGCCCTTCGATATGGAGGGACCCAACTTCTTCGGCTTGTCCATTGCCTATGATCCCTATATGCGGGAGGTCGTGAAGGCGGAACAGTTTACCACCTGCGGCGGTGATGGCGGACGCAGCATCTGCGGCGGACTGGGAATTTTTCTCGGTTTCCTTCCCTGTTCGCCCCACTGCAAGCCGGAAGTGCAGGAGGACAAGGAACTGAACGGCGACTATGACTTCTACCGGCCCATGATCCGGGTGGAGATGGACGGACAGACTGGAGGGATACCGTTGGAAAAGAAGAATCTCAGCTGTCCCTCTCCCTGCGCCTTTGAGCGGGACGGGAATGGCGTGTTTCAGCAGATCAAAGACTGGAAACCGGAACAGGACAAGGAGGAACAAGCTATGGATATTTTGAAACAGTGCCAGAAATGGCATGAAGAGGACAAATTTCAGAAAATCATCGACGCGCTGGAGACCATCCCCGCCGAGGAGCGCACCCCGGAGATGGACAGCGAGCTGGCCCGGGCCTACAACAATCTGGCGGACCCCCACAAGCCAGGGGGCCGGGACCTGCTTAAAAAGGCCATCGCCCTGCTGAAGCCCCATGAGGAATACTTCGAGGGTGACCACTGCTGGAACTTCCGCATGGGGTATGCCTACTACTATCTGGACCAGGAGGGCCGCGCCCTGCGGTACTTTGAAAAAGCATTGGAAGCCCGTCCCGGCGACGAGGATAGCAAAGTGTTTATCGAATGGTGCAGGAAGGGCGTTTCCCTGCCGCAGTTCTCGGAGTGCTTCCGGGAACGGACGGAATCGGCGTGGGAAGCCTTTGCCAAAATGGAAGCGGAGCTGCGCCAGATGATGGACGAGGACAAGGACCACACCCGGGGCCAGGAACTGGTGGACCGAACGGAGGAAGCCCTGAACCTGGCCTTTGACGAAGTCTCCTTCGAGATGGGCTTCAATGGCGAAAAACATGAGCTGATCCTCACCCCGGAGGGCGACAGGGTCAAGCTGTTTGAGCTGGTCTACTTCCAGAAGCACGCCCCCAAAGAGGTACGGGAGCACTGGAACATCCTGGTGGGCCGTCAGCCCTCTCAGAATATCGGCCTGCGCACCGAGGACGGCTGGGACATCTCCGGGGAGGATGTGCAGATCTGGCTGGAGGAGCAGGGTGAAAACAGCTTCGCCCTCTCCGCCTACTGTGAAAAGCTGCTGCCCGTGCTCCGGGAGGCGGAAGGCCAGGTCTGGTGGATGCTCACCACCCTCACCGACCAGGTGCTGGGTGAGATCCCCCACATGCGGTACATCGACAGCTTTCATGTTTTGGAAGAACCCAAGGCAGAGCCGTCCTTCCCCCTGTCCCAGCTGCCCGACAAACTGAAAGAGAAGGGCCTGGACCTGTCCTGTGACCCGGAGGGCTATCTGGAGAGCTATCTCAGTTATCGGCTGGAACCCAACGAGGACCCGGACGCTGACTGGCGGCTGGACACCATCGTGGGCTCCACCTGCTGTGTGCCTCTCATCAACGGCTATCTGAATGCCGACAACGACTTCATGGACGATCTCCATGCCGACGGCGCAGTGGCGGGCTTCTTCTGCTATCCCCTGGACACCCTGCGGGAGGAGGAAGGATCGGAGAAGATCTTCGACTTCCGGGACAAGCTGGAGGAAGTGTTCACCACCGGGGGCGGCCCGGAGATCCTCACCCTCACCGGCGGAGCCACCGGCCTTTTCTGCAGCTATGTGGACTTCATCG
The DNA here is from genome assembly GCA_944387635.1 of uncultured Oscillospiraceae bacterium. Classification (GTDB taxonomy): domain Bacteria; phylum Bacillota; class Clostridia; order Oscillospirales; family Oscillospiraceae; genus Faecousia. The sequence goes on along the minus strand of CALXFT010000101.1, from coordinate 907 downwards.
CCTGGGACATCCGGGCTGTCCTGCAGAAGGCCAAGGAATTCTTTGAGGGCACGGACATCCCCTGGGCCAGCTTCCACACCTTCCGCCGGGAGGCAGGCACGGTAGCCCTGAAAAAGCCGCCCGAGAAGGAGCCCGAGGACGAGGACGCTCCGGCCGTCATCCGGCAGTGTCAGGATGAGATCGACAAGCAGACCGAGGCAGCGGACGAGGATGAGAGTGACACCGACCGCACCGGCGTCTTTACCGGCTTTGTGCTGCTGTCCAAGGGAGAATGGGACAAACAGCAGTTCATCCGGGACATGCAGGAAAAGTGGGGCATCACCGCGGATGAATACAGCGCCAGCGAGGAGAAGGCCGATGACGCCCTGGTGTTTGAGGTGGGCGATATGCTGGCCGCCGTCAGTCTGGCTGAATACCCTATCCCCGACGGAGAAGCCGAGGCCAACGCGGAAAACAACTATATGTGGGAAGATGCGGTCAAGGTCGCCAGAGAGCACCGCGCCCACATTCTGGTGGCGGTGCTGGGCAAAGAAAAAGATCTGCTGGAAAAGGGCAAGCTGTTCACCAAGGTGGTGGCCGCCTGCTGCCGGCAGAAATATGCCACCGGCGTCTATACCAGCGGCGTGGTGTTCGAGCCCCAGTTCTACGAGGGCTTTGCCGATATGCTGAAGGAAGACGAACTGCCCATCTTCAACTGGATCTGGTTCGGCCTGTGGCGGAATGAGAAGGGTCTGAACGGCTATACCTACGGCATGGAGGCCTTCGGCAAAGATGAGGTGGAGGTTCTGGACACCGACGCCGACCCCTATGATCTGCTGGACTTTTTGGCCAGCCTCGCCTCCTATGTGCTGGAGAATGATGTGGAACTTCACGACGGGGAGACCATCGGCTTTACGGCGGATGACAA
>CALXFT010000100.1 GCA_944387635.1 uncultured Oscillospiraceae bacterium | reverse complement strand
ATCGTTGAGAACCACTTCGTCGTCAAACGCCATGCGGATGTTCCGCAGACGGATCAACTCTTTGGACATGTATCCTCCCCCATTTCATGATCATAATAGTATATTTCAGAACTATGAAACGCCTCTTTTCTCTGTTGAGGGGGAACCTTTCTCGTCGAAATTCAGCAATTTCAAACTATATCGGAAAAGGCCGGAAAAGTCAAGTGAAATCAGAGATTTTACCCCTGCTTTACCGGAGAATTTTTCCGCTGCTCCCCGGCGGGAAAATACTTCTCCCGGAAGGGAACGTTTTCCACCGTGAAGGTCCTGCCACGCAGGTAGTTCAGAAGCCCCGCATCGGTGGGGAAGGGGAGGGAGAGCTTGTAGGAGTACAGGGCCTGCCGGGTCTCGCCGTAGCGGCGGTTCACGTCGCCCTTTCCGTACTTTCCGTCCCCAAGCAGGGGGCAGCCGATCTGTGCCATGGAGACACGGATCTGATGGGTCCGGCCGGTGAGGAGCCGGCACTCCACCAGGGACAGCCCGCCCCGGGTCTCCAGGGTCCTGTAAAGGGTCACGGCGGTCTTGCCGCCGGGGACGGGGCGGCGGTGGAAGGACACCTGCTTCCTCGCCTCGTCCTTGAGCAAAAAGCCCTCGATCTTCCCCTCCGGCGGCTGGGGCCGACCCACGGTGATGCAGAGATAGGACTTCTCCACCTCGTGGAGCTTGATTTTTTCATTCATGATCCGCAGCGTCTCGGCGTTCTTGGCGGCGATGACGATGCCGCCGGTGTTCCGGTCGATCCGGTTGCACAGGGCTGGGGCGAAGGCATTCTCCCACTTGGGATTCCACTCTTTTTTCTGGTAGAGGTAGGCCTGGATGTGGTTGATGAGGGTGTTGACCTTCTCCGTCTCATCGGCGTGGACCACCAGCCCCGGCCGCTTGTCCAGCAGCAGGAGATTCTCGTCCTCATAGACGATGTCCAGCTGGGGGCGGAATACCGTGAGGAACATGTTTTCCTCAGAGGGCTTGTCAAAGAACTCATCGTTGATATATAATTGTAAAATATCACCGGCCAGGAGCCGGGTATCCCGCTTGGCCCCCTTCCCGTTGACCTTGATCCGCTTGAGACGGATGTATTTCTGCAGCAGAGCAGGGGGCAGCAGGGGCAGACTTTTGGCCACAAAGCGGTCCAGCCGCTGCCCGGCGTCGTTTTTTCCGATGGTGAGTTCCCGCATGGCTTCCTCCCAGGAGTGATGATGTCTGACACCATCATACCCGCTCGGCGGCCGCTTGTAAAGCGGGGAGAGAATTTTTTGCTTTTGGATAGGAGACACTGCGTATGGCACAGCATGATGAGAACAAGGAGCAGAAGCAGCGGGGCTGGGTCAACTATTTCCGCGTGCTGGCGGGCGGCTATCTGCTGTATCTCGCCTACCGCCTGATGCGGGGCATCTGGGACGGGACCGCGGAGATGACCGCCCTGAACGCCGTGGGCGGTGCGGCATTTGCCGTGGCAGGCGCCCTGATCCTGTGGCGGGAGTGGAAGGCGTACCAGTACGCCAGGGCCCATAAGGACGATCCGGACACCTGGACCCTGGATGACGCACCGGCGGAGAAGCCGGCGGCGCAGGACCGGACGGAAGCGCCGGAGAAGGGACGGGACGGAGAATGAAGCTGAAGGAGCTCAGCGCCGCCGTGCAGGAGGCGCCATACTACAGTGAGCGATTTACCCGACGGCTGTACACCGACGCCTTCCGGGAGTATACAGAGCGGTTCGGGCCCCTCTATATGGCCGCCGTCCGGGAGACGGCGGATGACCCCAACGGCCGCCAGACGCTGGCAGAAGCCCTGCTGGACGAGCTGGAGGCCGGGTGGAAGCGGCAGCACTTCTGGAACCGCACCATGGTCCAGGCCCGGGAGAAGCAGATGATCGTGACCTATCTGTCCCCCATGCTGCTGGGGCTGGAGGAGCCGCTGTGCCAGGAGCTGGCCGAGCGGCTGCGGGACACCTGGAACGCCCGCCGGCCCAAGGACGGCTATGATGTCACCACCTATGCAAAACTCCAGGCGGGATTCCACAACGTGATCCTGGGCATCGATGTGTCCGGCTGGCAGAAGCGGATGGAGGAGCGGGACGACTGAGGAGCCGCTGTGAAAAAAATCGCCGGACCGGGCAAAAAAATGAAAAATTTGTTTGACAACTGGGGTATCATCCCTTATAATACTATTCGTGTCATTACGAGGTAACCCTATGCGTATCGATGTAAAACCCATTCTGCACGTCCCCGGCAAGCGCCTGGACTTCCGGTTTTCTCTGGATCTGTCCGATATGGAGTTCGCCGGTCGGCATCCCATCAGCCGCCCTGTGGAGGTGGAGGGCGCGGTGACCAACACCGCGGACCTTCTGGAGCTGGAGCTGACGGCCCGGACCACGCTGGACGCGGTCTGCGACCGCTGCGGCAAGGCGTTCCAGCAGGATAAGGCTGTGACCTTCCGCTGTATGCTGGCGGAGGAGCTCCAGAACGAGGACAGCGACGAGATCGTCCTGCTGGAGGATGGGGAAGTGGATGCGGGTGACTTGGCCCGTACGGCGTTCATCCTCGGAATGGACACCAAGACATTGTGTTCGGAAGATTGCAAGGGACTGTGTCCCCGGTGTGGTGCCGACCTGAACCTGGGCCCCTGCGGCTGCGGGAGGGAGACGGACCCCCGTCTGGCTGTCCTGGCAAGACTTTTGGAGAACAGAGAGAACGAATGAATAAGGCCGGGGGCGACTCCGCTGCCTTTGAAAGATCAAGGAGGTGTCACAATGGCAGTACCTAAGGGGAAAGTATCCAAAGCTAGACGCGACAAGCGCCGCAGCTCCCACTGGAAGCTGGCGGCTCCCGGCCTCGTCAAATGCCCGAAATGCGGTGCGCTGCACCTGCCTCACAGAATGTGCCCGGAGTGCGGTACTTACAACGGCCGCGAGGTCAAGGTTGTCAAGTCCGTGGTCGCGAAATAAGAGCTTCTGTACGCGCAAGGAGGGAAGAGGACATCTTCCCTCCTTCTTTTTGCGCCGTTAAATTTTTGAGGTTTCTCCGGGAACCTTGCCCGGACGCCTTGCACATCCGCCGCTGAGCGGGTATAATATTTTCAGGTATGCCTGTGTGACAAAGAGAAGGGATGTGAGCGATAGGTGAAACCCATCGTCGCCATCGTGGGCCGGCCCAATGTGGGCAAGTCCATGCTGTTCAACAAGCTGATCGGAAAGCGGCTGTCCATTGTGGAGGACACCCCGGGCGTCACCCGGGACCGCATTTACGGGGAGACGGACTGGAACGGCCGCTCCTTCACCCTCATCGACACCGGCGGCATCGAGCCCCGGACTGATGACCAGATCCTGGCCTTCATGCGGGATCAGGCCCGGATTGCCATTGAGAATGCCACCGTCATCATCTTTCTGACGGATATCAAGACCGGCCTCACCGCCTCGGACCAGGAGGTGGCGAACCTGCTGCTGCGCAGCGGAAAGCCCATCGTCCTGGCGGTGAACAAGATGGACTCCACCGGCTCCGCGCCGGACCCGGATTTCTATGAGTTTTACAACCTGGGTCTGGGCGACCCCATTGCCGTCTCCGCTGTCCACGGCCACGGCACCGGCGACCTGCTGGATGCCTGCCTCCGGTACTTCCCCCCGGAAGAGGAGGAAGAGGAGGAGGACGACGCCATCAAGGTGGCCGTCATCGGCAAGCCGAACGCCGGCAAATCCTCCCTGGTGAACCGGATCCTGGGGGAGGAGCGGGTCATCGTCTCCGACGTGGCCGGCACCACCCGGGATGCCATCGACTCCCGGTTCGAGAACGACAAGGGCAAATTCGTCTTCATCGACACCGCCGGCATCCGCCGCAAGTCCAAGGTGGAGGAGGACATCGAGAAGTACTCCGTCCTCCGGGCCACCATGGCCATCGAGCGCAGCGA
>CALXFT010000099.1 GCA_944387635.1 uncultured Oscillospiraceae bacterium | reverse complement strand
CTTACGAAGAGGCCGAGCACGCCGCCAAGTTCGCCGAGCTGCTGGGCGAGGACCTGGAGCCCAACATGAAGGCCACCACCAAGGACAACCTGGCCTGGCGTGTTGACTGCGAGTTCGGCGCCACCGCCGGCAAGTTCGACCTGGCCGCCTGCGCCAAGAAGAACGGTCTGGACGCCATCCACGACACCGTCCATGAAATGGCCCGGGACGAGGCCCGTCACGGCAAGGCTCTGAAGGGTCTGCTGGAGCGGTACTTCAAGTAAGAAATTAACGATTCCCCCGGCGTATCCCGCCGGGGGAAGATAAAGAAGGGGGCTTATCCATGGAACCCGTTGTCTACGCGCCCGACGAGGTGATCTGCAACTGCAAGCAGGTGACTCTGGGAGACATCGACCGGGCGCTCCATAACCATGCCACCTTTGCCGATGTGGAAAAGGAATTTTCCGAGGTGCAGAAGATCACCTCCTGTTCCACCGGCTGCGGCGGCTGCCACCATAAGATCATGCAAGTGATCTCCGGGATCATCAGCGGATGAGGAGGATACCTATGAAAACCTACGAAGTATTTGTGGAAGTGATCAACCCCTGCGGCGGCGACAAGCACAGCCAGAAGAAATTCCTGGAAGTGGAAGCCGAATGTCCCGAAGCCTGGGTCAAGGAAAACGCCGCTTTCCCCATCATCGACGTCACCACCACCAAAGAAGGGGAGCCTCTGTATATCACCGGCGACGGCAAGGGCAACTTTGTCCGCTACACCTTCAGCGAATAACAGGAGAACACAAGGAGAACACATGGAACTTGGCAAGCCTCTGATCCCGGTGGTCCGGGCGGAGAAAGATGTGGATGTGTACTGCCCCATCTGCCATAAGGTACTGCACCGGGAAGCCGGGGAGGCCATCCCCCGCTGCTGCGGGAAGCTTATGGAAATTATGGAAACCAAGGAAGAATTCAGGAGGAATATCCGATGAAATATGTATGCAATGTCTGCGGCTGGGTCTATGACGAGGAAGAATCCGGCGTGAAGTGGGAAGATCTGCCCGAGGATTTCGTCTGCGAGCTGTGCGGCGTGGGCAAGGAAGACTTCTCCGTGGAGGAGTAAAAGCTTTCAGGGAGCCGGGCCGGGGGAAATCCTCCGGCCCGGCTCTTGGTTTTGGTCCCGCGCCCCGTGAAAAAGAAAACCGCGCCATGGGCGCGGTCCTGAGCCGTCATTTGACGAATTTATCAATGGCCTGACACAGGTCGTCGATGGCGTCGGTGTCCCCGGCGGCTACGGCGTCCACCATGCAGTGGCGCAGATGGTCTTTCAGGATCACCCGGCCTGTGCTGTCCAGGGCGGAGCGGACGGCGGCCAGCTGGATGAGGACCTCCGAGCAGTCGCAGCCCTCCTCCACCATCCGGCGGACCTTCTCCAGGTGGCCGATGGCCCGGGACAGCCGGTTCACCACGGCCTTCTGATTCTCATGGACGTGGCCGTGGGAGTGGGGAAGACCGTGGGCGTGGCAGTAGGCGTGATCGTGGCTGTGTTCATGTTCGTGTTCATATTCCTGGCCCATACAGCCACCTTCTTTCGGAAAATTTGGATCTGAACCATTATATGACGGTTTTCCCTTCGGCGCAAGCCCTCCCCGGGGATATTTTTGAAAAAATAAATGGTTTGACAGATACCGGTCCCCGGCCTATAATGATATGGAAAAAAGACAATTTTAAGGAGGAACCCTCTATGCATATTCATCCCGATCACGTGGGCCAGCATACCCACGAGCACACCCACGACGGTGTGACCCATACCCACGCGCACAGCCACGACCATGACCATGAGCACCTCCACGCCGAGGCCCACAGCCACGGCTGCGAAGGCGGCTGCGGCAGCTGCCAGACCCCCTGCGAGCACACCCCCATGGAGGAGCTGGTGGCGCTGATGAAGTACATGGTGGGCCACAACGGCGCCCACGCCCGGGAACTGGCGGATCTGGCGGTGCAGCTGGACCAGGCCGGCAGCCACAGCGCCTATGAGCAGGTTATGGCGGCGGTGTCCGACTTTGAGAAGGGCAACATGCGCCTGAGCGTGGTCCTGTCCAGTCTGGAGCAGAAGTAAGGAGGCGGCGAACCATGTGTCTTTCCACCGTATATCGCAACACCCTGACCCCGGAAACCGTGGCCATGCGAAACGTCATGCGCATCGAGTGCCGGGACGGCTATGTGATCCTGACGGACCTGATGGAGCGTCAGGTGGCCATTGAAGGCACCCTGGAAATGGCCAACCTGGTTGACGGGGTGGCTGTGGTCAGGGAAGCCAAAGCGGAATAAAATTGACGGCGGATCTTCTTAGGAAGGTCCGCCGTTTTTTGCAGGCATTTCCCCGGGGAACAAGAAAGGAAGGCCCCCGGCAGGGGTCGGGGAGCACTTCCCTCTGCCTCAGCACTTCACTTAGAACGCAATGCCCAAACCTCTCAGTCAAGAATCAAAGATTTCTGACGCTGCCCGGTTGCGGCTCTGACTGCCCACTTACGCTGTCATTCACTCCTGCGACTGCGCTTCGCTTACCCCAAAGGGAGAGCCGAGGGCGCGGGCGGGAATTAGTGAATGCCCAGTTCGGCGGCTTCCGCGCCGTTGAAGCCGTTGGCTTCCAGGACGGAGGTCAGGCGCTTCACGTCCTTGACCCGGAAGATCATGTAGGCCGTGTCCTCCCGGCTGCCGAACATGGAGTACATATAGTCGATGTCAATGCCCTCCCGGGTCAGGACTTCCAGGATCTTCGCCAATCCGCCGGGGTGGTCCGGAACGGGGGCCGCGACTACGGGACGGGTGGAGACGATGTAGCCCTTGTCCCACAGGACCTGGGCGGCCTCCTGGGGGCGGTTGGCGATGAGGCGGAGAATGCCGTAGTCCGTGGTCTCGGCAATGTGGATGGCGCGCAGGTCGATGTTCTTTTCGGCCAGAACCTGGGTGATCTCGGCCAGCTGGCCGGAACGGTTTTCCAGGAATACGGAAATCTGTTGGATGATCATGGCGTCATGCCCCTTTCTCGTTAAATTTTGCGCTTGTCGATGACCCGGACGGCCTTGCCTTCGCTGCGGGCAATGGACTTGGGGGCCACCAGCTTGACCTTGGCGTAGATGCCCAGCATGGCCTTCAGAGCGGAGACCAGGCCCTTTTCCATCTGGGTGATCTGGGCCAGGGAGTCGGAGAAGTTCTCCGCGGTCATCTCCACCTGGACCTCCAGGGTGTCGGAGTTGTTCACCCGGTCCACGATGATCTGGTAGTTGGCCGGATATCCCTGCTCCAGGAGCACGGTCTCGATCTGGGACGGGAAGACGTTGACGCCCTTGATGATCAGCATGTCGTCGCTGCGGCCCATGGGCTTGCTCATCTTCACGTGGGTCCGGCCGCAGGCGCATTTCTCCCGGGTCAGGACGCAGATGTCCCGGGTCCGGTAGCGCAGCAGGGGGAAGGCCTCCTTGGTGATGGAGGTGAATACCAGCTCGCCCTTGCTGCCCTCGGGCAGGACCTCGCCGGTGTCCGGATCGATGATCTCGGCAATGAAGTGGTCCTCGTTGATGTGCATGCCGGTCTGCTGGCTGCACTCAAAGGCCACGCCCGGGCCGCTGGTCTCCGTCAGGCCGTAGATGTCGTAGGCCTTGATGCCCAGCTTGGACTCGATGTCCCGGCGCATTTCCTCGCTCCAGGCCTCGGCGCCGAAAATGCCCGCCTTCAGCTTGATCCGGTCCCGCAGGCCCCGCTCGTGGATGCTCTCGGCCAGGTAGGCGGCGTAGGAGGGGGTGCAGCAGAGAATGGTGGCTCCCAGGTCCGTCATGAACTGGAGCTGACGGTCCGTGTTGCCGCTGGACATGGGCAGGGTCAGGCAGCCCACCTTATGGCTGCCGCCGTTGAGGCCGGGGCCGCCGGTGAACAGGCCGTAGCCGTAGCTGACCTGGCACACATCTTCGTTGGTGCCTCCGGCGGCCACAATGGCCCGGGCGCAGCAGTCCTCCCACAGGTCCAGGTCGTGCTGGGTGTAGAAGGCCACCACCCG
>CALXFT010000098.1 GCA_944387635.1 uncultured Oscillospiraceae bacterium | reverse complement strand
TTTTCGAACCTGATGCTTGCATACTATGCGCCCGATAAATCAGACCAAGGTATCGCCACTCAATTAGGCCTCCGGTTCCAGATCCCGGATCTGCCGGTCCAGCTCAGTCAGGGACGCCGCCTTCTCCCGCTGGAACCGATTGGCCGCCTCCTGAAGAAGGGGCTGCGGAAGGCTCTGGCCGCAGGTGGGACAATTTCCGCCCGGGAAGCTTCCGCCGTTCACCGCCGTCCACCGCTCCCGGCACCGGTCCTGCCGCGCCCGCAGATCCTGAATGGTCCCCTCCAGGGTCCCGATCAGGGCCTGAATGCTCAGGATGTTCTGCTGCCGGGCCTTCCGCTCTCCCTCCAGCCCCGCCCGCTCCCGGTCCCTGGCCATGCGGTGTTCCCGGTTCCGGGCCTCCAGCTCCCGGCACTCCAGCTTCGCCCCGTCCAGCCGGAGGGTCAGCTCCCGCCGGTCCCCGGAGTCCAGGGCCTTCAGCCGGGCGGTTACGGCCTCCAGCCTCCCGGCGATCTCCCCCTGCCGGTCCGGCCCTTCCTCCGGCCCCAGGGACGCCAGGATCTTCTCGCACTCGCTGAGCCGGGCGGAAATGGTCTCCGGGATTCCGGAGAGGGCCTTCCGCCGCTCCAGGAGCCAGGCCCGGTACTCTTCCGGGGTCCGGCTGCCCATCTGCTCCAGCAGATCGGCAAACCCCGGCTCCGAGGCCAGCAGCTCCCGGTCCGTCATGGCCCCGGACAGGTCAAAGAGGATCTGCCGCCGCTGCTGCCAGTCCAGATCCCGGGCAAACCAGGTGACGCTGGTGAGCATCCGGAACCGGTCCTCAGGAACCAGCTCCCGGACCGCCGCGTCAAAGGCCCCCTTCCGCAGGGCCAAGCCGTTTACATAATACCGGGAGCTGTTGCCCAGAAATTCCGTCTCCCGGCCTCCGGCCCGGCAGCCCCAGAGCCCCCGCAGGCACCGGCGAAACGTCACCGTATTGCCGTCGGCCTCCAGCTCCGCTTCCACCGCGGTCATGGCCTGGGGGTCCGCCGTCTGGCCCTGTTCATTCAGAGGCTTGACCTCCATCCGGCTCTCGTCGCCCCCCGCGCTGTCCTTGCCGAAGAGCAGCCAGGTCAGGGCGTCGTAGACGCTGGTCTTTCCCGCGGCGTTGTCCCCGTACAGGCTCCGATCCCGGCCTTCAAAGTCCAGGGTGAGGGCCTTGTGGCACTTGAAATTCTCCAGGGTCAGCCGCCGGATTCGGATATCCGCCATGGTCAGCCTCCTTTCCGCGCACTATTTGTGCGCTCCGTTCGAAAAAAAATATCGTCCACCGTTTGGCCGTAGTACCGGGCGATGCGCATCTTCACCTCGTCACGGGGGACGCGGCGGTCGCTTTCGTACATGGACAGGGCGGAGCTGGTGATGTTCAGATCCCGGGCTACCTGGGTCTGGGTGCGGCGCCCCCGCAGGGCTCGCAATGTCTGTCCGATGGTCATGGGACATGCCTCCTTTCGTGCACTTAATGTGCTTTCAACGACATAATACACTATGTGTGCTCACTTGTCAAGCACAAATTGTGCACAATATAGAAAAGCACTTTTTGTGCATTATTCCCGTTGCAAAAATTCACATTTTGTGTATAATAGAGGCAGAAGCACGATACCATCCAACTGCCAGGAACAGGAGGCGCGTCTATGGCAAAATTTTCGCAGCGGCTGCGGCAGCTCAGGACCGACGGGGATCTGACCCAGGCAGCCCTGGCCCAGAAGCTGGGGATCTCCAAAAGCAGCGTGAATATGTACGAGCGGGGGGAGCGGGAGCCGGGGCTGGAGACCCTGGAGCTCATCGCCGACACCTTCAACGTGGACATGGACTATCTGCTGGGCAAGTCCGACTGTCCCAACCGGGCCGCCCCGGAGCCAGCCCTTCCGGCCAACGTGATTCCCATGCCCCCCATGCGCCGGATTCCCCTGGTGGGGGCCATTGCCTGCGGGGCGCCCATTCTGGCCCAGGAGCACATTGAGGACTATGTGGAGTCTCCCGCCGACATCAACGCCCAGTTCGCCCTGACCTGCAAGGGCGACAGCATGATCAACGCCCGGATCTTCGACGGGGACATCGTCTACATCCGCCAGCAGGAGACCGTGGAGAACGGCCAGATCGCGGCGGTGCTCATCGACGGGGAGGCCACCCTGAAGCGGGTGCGGTTCTACGGGGACCATGTGAGCCTGGAGCCTGAGAACCCCATGTACAAGCCCCTGACCTTCTGGGGGGAGGAGATGAACCAGGTCCACATTCTGGGCCGGGCGGTCTACTTCACCAGCGCGGTCCGGTAACAGAACGCATACAACCCCCTCCTTCGGGCATAAGCTGTCCTGAAAGGAGGGGGTTCGTTTTGCGAAAAGGGGATTTGGGGATTCTCCTGGGCGCCCTGGCCCTGGCAGGGGTTCTGGGTCTTTGGATCTTTCTCAGCAGCGGCATCCAGACCGGGTCCTGGGGCCTGAGCTTCCGGCAGGAGGGCCAGGCCCCCATTGGGAACGCCGGGTCCGAGGAGCTGCGCCGGTACGACGCGGTCTATGTGGGGGACACCAGGGAGAAGGTTCTGTATCTGACCTTTGACGCGGGCTACGAAAACGGCCACACCGGGGCGATTCTGGACGCGCTGAAGGAGGCCCAGGTTCCGGCGGCCTTTTTCCTGGTGGGCAATTACATCGAAAGCTGCCCGGATCTGGTGCGGCGGATGGCCGGGGAGGGCCACATTGTGGGAAACCACACCATGCACCACTACGACATGAGCGAAATTTCGGACCCGGAGGTCTTCGCCAGGGAGCTGCAGGACCTGGAGGCGGCCTACCGGGAGGTCACAGGGGAAGATCTGCCCCGGTACTACCGGCCGCCCCAGGGCTACTACAGCCGGGAGAATCTGGAGCAGGCCAAGGCCCTGGGATACCGGACGGTGTTCTGGAGCCTGGCCTATGTGGACTGGAACACCGACGACCAGCCCACGGCGGAGGCGGCCTTCGCCAAGCTCCTGCCCCGGACCCACAACGGCGCGGTGGTTCTGCTTCACTCCACCTCGGCCACCAACGCCCAGATTCTGCCGGAGCTGATCGCCAAGTGGAAGGAAATGGGCTACCGCTTCGGGACGCTGGAGGAGCTGTTCCCCGGAGACCAGGAATCGGAAGCAGGCGGCCGGGCCGCCCCATAGGGAGCGCCGGGACGCGGCGCACGCCTTTATCGGGGCATCCGCCGGATCAGAGCGCTTCCCCGGTCCTTGAGCCATTGGCGGTGGACCCGGTAGTCCGGCATAAGGGCCTCTACCCTGGCCCAGAAGGCCGGGCTGTGGTCCAGGAACAGCCGGTGGCACAGCTCGTGGACCACCACATACTCCGCCGTCTCCCTGGGGACCCGGCAGAGCAGGCAGTTGAAGCTCAGATTCCCGGACGCGGAACAGCTGCCCCACCGGCCCCGCTGGCGGCGGATGGTGATCCGGCCATAGTCCACCCCCGCCGCGGCCGCCCACCGTTCCACAAGGGCCGGGAGCAGGGCTTTGGCCTGGGCGGTCATGTCCGCCAGCTCCTCCCGCGTGAAGGGCGGCAGGTCGGGCTGGGCGGCCAGCCGGGCCAGGTGGGCCTGAATCCAGGGCGTCTTTTCCTCCACCAGGGCCTGAATCCGGGCCTGGGACAGCCCCTTCGGGCAGCGGACCACCACCCTGCCCGGGGGCAGGATCTGAATGCAGACCGTTCCGCGGCCGCTTCGGATCACTTCATAGCTTATGGTTTCCATAACGCCTCCAATACAAAATCGGGACGCCGTCAACGACGTCCCGTTTGTGTTTATCCTGATATTCATCTACGCTTATCGCCTGACACGGCAGGGCAACATACAGGTGGTTTTCAAAACCGGCATTCCCGCCTGATTCTCTCACGTCTGGGCACCTGCCAGGATGCTTGCGCTTCACATGGGCACCCCGCCGATTTGGCGCTTAAGGCAATACCGGCACGAAACGAAGGGCGCGCCGGGAGGGGTCCAGGGGAGGGCGGCTTTGAGAGCGGGAGCCAAGGGAAAGCTTTGTCCCCATCGCCTGCGGCTGGACAGCGGATCTTTTCCTCCGGGAACGCAGGCTGTAAAACCGGAAATACA
>CALXFT010000097.1 GCA_944387635.1 uncultured Oscillospiraceae bacterium | reverse complement strand
ACCAATATGGCAAACGCCGGTATGGATATAAAGACCTTGCAGTATGTGATGGGACACTCTGATGTGGGAGTGACGCTGAATGTCTACACTCACGCCAGCTATGACCGGGCAGCGGAGCAGATGGCGAAAATTATAGATTTCAAGGGAACTGTCACGCCGGAAAAGCAGAGAAAATCAGGTTGAAAATGCACCGAGTTACTACACCACTTACTACACCATTTGCCCGTGAATTTGCGTAGATTTACAAAGAATTGTGTGAGTTTAGGGCAAAACACAAAAATCGAAAAAAGCGCCGGAAAGCCCGTAATATCAAGGCTTGAAGGCTTATGAAGGGATATAAGAGATATGATAAAAATACTATTCGTGTGCCACGCGCGCGCGTATACACATACGCGCATTAGGCGGGCGTGCGGGCGTTTTTTTTGTCTAATTCATATATTTCTTTGGAACTTGTGGTACAAGAGATACAACAGCCCGCCAGCCCTTGCGCCACAAGGGTTTAACCCGTCCCTCGCAAGTGGGACACAAGTGGGACATGAGGGACAAGAGAGGGCTGAGCTTGTCCCACTTGTCCCTCTCGTTATAGGACACGGCGGAAACGCGTCTGTTTCCCATACGGTCCGCAGCGCTGCCGCTTCGGTTCCTCCTGCCAGCCCGGAAGCTGACGCAGGATTGCGTGGACCTCGGCCCGGTCCTGCCGGGGAAAGCGGCAGGGGTCGTTGCCGAAGCACTCTGCCCACACCTCCACGGCGCTGATATAGTCCCGCTGCTGGGCGCCCGCCTCACGGATGCTGTCGTCCTCCTGGAACCAGGCCCGGCGCTTCTCCACCCCCATACCGGCCCAGCCAGCGGGGAGCAGGACCTCCAGATAGTCCTCCACCAGCCCCCGCCGGGGGTCGTCCTCGGTGAAGGCTTGCTGCTGTTCCTGGGCGCTTTCCGCCAGCTCCGGGGGCAGGGTCAGCCGCTCTCCCTCCCGGTAGAGGGTGACGGCCTCCGCCCACAGCTGGTCGATGGTCTGCTGCGTGAGGTCGCCCCACACGGTCAGCTTCGGCGCGGCGTCCCCCAGACGGACCGGCCAGAATCGCCGGTTGCCGGTGTCGTCCCGCAGGAAGGCGGTGGAGTTGGTGGTGCCGATGAAGATACACTGGCGGGGGTGGTCCTCCACCCGGCGGCCGTAGGCGGCCCGGTAGCTGTCCACCTGCTTGCTGATGAAATTCTTGATGGTCTCGATCTCTATCTTCCGCATGGCCGCCAGCTCGCCCAGCTCCACCAGCCAATAGCCCTGGATGTTCTCGTAGGCTTCCTTCGTGCCGATCCCGGCCAGGCTGTCCGTGTACCACCTGTTGGACATCTTTGCCACCAGGGTGCTCTTTCCGCGCCCCTGGGGGCCGGACAGGGTCAGCACATAGTCGAACTTGCACCCCGGCTCGAAGATACGGGCGGCGGCAGCCGTGAAGGTCTTGCGGGTGACGGCGCGGGGGGTGTAGGGGGTATCCTCCGCCCCCAGGTAGTCCACCAGCAGGGTCTCCAGGCGGGGCACCCCGTCCCAAGTCAGGCCCTCCAGGTAGTTCTTGATGGGGTTGATGGCGTTGTCCTTTGCCGCCTTCATCATGCCGTCCATGATTTTTTCCTTGCCGGTCAGCTTGTAGTACTTCTCCAGATACCACCGGAGGGCGGCGTCGTCACTGTCGTTCCAGGTGCTTCCGTTCACCTCGTCGGCTACTTCCCTCCAGGGGAGGCTTCGCAGAGCCACGGGGCGCACCTTCAGGTCGTTGTAGGCCACGGCCTTCAGCAGCGGATCGTGGCGGATGATGATATAGGCGTTGTCGATGGTGGAGAGCACCTTCCCCTTCCGGTCTACCTCCAGGGCGTCCTCCCAGTGTTCCTCGTCCAGCTCCACCGGAGAGGCGAAGTCGGCACGGGCCCGCTCCTGGCGCTCTTTCCCCAGCAGCCGCTTCACTTCCACGTCCCCGGCGGCCAGGTCGGACATCGCCAGGAAAGAGGGGCGGCGGTTGATGGGGGTATCCGGCTGCACGTCCTCGTCCTGGTCCCCGTACAGATGGATGCGGACCAGGTCGAAGGCGTTGCACAGCTTCCCGGAGGCCGGGTCGGTGGCGTGGTTGGAAAAGGCGAACTGCCCATCGTCATAGACCACCAGACCGGCCGCCGTGGAGCCCTTGGCGTAGGTGTAGCGGCCCGGAAGGGCGCAAGGGGTATAAACACCCGGCAGGAACTTTGATATGGCCGTGTCGATGTCGTAGCACCGGCAGAAGGTCCCAATCAGCCCCGGCTTCTCCAGGGGGTTTCCCTGCTTTTTGGCCTCCCGCTTCCGGGCGTCCTCCGTCCGGGCGGCCATAGGCCAGTAGGACGTGTCCCGCCAGTCGGGGTAGAGGGCCAGCACGGCGTCCGGGTCCAGCCAGGCGGCGTCCCGGTACTCCGGTTTGAACTCGCCATCGGCGGCCGTGCTGGGGTAGTACATGATGCGGGTGGGCTGGTAGGTGGTGTCGTCAAACTGTTCCATGCCCAGGCCGTAGGCCACCCGGCGGCCCACGGCCTCGTATTCTTCCGCTGACACCGGCCGCCGGAGGGGTATCACGAAACGGAACCTGGGCTTTTCCGGGGTGTGCTTGTGGGTGGGGTAGACCGCCACGGCGCAGCCGTAGACCAGGTCGAAGGCGTCCAGCAGATCGGGCTGGGCAAAGTCGGCGTCCAGGGTGAGCAGCGTCCGGTGTTCCAGGTTCGCCGCCTTCCGGCGGCCGCCCTTCAGCCAGCCACCGACGTAGGCTCCCACGTCCTTGATCCGGTCCTGCTCGTCCTTCCCCATTTTCATGTACGCTTGCAGGGTTTCCTTGGTCTTGGTGGTGGTGAGAAGGGAGCCCAGGAACTCGGACCACAGCAGGGTCCGGTTCTTCCCGGTCCGCGCCATGCGGGAGGAAAATTCAGCGATATGGATTTCGCCGTCGTGTGTCAGCTTCGGCATATACTTCCCTCCCTCAGTCCTTCATGTAGAAGCCGGCCTCGAAGCCAGCAGCTCGCAGCGGCAGCCCCGGAGCCCACGGCAGCGGGCGGCCCATGATTTCCTTCATCTCGTCCAGAGAGCCGGTTCCCTTCGGCATATCGGCTATGACCTCGTCGTGTACGTGGAAAACGATGCGATACCCGGCAGCCTCCAGCGCGGTCATCGCGTCCCGTAAGCAGTCCCTCGCGGTGGCCTGGGTGATGTTCTCCACCAGCTTCCCGCCGTAGGATTTCTGCCGGACCCACTGCTTGTTCTGGCCGGTCCCCAGGTAGGTCAGCCCCAGCTTTTCAAACTGCGGTTCCGGCTTCAGCTCCGGCCGGTAGTAGGCCAGCCGCCGCCCGGAGGGCAGGGTGATGAACAGATACCCGGCCTCGCACTCGAAGTGAATGCCGTGGTCCAGGGTGGCCGGGCGGCCCTGCACGGCCCCAATGGCCGCTTCCTCCACCTCATACCAGAAGCTCACAATGTTCTGGTTGGCCTTGCGCCACCGGCGCACGATGCCGGGGAGCTCGTCCTCCGGGATGCCACTTTTCAGGGCCCCCATTTGGATCAGCGCCCCGGTGCTGCCCTGGTAGCCACAGGCCAGGGTGGCGACTTTCCCCTTTGACCGGAGATCCGCACGGGGGCCGCCTTTCTTGATGTCATCCTTCGGCACGTGGAACATCATGGAGGCCGTGGCCTCGTAAATCAGGCCGTCACCGTAAAATTCCTGCAGCACCCATTTCTCCCCCGCCAGCCACGCCAGCACCCGCGCTTCAATCGCGCTGTAGTCGCAGACGATGAAGCGGCACCCCTGGTCGGGGATGAAGGCCGTGCGGATGAGCTGGGACAGGACGAAAGGCGGGGAGCCGTAGGCCAGCTCCAGGAGGTCAAACTCCCCATTCCGCACAAGGTCCCGTGCGGTCTTCAGGTCCGGCAGCTTGTTCTGCGGGAGGTTCTGGACCTGGACGAGCCGCCCGGCCCAGCGGCCGGTGCGCCCGGCTCCGTAAAACTGGAGCAGATTGTGCACCCGGCCATCCCGGCACAGCCCCCGCGCCATAGCCTCGTACTTCTTCACGGAGACCTTTCCCATTTCCTGGCGGAGCGTCAGCACCCGCCGGGTGGTGTCATCCTGGGCGGCGGCCAGCAGCGAGGGGATGGCCTCTTTGTCCAGGCTGTCAGTCACCAGCCCCCGTCCTGCATTTCATATCCCAAAGCAATAT
>CALXFT010000096.1 GCA_944387635.1 uncultured Oscillospiraceae bacterium | reverse complement strand
CTGGCCGCGTTCTTTGCTGGCATTTCTGTGCGGGACAAGAAAGGAAGGCCCCCGGCAGGGGTCGGGGAGCACTTGCCTCTACATCAGCACTTCACAAGAACGCAATGCCCATACCTCTCAGTAAAAAATCAAAAATTTATGCCAAGAAATCTGCGGTGAATTCGGTCGCGGCTCCGACTGCCCACTTACGCTGTCATTCACTCCCGCGACTGCGCATCGCTTACCCCAAAGGGAGAACCAAGGGCTTGGCTGTAATCGAAACACTATTGAAATAATGCCCTCCCGGAAGTTCCCATGGGAACTTCCGGGAGGGCATTCGTTACCGGTTCAGGACCCGGACCTGGAGTCCTTCCAGCACGTCCAGGACCTTCTCATGAAGCCCCTTGTCAAAGGAGGCGGTGCAGGAGGCGTCCACCATAATGTTGGCGTTGGGGTACCTGCTCT
Source organism: uncultured Oscillospiraceae bacterium (assembly GCA_944387635.1). Taxonomy (GTDB): domain Bacteria; phylum Bacillota; class Clostridia; order Oscillospirales; family Oscillospiraceae; genus Faecousia. The sequence continues at coordinate 4,066 of CALXFT010000096.1, read as the reverse complement.
GCAGGACCACGGCGTTGCTGACCACGCAGATGTTGCTGACCAGGCCCACCAGCTCGATCTCGTCGGCCCTGGCGGGCAGGACGGCGGCGGTATCCGGGTCCGTGGGGTCCATGCCGAAGCTGACCTTGTCAATGGCCGGGGCCTCCACCTGAGCCAGGGCCTGGGCGGTGCGGCCGTAGACCTGCCAGCCCCGGGAGCCCTTCAGGCAGTGGACCACGGGCAGGTTCCGGCCCTCCCGGGTGTCCAGATAGTTATCAAAATGGGTGTCACGGGTGCAGAGCACATGGCCCTTGCCGTAGGAGAGGATCTTTTCGGCAATGGCCGCGTCCAGGGTTTCCGCTCCGGGAAAGCCCAGGGCGCCGTCCACAAAATCGTTCTGATAGTCGATGACAAATAAATACCGTTCCATACCTTGCCCTCCAAGCAGTCAAATTCTGATCTTCAACATAGCAAAGTTCCCGGAAAAAGTCAAGAAAGCATTGCAAGCCGCCGCGAGATTTGATAAAATAACTTTTGGAACAAAGACAGTCAGGTGAGGCTATGAACAAAGAAGACGTGATTGCCGTTTTCGACTCCGGCGTGGGAGGCATCAGCGTGCTGCGGCACCTGGTGCGGCTCATGCCGGGGGAGCGGTATGTGTATTTCGGCGACTCCGCCAACGCCCCCTACGGCACCCGCCCCACAGAGCAGGTCCGGCAGCTGACCATGGCGGCGGCGGAGAAGCTCATGACCGGCACGCCGGCGAAGGCTCTGGTCCTGGCCTGCAACACCGCCACCGCCGCCGCGGTGACGGCTCTGCGGGAGAGATATCCGGACCGGATCATTGTGGGCATCGAGCCGGCCCTCAAGGTGGCGGCGGACCACTTTCCCCACGGCCGCGTAGGCGTCATGGCCACGGAGGTGACGCTGCGGGAGGAGAAGTTCGACACCCTGCTTCACCGGTTTGAAAACGCCTGTACCGTGGCAAAGATTCCGGCTCCCGGCCTGGTGGAGCTTATTGAAAGCGGAAAGGGAAACGGCCCTGAGACCCGGACCCTGCTGGAGAAGATCCTGGGGCCCTATGTGGGAAAGCTGGACGCCCTGGTCCTGGGCTGCACCCATTACCCCTTCGCGGCGGGGACCATAGGGAAGATCCTGGGGCCGGAAACCGCGCTGCTGGACGGCGGCGAGGGCACCGCCCGGGAGACCCGGCGGCGGCTGGCCCAGGCCGGGCTGCTGGAGGAGGGTTCGGGCGGCGTGGAGATCCTCAACAGCCTGAACGACCCAAAGGTCCTTTCCCTGTCCCGGAAATTACTGAACGAAGAGAGATAAGGAGGCTGTCTATGGAGCAGCGTATTTTGGTCATCGGCATCGCCGGAGGCACCGGCAGCGGCAAAACCACCCTGATGAACCGGCTGATCGAGGAATTCCGGGACCAGGTCACGGTCCTGAGCCACGACAACTATTACAAGCGCCACGACGAGCTGAGTTATGAGCAGCGGTGCAAGCTCAACTACGACGAGCCCGACGCCCTGGAGACGGACCTCATGGCCCGGCACCTGGAACTGCTGCGCCGGGGCCAGGCCATCGACTGCCCGGTCTACGACTTCACCATCCACAACCGGTCCCAGGAGACCGTCCGCATTGAGCCGAAAAAGGTCATCATTGTGGAAGGGATTCTGATCTTTGAGAACCGGTCCCTGCGGGAGCTCATGGACATCCGGATCTTTGTGGACACCGATGCCGACGTGCGCCTGTGCCGCCGGATCAAGCGGGACGTGAACAGCCGGGGCCGGACCCTGGAGAGCGTCCTGAATCAGTATTTGCAGACCGTCAAGCCCATGCACGAGGCCTACGTGGAGCCCAGCAAGAAGTATGCCGACATCGTGGTCCCCGAGGGCGGCAAGAATCTGGTGGCCCTGGACATGATCATGGGTCGAATCCGCCGGCATCTGGAGGAAGTATGAACTGGGAGAGCTTGATTTTTGACATTGACGGGACCTTGTGGGACTCCCGCGCCCTGGTGGCGGAGGGGTACAACATCCAGCTCCGGGCCGAGGGCCTGGAGGACCGGCTGGTGGACGCGGAGCTTCTGCGCAGCCTCTTCGGCAAGGTCATGACTGAGATTGCGGACTGCCTGTTTCCGGATTTTCCGGAGCCGGAGCGCTACGCCCTGATGGAGCGGTGCATGGACACGGAGAACCGGTACCTGGCGGAAAACCCCTGTCAGATCGGCTATCCCCACGTGGCGTCCACCTTGGAGGCCCTGGCGAAAAACCACCGGCTGTTCATCGTCAGCAACAGCCAGCAGGGCTATCCGGAGCTGTGCGTCCGGAAGCTGGGACTGGAGAAGTGGATCAGCGGCCACCTGTGTTTTGGCGACACCAATACCAGCAAGGGCCAGACCATCCGAAAGCTTATGGCGGACTACGGCATCGAAAGCTGCGCCTACGTAGGCGACACCCAGGGGGACTACGAGGCCACGCTGGAGGCCGGAATTCCCTTCATCTGGGCCGCCTACGGCTTCGGGACCCCGGAAGGATACGACTGCCGGATCGACAGCTTCCGGCAGCTTCTGGAACTGTAAACTCTGCGGAGAAAACTCCGCTGGTAATTGAAAAGAAAGGAAGGAACGCATTATGATCGTATGTCCTTACAAGGATCTGGGGCGGTACGCCCCCATTATCCCCGGCCTGGAGGAGGCTATGAAGGCCGTGGAGGAGATGAAGGAATGGGTCCCCGGCACCATTCCCCTGTCCGACGGCAACCGAATCCTGGTCCAGGAGGGCCAGACCAAGTCCGCCGAGGGCAAGCTCTCCGAGGCTCACCGGGAGTATCTGGATATCCAGTACATCGTCGAGGGCGAGGAGACCATGGGCTGGGCGCCCCTGGAGACCCTGACCCTGGACGGAGAATTCAACACCGTCAAGGACAAGGGCATGTACGCCGGCAAGGTGGACTTCATGCGCATCGGCCAGGGCTACTGCTATGTGGTCTACCCCGAGGACGCCCACATGCCCGGCGTGCACCTGGACGCCCCCCACGCTTTTAAGAAGCTGGTCTTCAAGCTGAAGGTATGACCTTTTCCATGGACTCCGAGTGCCTGGAGTGCCACCTGCGGCGGAACCTGGAGCTGGCAAGATCCCTGGGCAGCGAGGAGCAGGCCACGGCCTTTGCCCGGGACCTGATGCGCATGTACCTGGAGGCCCCGGAGGGGGTCAGTTCCCCTTGGTTTGCCCCCGGCACCGCCCGGCTTCTTCACCAGCGCTACGGCCTGGACCTGGACCGGTTCCGGCAGGAGAAGGCCGACTCCAACCGCTTTGTCATGGAGCGCTTCGGGCAGCTGGAGCAAAAGGCGGCCTCGGCGCCGGACCCGGTGCTGGCGGGCCTGCAGCTGGCGATTCTGGGCAACTACCTGGACTTCTCCGCCCTGCGGGGGCAGGTCAGCTTTGAGAAGCTGGAGGAAATGCTGGACAGCGCCCTGGATATGGAGCTGGACCGGCAGATTTACGGGGACCTGTGCCGGGAGCTGGCGGCGGGGAAGAACCTGCTGTACCTGACGGACAACGCCGGAGAGATCGGCTTCGACCGGATCTTTGCTCAGGAGCTGGCCAAGCGGTACCCGGACCTGACCATCACCTTCTGCGTCCGGGGCGGCATTGCCCAGAACGACGCCACCCGGGAGGACGCCAAGGCCGTGGGCCTTCCCTTCCCGGTGATCGATAACGGCAACTGCATCCCCGGCACCCAGCTGGACATGCTCTCTCAGGAGGCAAAGGAAGCTCTGGAGGCAGCGGATGTGGTCTTCGCCAAGGGAATGGCCAATGTGGAGACCATGTACGGCTGCGGCTATAACGTCTACTACGCCTTCTTAGTCAAGTGCCGCCTGTTCATGAAACGGTTCGGCAAGCCCCTGATGACCCCCATGCTGGTGAAAGAACGCAAATAAACCAAAGGCGCTGTCCATTTGATTGCCGCAAATGGACAGCGCCCGTTTGTTTTTGAATTTATAATGCGAATCAAGGGTTGAATTTTCCAAATGAAATGGTAAACATCGCGAACGCAACACGGCCAAAGATATGCAGGA
>CALXFT010000095.1 GCA_944387635.1 uncultured Oscillospiraceae bacterium | reverse complement strand
TTTGTGGTGAATTCACTATACCACATCGAGGATGACTTCTCATCTTTATTTGGTTCACATCATTTTAGCACATACATTTTAAAAAATTTGGCGTCCCGGTTTGCCTCGGCCAAACCGGGACGCCTGGGGAAAAGGCGGTTTCTTTCACTCCATCCGGGCAGGCCGGCGAGGATTCTTTTCTTCATCATTTTTCCCGCCTTGTTTTTGAAGCGGTTTTACCAGATGGTACCCGGCCCAGGCGAACAGACCCATGATGGACAGGTAGTCCAAAAAGAAAAACACCAGCGGCTCTTCGTAGTCAAAAAACACGAAATGGCTGCGCAAGGTCATGTACAGGGGCAGCTCCCGCCGAACAAAGGCCAAGACGCCGTACAGGGCGACGGCGGCGGCCGAAACGCGCGGAACAACGCTGCGTCCACGGGGCGGTTTTTTGCGGAGTTTTCTCAGCCGGCGCAGGATGCCGTTCCAGTGGATGCCCAGATGCAGCGACATCAGCACAAATCCCCAGTAGGCCGAGAGCATGTGCAGCGTCCGCCCCACCCGAAGTCTGCCGCGGATGTTGAGAAACGCGAAGACCTCGTCGGAGATGATGACGGCGCTTACCATCATCCCGATCATGCACAGAAATACCGCCCCGGCCAGCGCCGTCTGAATCACCCGAAGGGGCGTATACTTCCCCCGGAACATCGCCCTGCTCCAGCCGCCGTTGAGGATATGGTGCGGAATAAAGAGGGCGAACAGCCCCATTCCGATCCATTCATGGGCGGCCCTGCCCACCAGGTCAAAGGCCATCAGCAGTAAAAGCAAGACCGTCATGAGAAGGTCGGTAACGAGCTTCATTTTCGCTTTTGATCCCACAGACCCTCTCCTTCCTCTGCGTTACCGAATAAAATTGGTATAGACAGGATCTTCCCGGGGCGGCAGGGGAATCCCCAGCTTGCGGCCCACCTCCTTGCATTTCAGCCAGAAGGCCATATTGTGCCCAAGCAGCCCCATGGCCTGCATCCCCTCCAGATCCTGCCGCACCTGCTCCGGCGAAGTGCCGTGCACCATGTTCCAATAGCGGGAGGAGATAATGGGCATCTGCGTGAGCCCGAAGTATTTGTAGAGCTGATCCAGGGCGGCCGTTGTGCCTGCCCTTCTGGCAGAGACCACGGCCGCGGCAGGTTTGTGACAGAACCGGCAGCCCTGTCCGCTGCGATCCGCGTAAAACGCCCTGTCCAGAAAGGCGGTGATTCCGCCGCAGGCGCCGGCGAAATGGACCGGAGAGCCGAACACAAAGCCGTCATAATCCCCGGCGATCTCCAGAAAATCGTTCACGGTGTCCCGCAGGGCGCAGCGGTTTGTCCCCACGCAGGCCTTGCAGGCGATGCAGCCGGAAATGGGCTGATTGCCGATCCAGAACAGGTCGGTGCCGATTCCGTTTTGGTTCAAGGCCTCGGAGACCGCGCACAGGGCTTCATGGGTGCAGCCGTTTTCATGGGGGCTTCCGTTTACCAGCAATACGTTCATCTGTTTACCTCGCCTTCTTTTTTCCGCCGCGCGATCCGGTTCAGAATATCCTCTTCCCCAAACAGGACGTGGCCGCCGTGATAACTGCCTGATACGCCGCGCCGGGCAAACCATGTGTTCTCCGGCGTCTGGAGCCGAAGGATGCCCTGGATTTCCTCCCGCGTCCATGCCCGCTGGGAACCGTGGTATTCTTATTACAACCCTGCGCGTTTGGCATATTCTTCAGGATAGCGGTCTCCCATGATCGGGATTTGCTTCAGCGCTTTGTCAATGGCCTCCAGTTCTCCCTGCGTAAGAACCAAATCGGTGCTCCGCGCGTTTTCCAGAAGCCGTTCCTTTTTGCGGGTTCCGGGAATTGGCACGATCCAAGGCCTCTGGGCCATGACCCATGCCAGGGCGACTTGGGCGGAAGTTGCCTGCTTTTCCTGAGCCAATTCGCCAATATAGTCCACCAAACGCTGATTGGCTGCCATGGCTTCTTCCGTAAACCGGGGATACACCGGCCCTCCCATGGCAGATACTTTTTTCTTGTCTTTTCGGAAGGAACCGGTCAGGAAGCCCTTGCCCAGGGGGCTGAACGGAACGAACCCAATTCCAAGCTCATCCAATACGGAAAACAGTTCCTCCTCTGGCTGCCTCCGCCACATGGAGTATTCGCTTTCCACCGCGGTCAGCGGGCAGACGGCATGGGCGCGGCGGATGGTCATAATCCCCGCCTCAGACAGCCCCCAGTGCCGGATCTTGCCTTCTCGCATCAATGCCTGCATGGTCAAGGCCACTTCCTCAATGGGCACATTGGGATCAACCCGGTGCAGATAATACAGGTCAATCACATCGGTTCGCAGCCGTTTCAGAGAACCTTCGATGGATTTGCGGATACCGGGGATATTGCCGTCTACGACCTGCTTCCCATTTTCCATATGAATGCCGCACTTGGTGTCGATCACCACCTGATCCCGGTAAGGAGCCAGGGCCTCTCCTACAATTTCTTCGTTGATATATGGACCATACACTTCCGCTGTATCAAACAAGGTGATCCCGGCTTCTACCGCAGTGCGGATAAGCGCGATCATTTCGTTCCGCTGCTCCGGTACGTCATGGCCTGCCACAAGGCCCATACAGCCCATTCCCAGTTTGGAAACCGCCAGTCCGCTGCGTCCCAGTTCACGTTTTTCCATCCCTTAATCCTCCTTAAATAAGACCAATGCAATAAATTCCAGTTCTTCCTCTCCCGTGCAGAAAATGCTGTGTCCCTGACCGTTGTCGGTAAAGGTGACGTCTCCCGCCGTGAGAATGGTGCAGTCACCGTTTTCATCGGTATAGGCTGCCTGTCCCTTCAGAATGTACAAAGTTTCAGCGGTGCCCTCGTGCTTATGAAATCCCAAGCCTGAGCCTGGCCGCAAAAAGCAGTGATTAAAAGCACGCCCTTTGTTGCCAAGTTCCTCCGGACCGTTGCGGATTTTTTTCATAGTCAGGATACCCGCTCCGCCTTGAGGTTCCTCTACCTGCACAATCACCTGTTCTGACTGTTTGCGAATCATACCATTTCCTCCCCATTCTGCCGATAATGACATTTGAAAGATTATAATTGCTTTGCTTGAAGACAAACTCCTGCTTTTCTGAACCTTTTACGTCAAGTTATGACCTTCGCGTTATGACGCTTCCTTGTACACCGTCTTGGCGATCCGCAGCGCCGCGCCGTCGGAAAAGGCACTGCCCACTCTCTCACCCAGTACATGGCAGCCGCCGCTCCCTTACGCCTGTTTTATTTTTGCCCGTCCACGTCGGGGACCATTTCCGCATAAGCTTTCAGCATCTCCGGGGTGCTGGTGTAGTAGCGGGTGTTCTTGTCCAGGGCGGCGATCTTTGCCATTTCCTCCTGCGTCAGGGAGAAGTCGAACAGGTCGAAGTTGTCCCGGATGTGGGCAGGGTTCTTGGAGCCGGGGATGACGATGTTCCCGGCCTGGATATGCCAGCGCAGAATGATCTGGGCATTGGTCTTGCCGTACTTTTTGCTCAGCTCCGTGAACACCGGCTCCTCCAGCAGGGCCTTGTCCCCATGGCCCAGGGGGTACCAGGCCTGGATGACCATGCCTGCCTTGCCAAGAAACGCCTTCAGCGCCCGCTCCTGGAAGTAGGGATGCACCTCGGTCTGGAGCACGGCGGGCTTTACTTCACAGATGTACAGGATCTCCCGGATCTGCTCTTCGTTGAAGTTGGACAGCCCGATGGCCTTCACCTTGCCTTCTTTATAGGCCTTTTCCATCTGGCGGTAGCCGTCCACATAGTTCCCGGCGGGCTGGTGGATCAGCAGCAGATCGATATAATCGATGCCGAGGCGCTCCAAAGTCTTGCCCACGGCGTTTTCATCTTCGTAGAAAGAAGGCCACAGCTTTGTTTCCAGGAAGATATCCTCCCGGGGCAGACCGGAGCGCTTCATGGCCCGGCCCACAGCCCTTTCGTTGACATAGGCGTTGGCAGTGTCGATGAGGCGGCAGCCGTTTTCCAGGGCCGCCAGCACCGAGGCCTCCGCCTGGTCCGGGGCCAGCAAAAAGGTGCCGATACCCGCCATAGGCATTTTCAATCCGTTGTTCAAAATCGCGTATTCCATAGGATGCTCCTTCCTTTCTTTTATCTGCACGCCATCAGAATGGCAAAGATCTCGTCGGTTGTCAGCCTCCGGCAGTAGCCCGGCTGGATGTTGGTGGAGTCCGCCACGGCACGCAGCATGTCCTCATCCGGCTCCACGCCCAGCTCCGCGAAGGTGGTGGGAAGACCGATCTCCCGGATGAAGGCTGCCAGGGCTTCGATGCCGGCCAGAGCGGTCTCCTCCCGGGTCTTGCCGCTGCCGTCCACGCCCCAGACAGCCTCGGCGAAATGGGCGAAGCGCTCTGTGGCGTCCCGGCAGATGTGCCGGTACAGGGGCGGATGGATCACCGCCAGGCCGCAGCCGTGGTTGCAGTCGGTGTAGGCCCCCAGCTGGTGCTCGATCATGTGGGCTTGGAAGTCCGTGACCTTGCCCAGCTTCAGAATGCCGTTTTCCGCCATGGCCGAATCCCACGCCAATTCCCGGCGGGCCGCCTCGTCGTGTACATCCTTGGCCGCAACGCGCAGGTTCCGGATGGTGTTGCGCATCACCGCCTCGTTGATCTCGTCTGAGACGTTGGCGGTCCGGGGGCTGCCGAAATAGGTCTCCATGCAGTGGCTCAAGGTATCGAAGCCGCCGGAGATCACCTGCCGGGCGGGCAGGCTCATCATAAAGCGCAGGTCCAGAGCGGCAAAGGAGGCGAAGGCTCCCAGCACGCCGGTTTTGATCTTCTTTTCTTCGTGGGTGATTACGGCTCCGTTGTTCATCTCCGCGCCGGTGCCGGTGGCGGTGACAATGGCCCCCATGGGGATAAATTCCGTGGGATATTCGCGGTCCTCAAATTCCATCTGCCAGATGTCCCGGCGGGTCTTGGCCTGGGCGGAGATGATCTTGCAGCAGTCGATGACCGAGCCGCCGCCCACCGCCAGGATGAAATCGATCCTCTGTTCCCGTGCCAGCGCCGCGCCCTCCTGCACTTTTTGGTAGGTGGGGTTGGGCATGATGCCGGGGCAGTCTACGATCTCCTTCCCGGCTTCCCGGAGCATAGCCGCCACGGCGTCATAGGTGCCGTTTTTGCGCACCGAGCCGCCGCCGTAGGCCAGCATCACCCGCTTTCCGTACTTGCCCATCTCCTGGGAGATGGCCTTTTTCGCCGCGTCGGTGCCGAAATATACCTTGACGGGATAGGAATACACAAAATCGTTCATAATCGTTTGCTCCTTAAAATTCGCTTGTTCACGGTTTTTCCTTCGTTTCTGTGATCCATTATAAATACATTGGTTCAATGAAAAAACTTGTGTGATAGCGAACACAGTATTGTAGTGACAAAAAATGGAATCTCGCGCATAATTGT
>CALXFT010000094.1 GCA_944387635.1 uncultured Oscillospiraceae bacterium | reverse complement strand
CCGACGCTCTGGAGCGCTGCCGCAAGGCCCGTCTGGAGATCCTGAACGAGGTGATGCTGCCCTGCATCGCCGAGCCCAGGGCGGAGGTTTCCGAGTACGCCCCCAAGATGCTGTCCATGAAGATCCCCGTGGACAAGATCCGGGAGGTCATCGGCTCCGGCGGCAAGACCATCCAGAAGATCTGCGCCGACACCGGCGCCAAGGTGGACATTGAGGACGACGGCAGCGTGTTCATCTCCGCCGTGGACGCCTCCGCCGCCTACGCCGCCAAGAAGATGGTGGACGACATCTGCTTCGTGCCTGAGGTAGGCAAGCTGTACTACGGCAAAGTGGTAAGGATTCTGCCCATCGGCGCCTTTGTGGAGATCGCCCCGGGCCATGACGGCATGGTGCACATCTCCAAGCTGGAGAACCGCCGGGTGGAGAAGGTGGAGGACGTGCTGAACCTGGGCGACATGACCTGGGTCAAGTTCATGGGCTTCGACGAGAAGGGCCGCGCCAACTTCAGCCGCAAGGACGCTCTGAAGGAAATGGCCAATCAGTAAATCACAACCCCCCGCTTCCAGTTTGGAAGCGGGGGGTTTTTAGGAAATATGCTTATGAACATGACACAGCAAAACGTTTTATACGGATTCTCTTTTAAAATCTTTAATCAATTTGGATTGAAGATTTTAATTAGAGAATCATATGAGACGGGAATATGTGATTTTCCATTCCAAAAATCACATATTCGGCAGCGCCGCAAGGCGATGCCTTCTTGATTAAAATTAAATATTTTAATCAAGAACAGTATTAGAAAAAGATTTACTATGAAAGCCTCCGATGCGAACGCATATAAAGCCCCATGCGCGAACTGCTTTCGTGGTTTATGGCGCGATCGTATCGCACGGGTATTTCATCAGGAAACAGCATGAAATATTTTCCCGGAACGCATAATCCCGGCCGGTTCCGGGATGCTATCACCATGAGGTGATTATGTGATCTTATCCTATATTCGGACCATATTGCTCTACCTGGCCCTGATCTTCTCGGTGCGGCTCATGGGCAAGCGGCAGATCGGACAGCTGGAGCCGGCGGAGTTCGTGGTGACCATGCTTCTGGCAAACCTGGCCTCCATTCCCATGCAGGACGGGGCCATCCCCTTGTATTCCGGGCTTTTGCCCATTCTGACGGTGCTGGCCATGGAGCTGTCCCTGTCGGGGCTGGTCCTGCGCAGCGTCCGGTTCCGCAAGTTCCTCTGCGGCAAGCCCGTGATCCTCATTGACAACGGCCGGATCTGCCAGGAGAACCTGCGCAAAACCCGCGTGACCCTGGACGAGCTGACGGGCCACCTGCGCCAGAAGGACGTGCTGGACATCGCTTCGGTTCAGTACGCCATTCTGGAGACCGACGGAAACCTGTCCGTCTTCCCCTATCCCAAGGAGCGGCCGGCCAGCGCCAAGGAGGCGGGGGTCCGGGTGAAGAGCCAGTCCCTGCCGGTGACGGTGATTGAGGACGGCTATGTGTCCCGGGAGAATCTGGCCCAGGCGGGGAAGGACCGGGCCTGGCTGGAGAAGGTTCTGACCGGCCGGGGGGTCACGGCCCAGGACACCCTGCTGCTGACCGTGGACGCCCAGGACACCGTCCGCTGGATCGGAAAGGAGGGCCGGACATGAAGCGCAGCCGATTCGGCGCGTGGCTGCTGATCTTTCTTCTGGCGGTCAGTCTGCTCTCGGCCTGGGCCATGGAACAGGTCCACGCCCCCGTTGCCGCGGACCTGGAGGCGGCGGGGCAGGCGGCCCTTTCCGGTTCCTGGGACCGGGCCGCGGCCCATATGAACGCCGCTTCGAACCGGTGGACCCGCTGGCAGGGCCTGCGCTGCTGCTTTGCCGACCACGGACCCTCGGAGCAGATCGACGCGGCCCTGGCGGAGCTTCGCCAATACGCCGCCGCCGGAGAACCCACCGCCTTCGCGGCAGCCGCCGCCCGCACCGCCTGCCAGGTGGAGGCCATATGGCAGGCCCACGGCCTGAAGTGGTGGAATCTGCTGTAAAGCGGGCCCTGCCGGAGGCCAGGCCTGCGGTCCCCCTGGGTTGGTATTCAGCAATGATGAATAATTCGTGAATTATTTGTGAAAATTCCACTTGCAAAATGTGAATAAACGTTTTATAATTAAGATTATCTTTTTTTGAAAGGGTGATCCATTATGAAACGACGCATTCTCAGCCTCCTGATGGTGATGGTCATGCTGCTGACCTCTGTGCCTGTGTTTGCCACGGCCCAGGAATTGGCAGACCGCCTTTCCCCGGACGAGGCCTACAAGGAGGAACTGCGCAGCAAGTATGCTGACTATGACGGCGACGTGGTAGCCATCTACCGAATCTACAATCCCTCCAACGGCAAACACCACTATACCGATGACGCCGAAGAGCGGGACTTCCTGGCCAACGGCGGCTGGATATACGAGGGCATTGCCTGGTATGCCCCCAAGACCGGCGATCCCATCTACCGGTTGTATAATCCCAGCAACGACAACCACCTGTACACCACCGACGCCGTGGAAAAGGATTTTCTGGACGCCAACGGCTGGAACTACGAAGGTCTTCTGACCTACAGCAGCCACAGCGGAGACGACGGCGTACCGCTGTACCGTGTGTTCAACCCCTACGTGGAACTGAACCCCCACCACTATACGGACTCCCTGGAGGAATGCGATTATCTGCGCAGCAACGGCTGGAATGTGGAAGGTGTTGCTTGGTACGGCATCTCCCATAACGCCGGCGGCGGGACTGACTACACCCGCGCCCAGTGGATTCATGCCCTGGTAGACGCCTACGGATATCCGGACAACGGCGAAGTGTCGGATCCTTCCTATCCCGACATTGCGGGGACCACCTACGAAGCAGACATTGAGATCGCCGTAGCTTATGGCCTGCTGATCCCGGACGGAGAGGCCTTCCACCCCGATGAGCCGGCTACCAGAGAGTTTGCCGCCGTCACAGCGGTCCGGTCTCTGGGCTATCAGACGGAGCAGACCATTGACTGTGACGACGCAGACGAGATCACCTGCACCGCCGAGGCCGCCACGGCTGTGGACCTGGGCCTGCTGGAGCTGGAGGACAACAAGTTCCTTCCGAACCGGCCCCTGACCGAAGAAGAGGGCGCGGCCATTCTGGTCAAGCTGGAAGAGGCCTATGACACCACCGGCACCGACGAACCCCAGCCCGGGCCGGACGAACCCGGCATGCCCGGAGACGGCTATGACTTCCGCGACGGCGTGGTGGTCCTGAGCAGCGAAACCTCCCGCGAGGATACGGGCAGCACCGTTTCCATGCCCCTGACTGACCAACTGCAGGATCTGCAGGCCGGCGACATTGTGGTCTTGGGTACGGAAAAAGCCTATAAGGTCACCAGCGCCGTCACCGAAGGCGACAATGTGGTCATTTCCTACACCACGCCGGACCTTCCGGAATTCCTGGACAGCCTGAACCTCAGCGGCGAGGCCTACATGGACTTCAGCCAGTTTGAGCCTGCCGAAGGCGTCAACGTCACCTACAACAGCGCCGCGGAGAACGCCGCCTACTACGGCTTCATGGACGAGGCCTTTGACGTGCCCGCCAATGAGGTCGGCCTGAACATCAACGTTGTCCTGGACGGCGACGTGGATCTGGGCAACAACTGGTCCCTGGATTACGCCGTCAATGTGGCCATTCCCAGCGTCGCTTACAAGTTTGACATCGACTTCGGCTTCCTGAGTGCCAACGTAAAGAACGCGTATCTGAAGTTCCAGAGCGGCGTCAGCGTAGAGGCCAAGCTGAGCAATGACATTGACGGCAGCGATCACGGCGCCATGGTCGCCGACGACCTTCTGTATAAGTACATCCCCCTGGGCCGGGTGCCCCTGGTCGGCATTGACGGCATCGGCGCCGTGGTGGAGATTGACCTGGTCATGAACGCCGAAGGCTCCTTCGAGTTCGCCTACAACCTGGCCGGCACCATCGGCTGCCAGGTGCTCAACAACCAGCCCCGAAACATCAGCGCCCTGCAGAGCTCCTGCACCGTAGGCGTCATGGGCGAGATCAAGGTCGGCCCGAAGATGGGCGTTGTGGCAGAAGTCTTTGAAAAGGATCTGATTTCCTTCACCGCGGAGGCCGGCGCACGGCTGGGCGGCTCGGTCCACGTCAGAAGCACCGGTGTGGTCTGTGTGGACGGCGGTCTGACCCTGTACGCGGAACTGGATGCCTTTGAACGCACTCTGATCGACGACTGGCTGGATATTCACACCACCTGGACCATCTGGGACGAGCACAACAGCCCCCTGAAGCTGAAAAAGCATTTCGAGAACATGGTCGAAGTTCCCGAGTGTACTTATGAAGGCGGCATCATCCGCGGCACCGTGGCCAATGCCGATGACCGGACCCAGTACATCGAAAACGCCAAGATCGATATCTACAAGCATTCGGATATGTCTCTGGTGACCACGGTGTACAGCGACGCCGCGGGTCAGTACAGCGCAAACCTGCCCGGCGGGACCTACCTGATCGCCATTTCCGCCGACGGCTATATTCCCTTCGACTGCCTGCAGACCATTATGGAAAACCAGGAAACCTATCTGGAGACCCTCCTGATGGTCGAAGGTGACGAAGACGATCCCCGTATCATGGATGTGGGCGGCCGGATCATCAACTCCGTCAACGGCAGCCCCATCAGCAACGTGAAGATCACCATCCGCAAGGGCTGGAACATGACCAGCGGCGATGTAATCGACACCGTCTATACCGACAGCAGCGGCTATTACAGCACCCAGCTGCCTTTGGGCAACTACACCCTGTATTTGGAGCGCACAGGCTACGTCTCCGGCCTCATAAACATTGCGGTGACCGGATTGACCACGCCCAACCAGAACGGCTCCATGGTTCCCGACGGTACCGGCGAGATCCCCACCGGCGACCTGCGGATACGCATGAGCTGGCTCAGTGAGCCTGCCGATCTGGACTCCCACCTGTGGGGCCCCGGCGTGGACGGCGGACAATTCCACATCTACTATGCAAACAAGACCTACAGCTATGACGGCACCACCCGGGCCTTCCTGGATTTGGATGACACCTACTACGAGGGACCGGAGACCACCACCATCTATGATATGAACCTGACCGGCGTCTACAGCTTCTATGTCCACGACTATACCAACCGCAACCGCACCGGCAGCACGGTCATGGCAAACTCCGGTGTGCGGGTGGAGGTCTTGATCGGCGCGGAACTGGTTGCGACTTACCACATCCCCACCAACTCCTCCGGAAACGTGTGGCATGTATTTGACTACAATGCCGATACGGGCACTCTGACCGCGGTCAACGCCTTCTGCGATCAGTCCAAAGCGAGCATGGTCGGCTACACAGGAAACGCTGCCTACCTGGCACCCGCTCCCGAAAAGGAGACGAAGGATGAGCAGGATCCCACTTCTGTAACGGTTCCCGAGACTGAGGAAACCACGCCTGCGACAGAAGTTCCCGCAGAGCCTTCGGAGCCCGCCCTGCCCGCAGAGCCTTCAGAGCCCGCCCTGCCCGCAGAGCCTTCGGAGCCCGCCCTGCCCGCAGAGCCTTCGGAGCCCGCCCTGCCCGCAGAGCC
>CALXFT010000093.1 GCA_944387635.1 uncultured Oscillospiraceae bacterium | reverse complement strand
GAGCTGGCCGGTTTTGGACGTTTCTTTTCAAGAATTTCTCTTTATTTCTCTCTTGACATCACACCATTAGACTTTCTGCGCTATCGATTTCAATAGCCAGTATCATTATATCTGATGCTTGCCATTTTGTCAAGTGATATTGCCAAATTAAAAAATAGACCACACCGAGGGGAATCCCCAGTGTGGTCTTGTGCGCTGATAGAAATTATTGTTTCGGCTTTCGGGGATTTTCGGTCAATAGTCGATCCGGCCGGGGGTGGCGATTTCGTCCATGGTGTTGGTGCAGCCGATGGTTCCGTCGGCGTAGCGCTTGCATATCAGGGATTCCTCCATCAGCTCCGGGATGGTGTCCGCCTGACCCAGGGCGAATGCGCGCATCTTCTCCCCGGCGGTGCTCATTCTGGCGGCAATGCCGCCCATGCGCACCTCGATGATCTCGAAGCCGTTGGGCTTGTTGGTGGACTCCCACAGCTGCCTCCACAGGACCCGCAGGGCGTTCAGGGCCTCCACCGTGGCGGGGATTTCATCGGCCAGGGCCGCCGCCCGCTCCCGGTCGCCGGTGCGGACCACTTCTCCGGCGCTCTTATGCCAGCGGCACTTCAGGGCCAGGGCATGGGCCAGCGCGGTGTAGAAATCAAAGAGCAAGCCGTAGCTGGGGTTCTCCCGGGCGTACCGGGCGTACTTATGGACCAGGCCTTCAAAATGCTCCGTCATGGGATAGTCTTCCGTATCCTTTTCGAACAGCTGGATCAGCGGGTCCTGGTAGAGCATGATCTTACAGGCGTTGCTGGGGTCGTTGGGCCGTCCCCCCATGCCCGGCACCGTGTTAAACAGGCTCAGGTCCAGAAACGCCTGGGCGTCGGCGCCGCAGCACCGGCGGAACCGCTCCTTTACAGTCTCCTGGTCATAAACCCCGGTGTAATCCATTTCCCCGTACATCTGCAATGCCAGCAGCCCCGCCAGAATGTTGGTTTCCGCGCCGTTGTCTCCCCAGGCGGTAGCCAGCACCGTCTTGACGCCCGCCTTCATGGCGGCGGTCAGCCCGGGTACGGAATTGGCAATGGCGGTGGTGTAGGAGGGGGCGGGTCCGATCCAGGTCCAGATTCCCCCGGCAAACACCGTCTGAGCCGGGAACTGGGCGTGCTTGTACAGGGCGGCGGCATATTCCTCCTCCTTGGCATGGTAGTAGTCCCAGTACACCAGACTTACCCGGGGGTCCACCGCCTTCTTGGCCCGTTCCGAGGGCATGCCTTCGCTGTGGTAGTGGTGGTTGTCCAGGTGGAAATACATGTCGCTCCAGATCATGGCTTTCAGACCGTATTTGTCGGTGATGTCCAGCACCCGGCTCAGATGGCGGCCTATGACCGCGTGGGGATGCTCATAGCCTTGCTTGGCCAGATGGGCTCCTAGTCCCACGCCGTAGGCCTCGTCCATGCCCAGGTGAATCCGCTTGGAGCGGTAGGGGGCGCAGGCCGCGCGGATCATCTGCTCCAGCAGCACATAGGTCTCCTCCTCGTCAGCCAGCAGCACCTCGTCGTTATCCCGCAGGTGGTGGAAAGCAGGCCAGTGGAGGATTCGCTTCAGATGGCCCAGGGCCTGGATGCAGGGGCACAGCTCGATGCCGAAGATATCCGCGTAATCGTCCAGCGCCTTCAGCTCCTGGAAGGTATACCGGCCCCGCTTGTAGCCGAAGAAGGGCTGCTCCGGCACTTCATAGGTATCCTCGGTGTAAAGCATGGCCAGGTTCAATCCCATAAGCGCCATTTTCCGCAGAATGAACTGTATGGCCTCGGGTTTCAGCACCGCGTTGCGGGAGCAGTCCAGCATAACGCCGCAGCTTTCGAACCTGCTCTGCTGATGGATATCGCAGGCAGCCAGGGGCTCCGGGATCAGGCTCAGGCCCCGGTAAAACTCCACCGGAGTCCGCCAGGTCAGCCGCACCCGGACGCCATCGCTCTCCACCGCCAGGCAGTCTCCCTGAACGCAGGCAATCTCCATCCCGTCCCCGGAAAGCTCCATTGCCAGGTCGCCGGACAGTTCCGCAATTCCCTGCCGCCACTGGGGGGGCATTTGTCCTGAAATATGAATTTTTCTGCTCATATACAATACTCCTTGTTGATCGTGACGCTTGTTGATCGTGACGCGGCGCCGGGCCGCCTCTGGCTCGTATTATCCAGGAAAGCGCGGGCAGTGGAAAGTACCAAAACGATACATTTTTGCAAATTCAGCATAACGTACATTTTGATGCTCAAAAACTGTTAATGTTGCACAAATTTTGTAAAAAAGATGTTGCGGATTTTAAAATTTAAATGAAACAAAGTATCGTTTTTACACTATAAAGTAACTTTTGACCACTTTTCGTTCTGTGAAAATGTGGTATAATTACTGTGTTGAAACCGTAGGACTTTTGTGTATTTCGACAACGCTGAGGAAGGGAATGATAAAAATGACTGAAACGAAGATTGCAAAGAAAAAGTCGAAAATCATAAGACAAGGCCACACCAAGTGGACCAGGGATGACACGGAGTTAACCATCCTGGCCATTCCCACCACCGTGTGGTACATTTTATTCTGTTACCTGCCCATGTTTGGTATTGTCCTGGCGTTTAAGGATTATAAGATCGTAGACGCCACCAAGAGCTTTATCTACAATCTGATTCACAGCGATTGGGCGGGCTTCAAGAACTTTGAGTACTTCCTGACTCTGCGGGACTTCCCTCAGATCCTGCGCAACACCCTGCTTTACAACATTGTGTTTATCGTGCTGGACGTCGTGCTTCCCGTATCTCTGGCCATCATAATCAGCAACATCTACTCCAAGCGCAAGTCCAAGACCTATCAGACTCTGATGTTTATGCCCCACTTCATGAGCTGGGTGGTCATCAGCTACTTTGTCTACGCTTTCCTGGTGACGGACAAGGGCCTGCTCAACAGCATTATCCGCGCCTTCGGCGGCGAGAATATCAACTGGTATTTCGAACCGAAGTACTGGCCCTTCATCCTGACGATTATGCACGTGTGGAAGGTGCTGGGCTACAGCATGGTGGTGTATCTTGCCTCCATTACCGGCATTGATTCCAGCCTGTACGAGGCCGCGGTTCTGGACGGCGCCTCCAAGTTCCAGCAGGCGCGCTACATCACCCTGCCCTCTCTGAAGCCCATCATCATTATGATGTTCATTATGGCTGTGGGCCGGATCTTCTCCTCCGACTTCGGCCTGTTCTACCAGGTCACCCGGGGCGCCGGTCAGCCTCTGACCCCTGTCGTGGCAACCTTTGACGTGAAGATCTACCAGATGGTCACCACCAGCACCAAACTGGGTCAGAACGCGGCGGCCTCCATGTTCCAGTCCATCATCGGCTGCATTACCATTCTCACCGCCAACGCCATTGTCCGGAAAGTGGACAAGTCCAGCGCGCTGATTTGACAGGAGGTGGACATTTTGGCTAAGAAGCAAAAGATCAATGCCGACATGAACGACAACATGACCCGGCTGAACCGTATCAACCCGGTGACCAACGTTTTGTTCAATCTGCTGTTTGTCATCCTGGCGCTGTGCTGCGTGGTCCCCATTTTGTTCATCTTCATCATTTCCATTACTGATGAGCAGGTGATCCGCACCCAGGGCTACCAGTTCTTCGTCACCGCCGAGACCGTTTCCGGCGAGGCCTACAAGTACCTGTGGAGCCAGCGCTCCACCATCCTCAACGCCTTCTGGGTGTCTGTGGAGGTCACCGTTCTGGGTACCGTTCTGGGCGTGGCCCTGACCTGCCTGATGGGCTATGTGATGTCCCGTACCGAGCATAAGCTGAACAATTTCCTGACCATTATGGTGTTCATCCCCATGGTGTTCGGCGGCGGCCTGGCCGCTTCCTACGTGGTAAACACCCAGATTCTGCACCTGGACGATACCCTGTGGATTCTGATACTGCCCCTGGCGGTATCCAGTTTCAACGTGACCATCGCCCGGACCTTCTTCCGCACCACCGTGCCGGATTCCATCATCGAATCCGCCCGGATCGACGGTGCGTCCCAGTGGACCATCTTCTTCCGGATCGTGATGCCCATTTCCAAGCCCGTTCTGGCCACCATCGCCCTGTTCCTGGCCTTCGGCTACTGGAACGACTGGTACCAGTCCATGCTGTACATCAAGAGCGACGAGCTCAAATCCCTGCAGGCCATGCTGAACTCCATGCAGAAGGACCTGGAGTTCCTGACCAAGAATCCCACCGCGGGCCTGTCCCAGGCGGACATGATCAAATCCATGCCTCAGGAATCCGTGCGTATGGCCATCGCGTTTGTGGTGGCGGTACCCATCGCCTGCATTTATCCGTTCTTCCAGAAATACTTTATCTCCGGCCTGACTGTGGGCGCGGTAAAGGGTTAAGCAGACCCATACATGTATTGACGCGGCTTTCGCCGCTGCAATAAACAACCAAATTTAGGAGGGTAAAAAATGAAGAAACTTTTAGCATTGCTTCTGGCCGTCGTGATGGTTGCGTCCCTGTTCGCGGGCTGCAGCTCCAGCGATTCCCAGGAGACTCAGACCCAGGAAAGCCAAAGCGCCGGCGAAACCAACGCGGAAACCGGCTCTTCCACCGATGAAGTGGTCACCCTGAAGTGGGTGCAGGTTGGTTCCGGCATGCCCGCCAACTACGATGCCTGGAAGGCCAATCTGGATGCCTATCTGGAAGAGAAGATCGGCGTACATCTGGAAATGGAGATCGTAGGCTGGGGCGACTGGGACACCCGCCGCAACATGATCGTTTCCACCAACGAGCCCTATGACATCATGTTCACCAACAACGGCACCTTCTATAACGATGTGTCCATTGGCGCTTTCGCGGACATTACCGATCTGATCCAGACCGCCGCTCCCGCACTGTACGACTTCATTCCCGAAAGCTACTGGGACGCCTGTAAGATCGACGGCAAGCTGTACGGCGTTCCCGCCTACAAGGATTCCTCCATCACCCAATACTTCGTCTATGACAAGGAAAAGGTGGAGGCCACCGGCCTGGACTACGCTTCCGCCCACACCCTGCAGGATGTGACCCCCATTGTGGCGAAAATGTATGAGCAGACCGGCGAAGCCGTGTTCATTCTGAACCAGGGCGGCTTGGACGCCATCTACGGCGCCAAGTATGACGATCTGTCCTCCGGCCTGCCCGCCATAGGCGTTTCCTACGACGGCGGCGAAGCCAAGGTTGTCTCTGTGTTTGAGCAGGAAGACATTCTGGCGGATCTGGAGACCCTGCACAGCTGGTATGAGGCCGGCTACATCAACTCCGACGCCGCCATCCTGTCCGAGGCTCCCTCTTACCGTCCCTGCTTTGTGGCTCAGGGCTGGTCCGCCGCGGCCGATACCACCTGGGGTCCCCAGATGGGCGTTGAGGCCGTTGCCATCCAGTGGGGCGACACCGTGCTGTCCAACTCCTCCGTTCAGGGCTCTATGAGCTGCATCTCCGCGTCCTGCAAGTACCCCGAGAAGGCCCTGCAGCTGCTGGAGCTGGTGAACACCGATTCCTATGTCCGTGACGCTCTGTACTACGGCCTGGAAGGCGATAACTTCGACTACGTGGACGGCAAGGTGCACAAGAACAACACCGACTGGACCATGGCCGGCTACACCCAGGGTACCTTCTTCAACGTAACCACTTTGGACACCGAGGAGTTCAACCAGTGGGACGAGGTCAAGGCTCTGAACGAAGCCGCCACGCCTTCTCCCTTGCTGGGCTTCAGCTTCGATACCACGCCTGTTGCCGATGAACTGGCCGCCTGTATCGCCGTGTACACCGAGTATCGTCCCATGCTGATGACCGGTACCGGTGATCCCGCCGAAACCATCGCCACCATGATGGACGCCATGCGGGCCTCCGGCTTTGACGCGGTGCTTGCCGAGGCGCAGAGCCAGATCGACGCCTGGAAGGGTTAATCTCTCAGGGAACGCACACCGGCATTGCGCGAGCGTCTTCCCCGGAAGACGGCAGCGATCTCTTTCCCATACTCCCCCGGGGCGGCCGCCGCATGGCAGGCCGCCCCTTCAAGGGGCTGCAGGGATGACCCGCATGGGGCCGGTGCTCGGGCATCGGCCCCATGTTTCTGTTTTTCGGGGCCGCCTCTATGAAAAAGATGAACATGCTTATCGACTTGACCAGGCAAAGCGCTTCAGAAAGCGTCTGCTTTATGCGTTACGTTTCCATTCCCGCTAGGCCCTTGGCTCTCCCTTTGGGGTAAGCGAAGCGCAGTCGCGGGAGTGAATGACAGCGTAAGTGGGCAGTCAGAGCCGCGACCGGATTCGCCGCAGCTTTCTTGGCAAAAATCTTTGATTTTTGGCTGGAGGTTTGGGCATTGCGTTCTAAGTGAAGTGCTGAGACAGGGGCAAGTGCTCCCCGACCCCTGCCGGGGGCCTTCCTTTCTTGTTCCGCACAGAAATGCCAGCAAAGAACGCGGCCAGGGGAGGCGCTGAGTTGCGGGGAAGCTTTGCTCCCGTCGGCAAGA
>CALXFT010000092.1 GCA_944387635.1 uncultured Oscillospiraceae bacterium | reverse complement strand
GGCGCCTAATCAAGGATTGTTTCCAAAGTACGATGCCGGGATATACTCAGAAAATTATACAACTATGGTTGTAAGTATCAGGATGTGCTGCCCGGCGTTCCCAACCTTTGCTTCAAGGTGCCCACCGGCGGCGGAAAAACCTTCCTCGCCTGCAGCGCCGTCCGGCCTGTGTTTGACGCACTGCCGTTTACCAAGACTAAGGCGGTGGTGTGGCTGGTGCCGTCCGACGCAATTCTGACGCAAACCGCAAAAGCCCTAAAAGACCCGCGCCATCCTTACCGGCAGAAAATTGATGTGGATTTCGGAGGGCGGGTAGAGGTTTATACCAAGCAGGAGCTTTTGAACGGGCAGAATTTCAACCCAACTGCCGTCACCGAACAGCTCTCCATCATGGTGCTGTCCTACGATTCTTTCCGCGGTCGGGGCAAAGAGGGCTTAAAAGCCTATCAGGAGAACAGCAATCTTGCCGCCTTTGCCAAAGTGCTGGGCGCGCCGGAAAACCCCATTGAGAATGCGGATGAAACGGCGCTGTTTCAGGTCATCAACCAACTCAATCCACTGGTGGTCGTGGACGAGAGCCACCATGCCCGATCCGAGTTGAGTATAGAAATGCTCGCCAATTTTAACCCCTGCTTTGTGCTGGACTTGACCGCCACACCCAAAAAGCGCAGCAACATCATCTCCTATGTGGATGCGGTGCAGCTCAAGGCGGAGCACATGGTCAAGCTTCCGGTGATCGTCTATAACCGGGACAGCCAGGCTGAGGTGCTGATGGACACGATTGACCTTCGGGATAGGTTGGAAGAAATCGCCAACGCAGAATATCAGAACGGTGGAAAGTACATCCGCCCCATTGCCCTGTTCCAAGCACAGCCAAAGGGGAAGGAGGACGCAACCACCTTTGAAAAAATGCGGAAAGAACTGGTGGAAGCCGGGATTCCCGCCGGACACATAGCCATCCGCACCGCCGATGTGAACGAGCTGAAAAACGTGGATTTGCTGTCCCCGGATTGTTCGATACGGTACATCGTCACGGTAAACGCGCTGAAAGAGGGCTGGGACTGCCCGTTTGCCTATATTCTGGCTTCTCTTGCCAACAAGACCAGTCAGGTGGATGTGGAGCAGATTTTGGGGCGTATTCTGCGCCTGCCCTACACCGCCGAGCACAAAGCAAAAGCCCTGAATATGTCCTATGTGCTGACTTCTTCCAACGACTTTAACGATACAGTACAGCAGATCATCCGCGGGCTGAACAGCGCGGGATTCAGCGACCGGGATTACCGGCTTGCCGAGCCGATAGAACCTGCTAAACCTGCTCCCGTGCCGGAACAGCTTCCGATGTTCGAGCCGGAAACCGCGCAGGATGACTTTGCCGGGCTGGACGGGAAATCCATCTGGGCAAAGCTGCAACGGCGCAGGGAGAGCGAAAAAACGCCGGATTCCGCCCCTAAAGCAGACAGTATGCTTGCCGAGGCCCGGCAGGCGGGCGACGCATACAATCAGGCGGTGCAGGGCGCGGACAACGATCCGTTTGCTGCCGTTCTGCCGTGGGAGGTGCGGGACAAAGTGAACACATTTCCTATCATCCCCCAATATCGAGGGAGCGTGGACGGGCTGCTGATCCCGCAGTTCTTCCAGGTGATCCCGCAATCCCTGTTTACGAACGGGGATAAGGTGCTGCTGAGCAAGGAGCAGCTTGCCGACGGCTTCACTTTGAAAGGTAAAGCATACGATATTGATTTTGATGCGGCAGACGATGAGATCGTCAAGGTCGATGTGGCGTCTGGCCGCAGTGTGCCGAGGGCTTACCAGATGGAAGCCGCCGACCAGCGGTATTTCAAGGAATATTTCAGCAATCTCCCATCGGAAAGCCGAGTGCGCCAGTGCAAGGACATGATGATCCACCAGTTGGACAAGCTGAACATGGTGGATGGCGGAGATTTACGCGCTTATGTCAATCTCATTGTGGACGGGATGGATCGGGAACAGCTTGCCGCTATGGAAAAGGCCCCACTGGGCTTTGCGGCAAAAATCCGTGCCAAAATCGAAAGCCTGCTGGATCAACATTACAAGGAGACCTTCTTCACATGGCTGGACCGTGGCAAAATTGTGTGCGAGCCGTCCTACCGTCTGCCATCGGCAATCCATCCAACAAGCAGCACGGCGATTTACGGAAAGTCGCTCTATGAGGCTGAGGAGGGCATGAACGAGCTGGAACAAGAGCTAGTGAAGCGGCTGACAGCCATTCCCAATGTGCTTTGGTGGCACCGGAATATCGCCCGGCACGGCTTTGCCATCAACGGCTACTTCAACCACTACCCTGATATTATGATTATGACACAAAGCGGCAAAATCATCCTTGCCGAAACCAAGGGTGATCACCTGAAAAACGACGACAGTCAGGAGAAGATCGAACTGGGTGCGGCTTGGCGGAACGCAGCGGGAAATCGGTACCGCTATTACATGGTGTTCCAAGACGAGGAAAATCTGCCGCATGGAGCAGTGAGCATGGGGCAGTTCTTGGAGACTGTTGAAGCCTTATAACAAGTGAATGACCGCATCTCATGTTTTCTGATGGGGCAGCAGAGAAATCTGCTGCCTCTTTCTTATGGTGACTACCCTATGAAAAAGATGAGCACGAACCGTTTGTATAGGCCGTGCTCATCTTTGTGTTTTCTTAGAGTAGTAGTGCTCTTCTCCACCTGCAAATCAGTCGGTTTCTCTACGCCATTTTTACGCCATTTCTGCGTGGGGCTGCATAGAGAAATATGAACTTATAATTTGGTCGGTTTTGCGTAAAACGGCGCTGTATCAGGCTCTAGCGGTGTTTGTGGAGAAGTATGAAGATATGGAATCCGGCGTCTGAATGCCGATTCCTAATTTCATCTCTTGCTCCAGCTCCTTAAATATATACATAAGCGCATCCGCTGACCGCATTATAGCACAGGGGGCGGCCATTCTCAACCTCAAAACGTCAAACTCCAACCGGCCTCCAGCAGGTGGAAAAATGACGGAAACAGGAAACCCCGGCGGCGCATAGGGCCGGCGCGGCGGGGACAAGATAGCTTCGGATGTTCCATCCAGGGAAATATCCAAACACAGAAACAGAAAAGGAGAGACAACATTTATGTCCAGTAACGGCAATAACAGCAGCAGCAGCAAGCTGGTCGTCCCCAGCGCCCGCGAGGCCATGAACAAGTTCAAGATGGAGGCCGCCAACGAGGTGGGCGTCAACCTGAAGCAGGGCTATAACGGCGACCTGACCAGCAAGCAGGCCGGCTCCGTGGGCGGTCAGATGGTGAAGAAGATGATCGAGTCCTACGAGAACGGCATGAAGTAACTGCCGGTCCGGGACAGCGCCCGCCGGGCGCGGCGTCCGTGCGCAGGGATTCCGGTTTTCCGGACCGCGCCGGGTGGCCGCGCCCGGCCTCTTTGATTTTTGGCGTAACTGCACAGAGCAGGACATCATTTTTTGTCAAAAACATAAAAGCTGGGGACGCCGGCAAATAATTCTTTACAACATTGCATTAGCGTGCTAAAATGTGAAAGCAGCAGGGGACCTCCCTGCCTATCTTCACAATCTGGAGGTTCTGTACATGAAAAAGACCTTGTCTCTTGCACTTGCTCTGACCCTCGCCCTGTCCCTGACCGCCTGCGGCGGCGGGGAGAGCTCCTCCGCTCCGGCCGGCGGCTCCAGCCAGCCCGACGCCAGCGCCTCCACCCCCGCGGACGCCAGCGCCAGCAGCGCCGGAAATGAGGCGGAAGCGGTGGACGACGTGGCCGCCGTCACCGAAAAGGGCACTCTGGTGGTGGGCATCACCAATTTCGAGCCCATGGACTATCAGGACGCGGACGGCACGTGGATCGGCTTTGACGCCGACATGGCCAAGCTGTTCGCCGAGTATCTGGGCGTCACCGCGGAGTTCGTCGAGATCAACTGGGACTACAAGGTGATGGAGCTGGAGGCCGGCAACATCGACGCGGTGTGGAACGGCATGACCCTCAACGACGAGGTGAGGGCCGCCATGGCCACCTCCGTCCCCTACTGCCTGAACGCCCAGGTGCTGGTGGTCCCCGCCGACAAGGCCGCCGATTTCGAGGGCCTGACCAGCCTGGAGGGCCTGAACGTGGCCGTGGAGTCCGGCTCCGTGGGTGAGGACGCCGCCATTGCGCTGGGCGGCAGCACCGTTCCCGTGCCCAAGCAGGCGGACACCCTGCTGGAGGTCTCCGCCGGCACGTCCGACGCGGCGGTCATCGACCTGCTGATGGCCGGCGCCATGATCGGCGAGGGCACCAGCTATGAGAACCTGACCTATGTGCTGAACCTGAACGAGCTCCAGGGCCAGGACTCCGAGGAGTACGGCGTGGGCTTCCGTCCGGACTCCAACCTGGTGGACGAGTTCAACGCCTTCTGGGCGGAGAAGGTGGCCGACGGCACCGTGCTGGAGGTGGCCACCACCTACGGCCTTCAGGAGTCCGTCATTCTGGAGTAATCCAGCCTGTTTTGAAACCATCCCTTCAAAGGCAGAGGGTTTTATGGCCCTCTGCCTTTGAATGGCCTCTGCCGCAAGGCCGCACTTCACGAGATACATAGGGAGGACGACGGCATGTTCTTCATGTCTGCTGAATTTCAGACGGTGGTATCAGCCCTGAACGAGGGGTTTGTCAAAACCGTACAGCTATTTTTGGTTACGCTTACCGGCGCGCTGCCCCTGGGGCTGGTAATCTCCTTCGGCTCCATGAACCGCTGGGCCCCTCTGGCCCGCCCGGTCCACTGGCTGCTCCGGCGGAAGGCGCCGGCGGGACGCCGGCCGGGGAAGCTTGCCGGCGCTCTGACTGCATTCCGCCCCATCCGCCTGATCTGCCGCCTGTTGGTCTGGATTATCCGCGGCACCCCTCTGGTCCTTCAGATTCTGATTATCTACTACGTCCCCCCGCTGATGAAGGTCTTCAACTGGGGCGGCGGAGAGGGCGGCCGGTTTACCGCCGTGGCGGTGGCCTTCATCCTCAACTACTCCTTCTACTTCTCCGAGATTTACCGGGGCGGCATTCAGGGCGTCCCCGTCGGCCAGCAGGAGGCGGGACAGGTGCTGGGCATGACCAAGTCCCAGATTTTCTTCCAAGTGACCCTCCTGCAGATGATTAAGCGCATCGTCCCCCCCATGTCCAACGAGATTATCACCCTGGTGAAGGACACCTCTCTGGCGCGGGTCATCGCCCTTCAGGAGGTCATCTGGATGGGCGAGTCTTTTATGAAGGGCAACCGGGGATATGCCGGCCTCATCTGGCCGCTGTTCTTCACGGCGGTCTACTACCTGGCCTTCAGCGGCATTGTGACGATTCTGCTGAACCGGCTGGAAAAGAAGCTCAGCTTCTTCCGCTGAAAGGAGGCGGCAGTATGGCAATTTTAGAGGTACAAAACATCGAAAAACACTTCGGCGCCACAAAGGTTCTGGAGGACATCAGCTTCGGGCTGGAGCAGGGCCAGGCCCTGGCTATCATCGGCTCCTCCGGCTCCGGCAAGACGACGCTGCTGCGCTGTCTGAACTTTCTGGAGAAGCCTGACCACGGAAGGATTCTCGTCCGGGGCAAGACCCTGTTCGACGCGGACGACCCCGCCACCCAGCGGGAGAGCGAGGTGCGGAAGAAGCGCCTCCACTTCGGCATGGTCTTCCAGTCCTTCAACCTGTTTCCCCAGTACACCGCCCTGAAAAACGTCACCCTGGCCAAGGAGCTGCTGGCCAAGGAGCAGCCCGGCTTCAAGAGCCGGAAAAAAGAGATTTTGGCGGAGATTGAGGGGGAGGGGAAGGAGCTGCTGGCCAAGATGGGCCTCTCCGACCGGGCCGGACACTATCCCCACCAGCTCTCCGGCGGGCAGCAGCAGCGGGTGGCCATCGCACGGGCCCTGGCCCTCCATCCGGACATCCTCTGCTTTGACGAGCCCACCTCCGCCCTGGACCCGGAGCTCACCGGCGAGGTACTGAAGGTCATCCGCTCCCTGGCGGAGCAGAAGACCACCATGATTATCGTCACCCACGAGATGGCCTTTGCCAGAGATGTGGCCGACCAGGTGATCTTCATGGACGGCGGCCTCATTGTGGAGCAGGGCGACGCCCACCAGGTCATCGAGCATCCCCAGCAGGAGCGCACACGGCAGTTTTTGTCCCGCTACGCAGACTGAACAACGCAGAATGCCGCGCCCGGCAGGCGCGGCATTCTCTCTTTTTGTTCAGGAGGGGGCGGCGTCCTCCGCCGGAAGGAGCAGATCCGCCAGGGTAATACTGTCCAGGTACTGGTTGATCCGCCGGTTCAGCTCCCGCCACACGGGGAGCGTGCGGCAGTCCTCTGCCCGCTCGCAGCTCCGGCCGCTCAGACCGGGGCAGCCCACCGGAGCCAGACCGCCTTCGGTGAGGCGCAGAATCCCACCCACCGTATACTCCTCCGGGGAGCGGGTCAGCCGGTAGCCTCCTCCCTTGCCCCGGACGCCGACCAGGTCGCCGTTTCGGGTCAGCAGCTTGACGATGCTTTCCAGATATTTCTCCGAAATATCCTGTCGGGCGGCGATTTCTTTCAGGGGAATGTACAGTCCGTCGTCATGCTCCGCTAAGTCGATCATCACCCGCAGAGCGTAGCGGCCCTTTGTGGAAACCATCATAGCAGTCGTCACTCCTTT
>CALXFT010000091.1 GCA_944387635.1 uncultured Oscillospiraceae bacterium | reverse complement strand
CAGAGTGTCGTGACAGACGTTGATTAGGAGGGTATCACATGGCGAACATTACACCACGTTTCGGGCGGGATGGAAAGGTTGTTTCCTATCAGATTCGGGTTTTCCGGGGCCGTACCGCAGACGGGAAGAAACTAAAAGATTTTCTTCTAACCTGGCGGCCTGAACCTGGCATGACGAAACGTCAGATTGAACGGGAATTGCAGCGTCAGGCAACCTTGTTTGAGGAAAACTGCAAAAAAGGGAAAATCTCTGTCGAAAAGCCAACATTTGAAAAATATTCAGCGTATGTTTTGGACTTAAAGGAACGAAACGGCATGAAAGTTCGTACACTTGCCAGCTACCGGGATATTTTAACTCGCGTCAACGAAGAGATTGGCTTTCTCAAATTGCAAGACTTACGAGCAGACCACCTGAATACACTTTATGCCACGCTTTCAAAAACAGGTCAGAACAAGTCAACCGGAAAAACGCTTTCCGGGAATACCATTCTCAAGTTCCACCGTGTTATCAGCTCGGTTTTGTCTCAGGCCGTGAAAGAAGGTCTTGTTCAATCCAATGTTGCCGAACGTGCCACGCCGCCGAAAGCAGAAAGACACGAGATGGACGCATTTGAACTGGAAGAGCTACAGGCGATTCTAAAAGCCCTGGAAGAAGAACCGCTAAAATGGCAAGTGTGCGTCCAACTTCTGATCGCCACCGGAGCAAGACGGGGTGAAATTCTAGGCTTGCGCTGGGAACGGATTGACTGGGAGTCCTGCACCTTATATCTATGTGAAAACCGGGTTTACACGCCCCAGAGCGGCCCTATTTCCACCACATTGAAAACAGGTGAATCCCGGTATGTCTCTGTTTCCCCGTCTGTTATGAACCTTCTGCGGCGCTGGAAACTGGAACAGGCAACCGATTTTCTGAGACGTGGTGTTCCCAATTCCGGCTACATTATGACCGCAGAGGATGGCTCCCCTATGTTTCCTGACGCTCCCACAAAGTGGCTGGCACATTTTGCGAAGCGCCATAACCTACCGCCCATTCATCCCCACAAGTTTCGGCACACACAGGCCACCTTATTGATTTCTGAGGGAATGGATATTTTGACTGTCTCGAAACGGTTAGGCCATGCTAAAACATCTACCACACTGGATATTTACGCCCATGCACTGGCAAAGCGAGACGAACAAGCAAGCCAGACACTGGACAAACTTCTATTCAAAAAAGCATGAAGAAAGCAGCCTTGGCAGATCGCTGAGGCTGTTTTTCTTTGTGGTTTATCCCAGAGTTAGCGGGATATGTTGTCACGAAAAAAGGGATTTTCTCAGTTAGTCCCGCTAAAGTCCCGCTTTTTGAAAAAGGTTACAAAACAGAGATTTATAAACCATGCCAAAAAGTTCAGAAAGTAAAGCAAAACCACCGGAAATCCCATGAAATCCGGTGGTTTTTGTGGAGCTAGTGACCTGACTCGAACAGGCGACCTTCTCATTACGAGTGAGATGCACTACCGACTGTGCTACACTAGCATTTTTAGCTTGATTATTATACCGGAAATTCGGAGAAAAGTCAACTCTTTTTTCAAAAGATCCAGGCACGATGTGGATTGAAATTCGCCCCCGCCGGCGGCGGGGGCGAAGGGATCAGCGAAGGCTGTAGACGCCGGCGGATACGCCGGGGACGGTGACGGTGCTGCCGGATTGGGCGGCTTCACCGCCGAAGGTATAGATTCCGGATTCCAGGGCCTGGGGCAGGGAGAAGGTGACAGGCTCCCGGTAGGGATTGAGGATCACCAGCAGCTCCTCTGTTTCACAGGCACGAAGATATACCAGAGGCTTCTTGGGTGCGCCGTCACAGATGAAGCGGATGTCGGAACGGTTGTGCAGGGCCGGATGGGCCTTGCGCAGAGCGATCAGGTTCCGGACTTGATTCAGAAGGGAGTCCGCATCGCGCAGGCTGGCTGCCACCGTGGGACGGTCCGGAGCGGGATCCTGGGCAATGTAGAGCTTTTCCTTGGGGGCGGTGCTGAATCCGGCGTTGACGCCATCGTCCCACTGCATGGGAGAACGTGAGCCGGTGCGCTCATAGCCGCCCTCTACGCTGGTCAGGCCTTCCACATAGCGCATACCGATCTCGTCGCCGTAGTAGACAAAGGGCGCGCCGGGCATGGTCATGAGGAAGACAAAAACCAGGTTCTTCTGGACGCCCTCCACATGCTTTGCCAGGCGGAGCATGTCGTGGTTCCCGGAGGGGATGCAGATCAGGCCGTCCTTGCCGCCTTTTTCCCTGCTCTCCAGGTACCGGGCCACAAAGGCGGACGCGTCCCCCAGGCCCCGGTCGGAGAAGTAGGGCTCGGAAAGGCGAAACAGATCGTTGTAGTGGGAGGGTCCGAAGTGGAGCAGGAAGTCCATGTGGAAGCCGCCCTGCAGAGACTTGTCCGGATCGCCCCATTCGGAGATGATGGCGGCCTCCGGGAACTCAGTGTCCAGGAAGGCGCGAACCTTCTGCCAAAGAGCAATGACGCCCTTGTTGTCGGGGTCGTTCTTTACCAGGCTGGCGGCCATATCCACCCGGAAGCCGTCGCAGCCCATGGTGAGCCAGAAGCGCATGACGTCTATCATGGCGGCCAGGGTTGCCTTGGGTCCTTCGTCCTCCATGGACTGCTGCCAGGGGCGGGTGCATTCGTAGTAGCCGTAGTTCAGAGCGGGCTGACAGGTGAAGAAGTTCAGAGCACAGGAAGCGTCCCGCTGGGAAAGACCACGCAGGCAGCCCATTCCCTCGGGGGATTCCCAGACGGAGTTGGTCCAGACGTATCGATCGGTGTATTCGTTTTTCTCGGGCTTCATGGATTCCTGAAACCACTTGTGCTCCCAGGAGGTGTGGCCGGGAACCAGATCCAGAAGAACGTGGATTCCGCGGGCATGGGCCTGGCAGAACAGCTCCTTCAGATCCTCGTTGGTGCCGTAACGGGGGGCCACAGTGTAGTAGTCGGCAACATCGTATCCGGCGTCACCAAAGGGAGAGAGGAAGCAGGGATTGATCCAGATGGCGTTGAAGCCCATGTCCCGGATGTAGTCCAGCTTCCGGATAATGCCCTGGATGTCGCCGATGCCGTCGGCGTTGGTGTCCAGAAAGCTCTGGGGATAGATCTCGTAGAAAATCGCGTCGTCCAACCATTTTGGCATAGAACATGCTCCTTCCGTATGTCTGTAGATATTGTCGGAAACGATTGAGTAAACATCGCTTGGTACCGGCCGTTCCAGGGGGAGGGCCAGGTCCACGCTTTTCATATTACATCCGGCGGCGGAAAAAGTCAATCCGGATGGGTACACGGATCAGTGGGCGAACTGGCTCTGGTACAGCTGGGCGTAGAAGCCCCGGCGTTGGAGCAGCTCCTGGTGTTTTCCCTGCTCCACAATACAGCCGTTTCGCATAACCAGGATCAGGTCCGCTTCCTGAATGGTGGAGAGCCGGTGGGCTACGATGAAAGAGGTTCGACCGGTCATCATGGCGTCGAAAGCCGCCTGAATATGGCGCTCGGTTCTGGTGTCTATGGAGGACGTGGCCTCGTCCAGGAACAGCATGGGCGGCAGACAGAGCATGACTCTGGCAATGCAAAGCAGTTGCTTCTGGCCTTGGGAAAGGTTTTCTCCGGTTTCGGAGATCCGGGTGTCATAGCCATGGGGAAGACGGCGGATGAAGCTGTGGGCGTGGGCCTGTTTGGCGGCCGCGATGATCTCCGCCTCCGTGGCATCGGGCTTGCCCATGGCGATGTTCTCCCGAATGGTGCCGGATTTGAGCCAGGTGTCCTGAAGGACCATGCCTACGCTGCGGCGCAGCTGTCCTCGTTCCATATTCCGGGTATCCACCCCGTCCAGGAGGATCTGGCCGCTGTCCGCTTCGTAAAAGCGCATGAGCAAATTGATCAGGGTGGTCTTTCCGCAGCCGGTGGGGCCTACGATGGCCACCCGCTGACCGGGCCGGACCTGTAAGTTGAAGCCTACGAACAAGGGCTTCTCCGGCGTATAGGAAAAGCGCAGATCCCGGATCTCCAGCTTCCCCCGGACGGGGCCCGGATGCTGAGGAACCGCCGGATCCGGGGTCTGGGAAGGCTCCTCGATCAGGGCGAAGACTCGTTCGGCGCAGACCAGGGCGTTCTGCAGCTCGGTAACGACGCCGGAGATCTCGTTAAAGGGCTTGGTATATTGATTGGCGTAATTGAGCAGACTGGTCAGATTGCCCACGGTAATCCCGCCGCCTATGGCAACCAATGCGCCGGTCAGGCCGACGCCGGCATATACCAGGGAGTTGACGAACCGGGTGGAGGGGTTGACCATGGAGGAGAAGAAGGTGGCCTGCAGGGCGGCCTTCTCCAGCTTGCCGTTGATCTGATCGAATTGGGCCATGGTAGCTTCCTCGTGGCCAAAGAGCTGGATAACTTTGCTGTTGGCGATGGCCTCGTCGGTCAGTCCCGTCAGCCGGCCGCGGGTGGCGGTTTGCAGCTGGAACATGGCATGGGTCCTGCGGGCGATAAAATTTGCCACCACCAGAGACAGGGGCGTGATACAGACCACTACCAGGGCAATGCCCCAGTGGATGCGCAGCATGATGGCCAGGGTGCCGAGAATGGTCGTCAAGCCGGTAAACAGCTGGGTAAAGCCCATGAGCAGGCCGTCGGCAAAGGCATCGATGTCCGCGACCACCCGGCTGACGGTATCGCCCTGGGACTGCTGATCCAGATAGCGAAGGGGAAGGGTCTGAATGTGACGAAACGCTTCGTCCCGGATATCCCGGGAGACCCGGTAGGTTATGTGATTGTTCAGCTGGCTCATGAGCCATTGGGCCAGGGCGGCGGCAACAGCGCAGAGGGCGGCCCTTTTCAGGTATACGGCCATAGCCGAATAGTCCACAGCCCCTGCCGTGACGATGCAGTCAATGGCGCTGCCGAAGAGAATGGGGATGTAAAGGCTCATGGCCACATACAGCGCGGCGAGCAGCAAGGTAGCAATGAGGCCAGGCCAGTAAGAACGGATACGGAGCATGACTTTTTTCCATGTGGGGTTGGCGGAGCGGTCAGACTTCATGGCGGTCCACCTCCTTGGGGAACTGGGAGTAGTAGATCTCCTGATAAACGGGGCAGGAGGCCAGCAGCTGCTGGTGCGTGCCGGTCCCCACCAGGGAACCGTCATCCAGAACCAGGATCAGGTCCGCGTAGCGGACCGAGGCCGCGCGCTGGGAGACCAGGAAGGTGGTGGGCGGGTCCTTTCGAGCTTGAAGGGCTTTCCGGAGTCCGGCTTCCGTGGCATAGTCCAGGGCGGAGGCGCTGTCGTCCAGAATCAGAATTCTGGGATTGCGGACCAATGCCCGGGCGATGGTAAGCCGCTGCCGCTGGCCGCCGGAGAAGTTCAGACCGCCCTGCTCCACCGGGGCGTCCAGCTCTCCGGCTTTGTCCTTGACGACCTCCCGGGCCTGGGCCATTTCCAGAGCGGCCCAGAGCTGGTCATCTGTGGCGTTCTCATTGCCCCAGAGCAGATTTTCCCGGATGGTGCCTTGGAAAAGGGAGGCCTTCTGGGGGACCACCCCAATCCGGCGGCGCAGGGAGGCCTGGTCATAGTCCGATACATCCACACCGTCCAGCAGGACGGAGCCGGACAGGACATCGTAAAGCCGGGGGATCAGATTCACCAGGGTGGACTTTCCGGAGCCGGTGCCGCCGATGATACCGATGGTCTGTCCGGGCCGGGCGGTAAAGGAAATACGCTCCAGCGCGGGGTGGCCGGCGCCGGGGTATCCGGCGGTTACGTCCCGGAACTGGACATGGCCCTGTAAGGAATCCGCCGGGCGGCTCCCACTGCATTGACTTGGTTCCAGGCTCAGAAGCTGGCAGATCCGATTACCGCAGGCCACGGCCTTGGTGATGGAGATAATCAGGTTGGCCATTTTGATCAGCTCCACCAGGATCTGGGACATATAGTTGTAAAGGGCGATGACCAGCCCCTGGGTCAGAATGCCGGAGTCCACCTTCCACGCGCCGATGCGGATCAGGAGGATTACAGCGAAGTTGATCATCACATAGGTGATCGGATTCATCAGAGCCGAGATCCGGCCGGCGGAGAGCTGCTGCAGGGTCAGGTGCTGGGTTTTTTCCTCAAAGGCCTCCACTTCCTCCGCCTCTTTGCAGAAGGCCCGCAGAACGCGAACGCCGGTGAGATTCTGACGGGCGGCAGAGGTTACGGCATCCAGGGCAGTCTGAACCCGCCGATACATGGGCATGGTAATGAGCATAATGCCGAAGACCACAATGCACAGCAGGGGAATCACCCCTGCAAAGACCAGGGCAGCCTGAAAGTCAATGGTGAAGGCCATGACCATGGCGCCGAAGACCACGAAGGGCGAGCGAAGCAGCAGCCGCAGAGTCAGGTTCAGGCCGTTCTGGATCTGGTTGATATCCGAGGTCATTCGGGTGATCAGGGTGGACGTTCCCAGCTGATCGATCTGGCTGTAGCTCAGGCGCAGAATGTGCTTAAGGACCCGATTGCGAAGGGAGGCGGCAAAGCCCACCGCCGCCGCGGCGGAGAAGTACTGGGCGGTCACGGCGCA
Source organism: uncultured Oscillospiraceae bacterium (assembly GCA_944387635.1). GTDB lineage: Bacteria > Bacillota > Clostridia > Oscillospirales > Oscillospiraceae > Faecousia. The sequence continues at coordinate 409 of CALXFT010000091.1, read as the reverse complement.
GAGCAGGCCGATCAGGCCAAGAACCACCATGATTGCGCACATTTTCAGAATATACCCGCTGTCGCCGGCGGCGATGCCGGTATCCACGATGTGTGCCACCACCAGGGGAATCAGCAGCTCGAAGGAGGCTTCCAGCAGCTTGAACAGGGGAGCGAGGATACATTCTTTTTTATACGGAAGCAACATGTTCAGCAGTTTCTTCAACAGGGACCACCTCGTACATTCCAAAATCATCCACGGATCCGCCGGACCGGAGCGGACCCGGTCAGTACAGGTCAACTATACCATGGAGAAAACCATAAAGCAAGACTTTTGACTTAGTGTAAAATATTAACGTGTTAGTTTAAAACATTGGACCTAATCGTCAAATTGACAACAGGCCATCTTTACGCAAGGAGCGGATCGGCAG
>CALXFT010000090.1 GCA_944387635.1 uncultured Oscillospiraceae bacterium | reverse complement strand
TCCGTCTTGCAACCTGTCATATACCACATCGTAAATTTTCTCCTTGTAGATGGGTCACATCTATTTACATCACAGAGCGAACGCAACAAAAGCTCTGTCATTTTGTTGCGTTCGCAGAGCAAATGTGCTATAATCCAGTTCAGAGAGCGTTCGGCAGCTGCTGAATGATCTGGATTTCATCTATTCGTACTGGAGGCGATCCATATGAAACGTTACGCCGATTGTCCGCAAATTTTGCGGGAATTTTTGATCTATCACGAAAACATCAAGGGACAGTCACAGCTTACGATCTCAGAATACTATCTGGATCTGAGAATGTTTCTGCGATTTATCAAGCTCATGCGCAATGACATGCCGCTGTCAGCTCCTTTGGAAGACATTGACATTCGAGATGTTGATCTGGAATTTATCCGAAGCATCGATACATCGGAGATTTTTGATTTTCTGTCCTATCTGGCAAATGACAGGCCCGTAAATCCCGATTCTCCCGCCCCGGAATACGGCATTTCCCCTTCCGCGCGTGCCAGAAAGCTGTCCGCGATAAAATCGTTCTATAAATATCTGACAGTTCGAACAAAGCAGCTTGACGAGAATCCGGTGGCAGACCTGGAATATCCGAAACTTCGGAAAAGCCTGCCCAAATACCTCACCCTGGAGCAATCCGCGGCCCTGCTGCAAGCGGTCTCCGGCCCAAACGAAAAACGCGACTACGCAATTTTGATGTTATTTCTGAATTGCGGCATCCGCCGCAGTGAGCTTGTGGGACTGAATCTGACTGACGTCTATGAAGACCGGATCCGTGTTGTGGGCAAAGGAAACAAAGAGCGCTTTGTCTACTTTGGCGCGGCGTGCAGGAAAGCCATCGATGGGTATCTGATTGAGCGAAATAAGAAAGTTCTTACGGATAATCGCGCGCTGTTTGGCTCACGGGACGGAAACCGGATCAGTGTGACTGCGGTCCACCGCCTGGTAAAAAAGGCGCTCCTTCAGGCTGGATTGGATTCTACGCAGTTTTCAGCGCATAAACTGCGGCATACCGCGGCAACCATGATGCTCTCCGGCGGCGTCGATGTAAAGACTGTACAGGAGGTCTTGGGACATGAAAATCTGAATACAACGCAAATTTATACGCACATTGAAAATACGGAACTGAAAATCGCGGCGGAGGCCAATCCTCTTTCAAAGCTTGACTTTACAGAAAAAGTTGAGTAAAATAGCAGACGCGACCTAAAGTTGACAATTTTTGAGGAGGATTGTTGACAGATGTCTATTGGGGAACGCATCAGCGAATTGAGAAAAGCGCAAAAAATATCCCAGGAGCAGTTGGCATCCTCTTTGCATGTGTCCCGGCAGGCAATCAGCAAATGGGAAAATGACCAAACCAGCCCCGACACGATCAACCTGATACGACTTGCTGAGGTTTTGGATACAGAGGTGGAATACCTTGCCACTGGCAGAAAGCCGGTTTACGAAGAACCGCCGATTGTTTTGCACATGGTAAAAAAAGTGGATAAAGTCGTAGAAAAAGTTGTGGAGAAGCCAGTCGTTAAACGAATTGTCCGGGTCAAATATGTACGTCACCCTTTGGAAATCGGCGCTGCCGCCCTGATTGGCTTTGTGCTGGGAATGTTCATTGGGGCGTTTTTATGAGCTTTGCAGCATCTCCCCTCTCCCCTTTCCCTATCATTTTTTCCGAATGCGGATTGACCTGGCGTCACATCTCTGCTAGCATATAGTCCATATGGAGGTGGTTGCGGTTGAAACCGATCATTGCGATACCGCTTGCGGGAACAGATCCTTTCCGCAAGTACATGAACAGCAAATATGAGCAAAGCTTAAACCGCGCGGGCGCAAGACTCCTTTGGCTGCCCTTGGATGACCCGCGCATTATTGAAAAAATGCTTCGCTGTGATGGTCTGCTGCTTCCCGGAGGCGGGGACATGGATCCAAAGTACTACGGTCAGACAATGACAGATGGGTGCGGTAAGCCGTTTCCTCTGCGGGATACGGTGGAATTGAAGATGCTGGAAGCATTCTTCCCTACCGGAAAACCGGTCCTCGGAATTTGCCGCGGAGAGCAGGTCATGAACGTCTTTTGCGGCGGTACGCTCTTTCAGGACATAAAACAGATCCAGCGGTGCAGGCATTCAGGCAATCCCCGCCGTGACAAGGGATGTCATGGCGTTGTGATTACCAAGGAATCCGGATTGCACGAAATTCTCGGCGTAGACCATTTGGATGTAAACAGCATGCATCATCAGGCGGTAGATGTGCCGGGGAAGAACGTCCGCGTCTGCGCGATCAGTGAGGACGGTTTTGCGGAAGCCATAGAAGTCCCGTCCCATCCGTTTTTCCTGGGTATCCAATGGCATCCGGAACATATGAGTAAGAGAAGCAGGCGGCAGAGAAGAATTTTTGACAGCTTCGTCGCGGCTTGCGAAAAATAATACGAAGCGCCCCGGGACATTGCAATCTGGTCCCGGGGCGCTGCTGTGACTGGAGGAGAAGTTTACAGCAAAAGATATCCTTTCAGAAGAAGCAAGGTATTTCGGAAGAATAGTGCGGATACACATCTACGGCATAATCCGCTCCGGTTTTCTTTGCGGCTTCAATCAGTTTCCCGACCATTTCATAATCGTATGGACCATAGCTGTCTTTGGCACATATGCTTACCTGACGCTCTGTGCAGGTCAGTCCGTCACCTACACAGCCCATATCCACGGAAATGGCTTCTGAAATGCCTTCCGGAATGGAAGCGGCACATCCGTGTCCCACTTCTTCATATACCGTGATATAGATGTACACTTTACGCTTCAGATCGATTTTTTGATCTTTCAGATACTTTGCAAGCCCCAGCAGAATGCCTACAGACAGTTTATCGTCGAGGAAACGGCTTTTTACATATCCACTGGCAGTTCTGCATGTCCTGGGAGAGAAGCAGACATAGTCTCCGACCTCCAGTCCCAATTTGCGCACATCCTCTTCTGTGCGGACATCCTCATCCAGAACCACTTCGGTGGTATCAAAGTCTCGCTTGGCGTTTCGGTATTCCCCGTTGACATGAACGGAAGCATTGCACAGCTGCAATGTACCGTCATAGGCCCGACCGTTCCGCGCATACACACGAACATTCTCGGCCTCCGCGTTGTTTGCCTGCATGCCGCCGATATTGGTCAGCCGCAGCCGCCCATTGCCTTTGATCTGCGCGATCATGCCGCCCAAGGTATCCAAGTGTGCGGCCAGGAGAAGACCATTCCCCTGCCCCTGGCCCCCCAGATCCACAAGCACACCGCCTTTTTCGGTGGTGATGGCACGGCAGCCAAGGCTTTCAAAAGCTTTCTTGGTCCATTGGGCAGCTTTTTGCGTAAAACCCGAGGGAGAGTCGATGGCCAGTATCTCGGATGTCTGATTCCAGGCATATTCCGCATAATTACGATCCATGATATCTTCCTCCCAATAAAATGTAGTGCCAAACGCCGGCAACTTCCCGCATGTAGTGATTGATCAGCTGAGACGGTCTGGATGTTTTGGCCGGAACGCCTACAAATTCCACACCACAGGCTTTGGCAAACAGACTGGCTCGGAACAAGTGGTATTCGCTGGATAGTACACCCAGTTTTTCGGGGCGGCTGCCTGTTTTCTCTTCGATCAGATCCAGGGAAAACCAAAGATTTTCCCAAGTGGAGGTAGCTTTGTCCTCCATCCAGACGCGGTCCGGAGAGATCCCCATGCGCACCAGTTCGTCATAAATCGCCTGCGCTTCGGTAATGGGCTCATCCGCTCCCTGCCCACCGGATACCACCGCTATGACATGAGGATTTTCCTGTAAATAATCCCTGGCGGCGTAGATCCGGTCCCAAAGAGAGACGGATGGGCCGTCGCTGCGAACCTTTGCTCCCAGAACGACCACATAGTCTACCGGCTCTTCCGCGCTTCCGAAGCTGGCATGGATAATCAATGCTTCTGTGATGCCGACCACGATCAGCCCAATGACCAGGCAAACAGTGAAGATACGGCGCAGCAGCGGCATTGCGGCGGGAAAGTGCGGAAGCAGAATGCGCGTCAGCTCATAGAAGGCAATGATCCCAAGCAGGCAGCAGCAGACCAAAGCAGAGAAGCTGTAGCCCGGTATGCAAAATTTTAAGATAAATGCCATGACGGCCAGGATGCCGCAGGCAAGCCATGGGAGAATGCGAAGGTTGCTCACGAAATAGTCTCCTGTTCTGTAAGAATCCGATTTCTCGGAACGGGAAGGGCCAGTGACAGCCGATTGCTTCCCGTTGCTGCTATTCTAGCATAGATAAGTATGGAATACAACCTGTATCCTGAGAAAACAATAAAGGGCACGACCATATTCCGCAAATAGTCGTGCCCCGAAATAATTTTGGAAGCCTCTGATGATGATTTGTCAGCTTCTGGAAATCCTTCTGCACGCGGAAGCCAGCTCCTGCAGCGTACTGCAGGGAATCATCTGGCACAAGGATGCCATGGTCTGCACGCTGCGAATGTATTGCCAACGATTCTGAGGGATTGGGTTGAGCCATATGACTCGTCCGGTATGACGCATTGCCTCCATCAGCGCCGCTGCGGCACGGGATAAGTCAACGCTCTTGGTATCGGATAGGATGATCAGCGTCACACCGGAGCAAAGGACCGGCGGGTTCTTTCCGCACAGAGACTCCAAGGCAGATCCTAAATCTGTGACCCTTCCGTAAATGCCGGAACGACGCACATAGTCCCGGAAAAGATCCATGTTTTCCAGGGAAAAGGGATCTGCTTCTGTCATGGTCTCAGAAAATAAAAACGTGCGGGAACTGTCACTGACCTGATTCAGACTCTGAATGAAACGCAGGGCAAACTCTGAAAATTGCACCATGGAGCCGGATACATCGCACAGCAGGACCAGGCGTTTCCTTCGCGTGCGTTTTTTCCGCCAGCACAGGCGATTGCAGCTTCCGCCGGTCTCCAGACTTCGGCGGATGGTCCTGCGAAAATCCAGCTTCCCCCCCTCCCCTCTCCCGGGGTTTCTGGCGGATAGCTCACCGTTGATCTGTCTTGTTACGGATTGAATGATGGAAATTGCCTTTGGAATCTCCTCCTCCCGAAACTGAGAAATATCCCGGTAGAGGATCCCGATCTCCGGATCAGCCGCCAAACCGCCCAGGCCGGCATTTTCCATCAGAAGCTGCTGCTCCATAATGGCTCTGGCGAAGACAGAATGAATAAAATCTCCGTAAAGTTTGGGATTCCGTTCCGCTGTTCCGCGGTACTTTTCCAAAAATCCCTGAAGCCGCTGCCGGGCTTCCGGAGGCATGGCGGCATAGGCGCTGCGCTGCTCCGGAGAAAAGTCCATAGGCTGACCGTTTAGCTGAAGCTCCTTTTCCGCTTCCCTGCTCTGCTGCTCCAGCCGCACCTGCTCCTCGCGCTGCTTCCGAAGCTTGGCTTCGATCACATCTTGCGGCAGGAAAAATCCGTCAAAGCACCGGTCAAAGATCAGTTGTTCCTCTCTGGATTTGGAATACACGGTCCGCATGGCGGTCTTTACCCGCTCCCGGTCTTCCATTCCGAGAAGGAGCAAAACCCTGGCTGCATCGGCGGTTTGGGCAGGCCCCGCGTCCAACCCCTCCTGCCGCAAGATACGGGAGAACGCGCAGAGCCGTTCCAAATAGGGTTCCGTCATGGCATGTCCCCGCCTTCCCCAGAAAAAGCGGCGGCAATGTCATCGTTGTTTTTCAGAACGAATCCGGCGGTGGTTTTCAGGATCTTGGGCGTCAGCTCCCGGACGCCCATAGCTTCCAGGGCGGCCGTCCAGTCCAGAGCTTCCGCAATGGAAGGCTTTTTCAGAATCGCTTCCTGGCCGCGAAGCTTTTGTACAGCTTGGGCCACCTGAACGCGAAGCCGGTCATCCGCGTTGGGCAGTTTTGCGCGCAGGATCGCCAGCTCTTTCTCCAGATCCGGATAGTCGATATACACATAGGCACATCTGCGCCGCAGCGCTTCGGAAAGAGGACGGGCGCGGTTAGAGGTGAGCACGACCAGTGGGATAGAGCTTGCTTTTATGGTCCCGATTTCCGGTATGGTCACCTGCATCTCAGACAGCAGCTCCAGCAGGAAGGCTTCAAACTCTTCATCCGCTTTGTCAATCTCATCAATGAGAAGCACCACCGGCTTTTCTGAACGGATCGAGCGCAAAAGGGGCCGTTCCAGCAGGTATTCATCACTGAAAAGCTGTTTGGTCAGACCGTCCCGGTCCACGGTTTCCCGGTTGATCTGAATCGCCAGAAGCTGCTTCTGATAGTTCCATTCATACAGCGCCTTGCTCTCATCCAAACCTTCGTAGCATTGCAGCCGTACCAGCTCCCGATCCAGAACTCCCGCCATGACCTTGGCAATCTCCGTCTTTCCCACGCCGGCGGCGCCCTCGATCAGCAGGGGACGCCCCAGCTCCAGGGCAACGTACAGCACTGTGGCAAGGGTTTCGTCGTAGATATAGTGGGCCTGATCCAGCCAATGCTTTAATTGATCCAGTGTCATTTCCATACTCCTTGTATCCTGTATTCTTTGGTTGAAAACGGAGGGTTATAAGGCGGTTTCAATGGCTTCCCGGAGATTTCTCACCCGATAGACAGTCAAACCGGCGGGGATCTCCAGTTTTTCGGAGCCGCTGCGCGGAATGATGCACCTGCGGAAGCCCAGCCTGGCAGCTTCCGCCAGACGTTGATTCATGTGAGAAACTGCCCGAATTTCTCCGGTCAGGCCCACTTCTCCAATGGCGACCAGATCGCCGGAGATGGCGGCGTCCCGATAGGAGGAGGCCACGGCCAGGATCACCGGAAGATCTGCCGCCGGCTCGTCCAGCCGCAGACCACCGATGACATTGATATAGGCGTCGAAAACGCTGAGCTTCAATCCTGCGCGTTTTTCCGCCACAGCCAGCAGCAGAACGGCCCGGTTGAAATCAAAGCCGTCTGCGGTACGTCTGGGAACATTCAGCGTGGTTTTCGCCACCAAGGCTTGAACTTCCGCCAAAACCGGGC
>CALXFT010000089.1 GCA_944387635.1 uncultured Oscillospiraceae bacterium | reverse complement strand
ATCGTCATTTGTTTATCCATGACTTTATTATATCACACTCGGCGGTATTTGGCACTTTTTTCTGTGCGGTATTGCCCAAAGATTTTTGCCAGATCTCCTTCCAGGAGAGCCAAGAAGCGCGCAGGTATCTGAGCCGGCACGTTTCCTCTGCAATTTCTGCTGCTTAAAGTCGATATGCACATCAAGAAATCGTATGAATACCCGTTTTTACGATAATGAGGCCTGTGTCAAATCAGCACAGACCTCATTTCATTTTGTTCCGCTTTTCTGTCCGCGCTACCGGATTGCCGGCTTGACATGGATGCCGTGTCCGGAATTTTGCCGGCCTTTCGGATTACACATCAGGAAGCTGCAGATTCACTGCCAGGGGATACTGCAAAACCAGATGCTTCCATGTGTGCTTATCCAGATTCCCGGTCATGGGAAGACCGCTCAAGGACTGGAAGGACGCGAGGGCATCCGCGGTAATGGTGTCCAGAACGCCGGACATAGTGGGGCGCGACACGCTTTTGTAGATTTCGGACAGAGCTGTCAGCATACTCTGTACCAGATAAATATACGAGGACGTGTCTCCCTTGCGGATCACTTGGCCGGGGTTGAGGATAATTTGCAGCCCCTGGGCCGCAGACTGTTCTACCAGCGCCGGTTCATATCGGGCCACAATGGCGTTCCATGTGGCGGAATCCGTTACGCCGGTAACCGGAAGTCCGTGATTGCGTTGGAATACAGATACAGCCCGCATGGTCTCCGGACCGTAGATCCCGTCGGGAATCACACGGGCAAAGGTGCTGTCATTGGCTGCCAAAACCTGCAGCATGGTCTGCAAGCTGCGTATGGGTTGGCCGATAAAGGATTCCGGTGATCTCATCGCGGCGCCTCCTGTCGAACCGGGTCCTGATTTCCGCTGCGCAGGGGAGTTCCCGGGTATTGGGTCATGGTACTGGTGGTAGAGTAGCGTGCGCGGGGGTTGCTGCTGCCGATGATGGCGGAGGTATAGGGGAATTTTTCCGCATCCTGCCAACTGATGGTCTCAATGCCGGAAAACTGCTTGTAGATGCTTTCCCAGGTCTCATAGTTGACGATGCCTGTCTCGGGAAGGCCGAACCAACGCTGGGCGGCAATAACCGCGTCCCGGGTGGCGGTTCCGAAGATCCCGTCAACGGCAATAGACGGGATCTCCGGGATATAGGCGGCCAAGACGTCGAGCATATATTGCAGATGCTCCACCTTGACGCCTCGATCGCCCTGCTCAATGGGGTCTGTAAGAGCCCAGGAATTGACGTAAAACCGCTGTCCCTGACTTCGCAGCTCCGAAAGGCTGGTTACGGCGGTATAATACCGGACCAACGCGTACCAGGTTGAGCGGCCCACGATTCCGTCGGGGATCAGATCGAAAATTTCCTGGAATGTGCGCACCGCGGCCTCGGTCTGGGCGCCGAAGATTCCGTCTACCGGCGAGATTTTGGGAATGGCCGGATAGTTTTGGGAGATTCGGTTCAGTTCCGTCTGGATCACCACCACAGCCGGACCGGTGGCGCCCCGCCGGATCGGGATTCCCGGATAGGAGGAGGTGATCCCGCGAATGGGAGCGTTGGTGACGATCTCCACATCGCCGTAGTAGCTGCGCAATATCTGAGGGGTGTTGTACCCTTCCTGGGCAAGATACTGGCTGCCCCACTGGCTCAGGCCCTCACAGGTGACGGTGGTTCCGTTGCAGAACTTTGCCGCCAGCGGCTCTACAAATCCGGGCCTGCGTAAATAGTCGTTGAACAGCTCGTCGACCAGACGGGAAACATTGGTAAAGAAGCTGCGGCCGTTGACAAAGAACTGATCATAGGCGGTGGAGTTTGTGATCTCAAAGTCATAGCCGCGGCTGCGGTAGAATTCTGTGTACACCCGGTTCAGGGCAAAAGAGACAATGGCAAGGATATTGGCCCGCAAAGCGCTCTCTTCCCAGGTGGGATAGATCTCACTGGAGGCCACATTCTTCACATAGTCTGAAAAACTGACTGTAACATTGGACGCCGCTTCGTCCGGCGCGCCCAGATGTACGGTGATCTGCTGCGGGATGTATGGTGTTACGACCGGCATAGGCATTCTCCTAGAGATTTTGGGGAGGCGTGTTGAAAATGATGGTATGGCCCCAGCTGTCCGGAAGTTCCGGAGTTGGGATCATCTCCAGGTTTTGATTGGTGGTTGTGTCCGCGAAGATTTGGACGTTATCGGCTTCGATCTGCTCGTAGCCCTGAAGCCGGGCATACAGGCTGACGGTGGTAAAAGGGATCTCCGGCGGGTTTGGGGATTGACTTTCCGCCTTATCCGGGACCGGTATCTCAATGGGGACAATGGTCCCGCTGCGATTGGTCAGCCGCATGGCTATGGCCGTTCCGTCTGAGGCGGTAATGGTGATCGCCACATTCGCCAGGGGATAGCGGGCTTTGCTGGAAAAGGCGTGGACTTGGATGTAGCCGATGGATGGCATGGGAATCACTCCTTTCACGTTCCCGACTATTATATGCGCGGATATGCCGGCTGGTTCCACAGGTCTGTCTTTCGCGATCAAAAGACAGACCCGGAACAGGGGATTTCGGAGACTCCTTATAAAAAGGATTGCATTTGACGGATGTTGGCTGTCTCGCAGTCCAGCAGTTTTTGGGACAAAATATGGATCTGCTCGTCCTGCCCCGCAAACTGGTGGAGGTTTTTCAGTCCGTTGATCATTCCACGGGTGTTGCCCTGGATCATCATCCCGGCGATTTTGGAATCGGAATTGCGCCCGTTGAGCTTCATGCGGGTCATGACATCCGTCATGATCCGGACAGCCGGATCGATGTCGGCCAGTTCCCAGCCTCTTTGGGTCGCGATGGCGTGGGCTTCCATTTCGATATAATTGTACTCCTGAAGCTGAGATTCCAGGGCTTTGCGAAGCCCCGGGCGCATACTGGTGTCCAGTACGCTGCGGATGCCTGTCTGTCCCATCTGGGTGGTTTTCAACAGGGACGCCAGGAGCTGCTTGCTGTCTTTCATGTTCATCACCGGAAATAGTATGAGCATCCTCGCCGGTTTCATGCATAGAATTGAAAAGGCCCCCGGGCGTGCCGGGAGGTTTTGGAAAGCCGCTGAGGGGACCCGCCGCACGGATGGGATCTTCCGTCAGACAGCGGACAGGAAAGGACGTGAACAATATGTGCGGAATTTCCGGCATGATCGGACTTGCGGCATCGCCTGACACCATCTCAAACATGCTGTCTGCCATGCGTCACAGGGGACCGGATGATTCCGGCTGGTATCGGGATGTGAATACGGTTCTGCTTCACACCCGGCTGGCCATTGTGGACCCTGTAAATGGAAAGCAGCCCATGGAACTGACCTGGGCAGGGGAATCCTATTGCCTGGTCTATAACGGCGAGCTGTACAATACGGAGGAAATACGAAAGGAGCTGACAGCCGCGGGCCACCGCTTTACGGGGCATTCCGATACGGAAGTGCTGCTCCATGCGTACGCGCAGTACAAGGAAGCCTGTGTGGAGCATCTGAACGGGATCTTCGCCTTTGCGATCTGGGAGTCGAAGAAAAAGCGGCTGTTTTTGGCCAGGGACCGAATCGGCGTGAAGCCCCTGTTTTATAAGCTGCACCAAGGCGGGCTGTTGTTTGCCTCGGAGATCAAGACCATCCTGGCCTATCCCACGGTCCGGGCGGAGCTGGACGAACAGGGAGCGGCACAGCTGATCCTGCTGGGGCCGGGACGGCTTCCCGGAAGCGGTGTTTTCCGGGATATCCTGGAAGTGGAGCCCGGGTGCTGCGGGTACTATTCCCAGGGGAAGCTCTCGCTGCGGCGGTACTGGAAACTGACGGACAGGGAACATACGGACAGCTTTGCTCAGACCTCAGACCATGTGCGGGAGCTGGTCCTGGACGCCATACGCAGGCAAATGGTGTCTGACGTGCCCATCGGCGCCTTTTTGTCCGGCGGATTGGATTCCAGCATCATCTGCGCCGTTTGCGCCCAGGTAATGGCCGGCAGGGGAGAGCGGCTGCATACGTTCTCCGTGGACTATGAAAACAACGAGCGGTATTTCCACCCGGATAAATTTCAGCCAAATTCCGACGCCGACTACATTCAGATCATGCGGCGTGCTCTGAATACGGAACACCACCAGACGGTGCTGTCGGCGCGGGAGCTGGACTGCGCCCTGGAAGCCGGGACCATAGCCCGGGATCTTCCGGGAATGGCCGATGTGGATTTTTCCCTTCTGCTGTTTTGCGGGCAGATCCGGAATCATGTAAAGGTGGCCCTGTCCGGAGAGTGTGCCGACGAGATATTCGGAGGATACCCCTGGTACCGGGACCCGGACATTCGTGACCAGGAGGGATTCCCGTGGGCGCAGAACACGACCCAGCGTGCCGCTTTGCTGATGCCGTGGATTCGGATAGACGGGCATGATTACGTCATGGACGCATATCGGAAGATCTGTCAGGAGAGCGATATCCTTCCGGGAACATCCCGCCTGGAGCGGCGGATGAAGGAGATGGTAAACCTGAATTTCCGCTGCTTCATGCAGACGCTTCTGGACAGGAAAGACCGGATGAGCATGTATCACTCCCTGGAGGTGCGGGTGCCGTTCTGTGATTATCGGATCGCGGAGTATTTATATGGCGTCCCCTGGGAATACAAGGAATACCAGGGCATGGAAAAAGGGCTTCTGCGTCACGCGGTAGACGGGCTGCTGCCCGAACCGGTCTTACACCGAAAAAAAAGCCCCTATCCCAAGACCTTTGATCCTATATACGAACAGCACATGGCCGCCCGCGTGGATGCCTTGACGGAAGATTCCGACGCGCCGCTCTGGCAGATCATTCGCAAGGAGGCGGTGGAGGATCTGCTGGCAGGCTCCGCTTCCCAGCCCTGGTATGGACAGCTGATGCGCCGGCCGCAGATCATGGCCTACCTGTGCCAGATCGACTTCTGGCTCCGGGAGAACCGGGTTATAATCCGCTGTTGATCCGACGATGAAAAATTTGCCACTTTACGGAAATTTGATTGACGGAAAAACCGGCTTGTGGTATACTAAAGTGCGGAAATTTGATTATCCACCCTGGTTCAGAGCCAGCGAAAGCGCTCTTGCCATTTCAGCCCGCGTTCCATCGGATTCGGCATGATCTGAAAAACGCCGGTATCTGAGACGCGCGACTGTCCTATACACGATCAGGAGGCGTCTATGCGTAAAACAAAAATCATCTGCACCATTGGACCTGCCAGTGAAAATGAAGAGACCCTGACGAAAATGTGTCAGGCCGGAATGAACGTTGCACGGCTGAACTTTTCCCACGGGAACCATGAAGAACACAGGCGGAAGATCGAACTGATCAAGCGGGTCCGTCAAAAGCTGGGGCTTCCCATTGCCATTATGCTGGATACGAAGGGTCCGGAGTACCGCATCAAAACCTTCGCCAAGGGGAAGGCGGCTGTTCGGGAAGGCGACGACTTCGTCTTTACCACGGATGACGTGGAAGGCGATGAGACAAAGGTCAGCGTCAATTACAAGCGCCTTCACCAGGACCTGCACCCCGGAGACATCGTCACGGTCTGCAATGGCATGGTCAAGTTTCAGGTCCGGAAGATTGAGGGCCACGATATCCACTGCGAGTGCCTGATCGGCGGCGAAATGAGCAACCGCAAAAGCATGTCCTTCCCCAAGAAGATCATGTCCGGCCCTTACCTGGGAGAGCAGGACAAAGCGGACATTCTCTTCGGCATTGAGCAGGGGGTGGACTTTATCGCCGCTTCCTTTGTCTCCAGAAAAGAAGATGTTTTGGAGATCAAGTCCCTGCTGGACGCCAATGGCGGCAGCGACATTGAGATCATTGCCAAGATTGAGAACCAGTCCGGCGTGGACAATGTGGAGCAGATCTGCTCCGCCTGCGGCGGAATCATGATCGCCCGGGGCGACCTCGGCGTGGAGATCCCCTATGTGGAAGTTCCGGTGGTTCAGAAGCGTCTGACGCGGAAGTGCCGTATGATGGGCAAGCGCGTGATCACCGCTACGGAAATGCTGGAATCCATGATCCAGAACCCCCGGCCCACCCGGGCGGAGATCTCTGACGTGGCCAACGCGGTTTACGACGGCACGTCCTGCGTCATGCTCTCCGGCGAATCCGCTGCCGGAAAGTATCCTGTGGAGGCTGTAAAGGCAATGGCAAAAATCGCCGAGTACACCGAGCAGCACACAGACTACAAGCACCGTTTCCTGGCTACGGAGTACACCGGAGAAAACAATCTGGACTGCATTTCCCACGCCGTGTGTTCCATGGCCATTGATGTACAGGCCAAAGCCATTGTGGTCTGCTCGGTGTCCGGAAAGACCGCCATGATGGTCAGCCGGTTCCGCACGCCGGTAGACATTGTGGGCATGACCACGGATCGGAAGATCTGGCGCCGTCTTTCCATGAGCTGGGGCGTTACGCCGGTGATGGCGGACGAATTTCCCAGCATGGACGTGATGTTCTACTACGCCAAGAAGGCTGCCGTCGACGTGTTTGACCTGCGGCCCGGCGATAATATCCTCCTCACCGGCGGCCCCATCAATGGCCAGCAGGGAAATACCAATACCATCAAGTTGGAAGTTGTTTAATAATTTTCGCGCTTATCGACTTGACTCAGCCGCGGTCCGCGGGGCCGCCTTGGAGGTCAAGGCGTTTGGCGCTGTTTAGTACGCGTTAACGAATATTTTTACAGGGCTCCTTGTAATTTGGGGTGGAAACACTCCAAATTACAAGGAGCTTTTTTGCTGTCCGAGGATGGCCAAAAGTGCGCGCGTTTTCCGCCGTTTGTTAGAAGGAACCTCTGAATCAATGAGAATGCCGGCGGGTTTCGATTGGCAGGATTTGACGGGGTTTCGTTGATACCGGGCAGCTGGCCTTACTTTGACCGAGTTATGCAAAATATCATGTTATATCCGAAATTTTATTTATAAGATACAAATATGGTGAATAATGACAAAAATGGTTTGTATATTCTGATAAATATTCCGAATTGATATTCTAATATATTAGTTGTATACTTAGTTTAACAATTATCCTGAATTATTCACGCCACCCAAGATAGTGCGCTGAAGCCATCGACCCAAACACAATTTGCGGCATATCTTC
>CALXFT010000088.1 GCA_944387635.1 uncultured Oscillospiraceae bacterium | reverse complement strand
ATATCACTTGGTTGCAAGAGGTAGGGCTGTTTTGCCCTGCCTCTTTTTTTGCCAATTAATATTTTACACTAAGCGGTTTATGGCCCCTTGGGACGGACCATACAAAAACTTTACAATCCCCAGGGATTTTTGACGGTATTTTTACATAATCCGGATTTCTGATTTTACATAGGCGCTGTATCATGAAACACGTAGCAAACAAAATCCATCTCAAACAAAACATTCATGAAATTCATTAAAGGAGAAGCAGATTATGAAAAGATTCATCAGCATTGTGCTTGCTGCCGCGATGGCCCTGACCATGGCAGCTTGTTCTCAGACCGAGGAGCCGGCTCCCAGCACCGAGCCTGCGGCGGTAAGCACCGACGCGGCCACCGCCGCACCTTCCACTGCCGCCCCCACTGAGGCTCAGACTCTCTCCGGCACGGTTTCCACCGACGGCTCCACCTCCATGGAGAAGGTTATCGGCGCTCTGGGTGAGAGCTTCATGCTGGCCAACGAGGACGTCACCTTCACCTACAACCCCACCGGTTCCAGTAGCGGAATCACGGCTGTGGCGGAAGGCAGATGCGACATCGGCCTGGCAAGCCGGAACCTGAAGGATGAGGAAGTGTCTCAGGGCTTGAATGCCACAATTCTGGCCTATGACGGCATTGCCGTGATCGTCAACCCGGAGAATACCGTGGCCAACCTGGAAATGGAGACCATTTCCAAGATTTTCACCGGCGAGATTACCAACTGGTCCGAAGCGGGCGGCGCTGACGGTGAGATCGTGCTCATCGGCCGTGAGGCTGGCTCCGGCACTCGGGACGGCTTTGAGGAACTGACCGGCACTGCTGATCTGTGCCAGTACCGCCAGGAGCTGACCTCCACCGGCGACGTGATCACCGCCGTGTCCCAGAACCCCAACGCCATCGGCTATGCCTCCCTGGCCAGTGTCAAGGACAGCGTGAAGGCTGTCAGCGTCAACGGTGTGGCCCCCAGTGAGGAGACCGTCAAGGACGGCACCTACCTGATCCAGCGTCCCTTCGTCCTGGTGACGGTGGAGGGCAAGGAGCTGAACCCCGTCGCCCAGGCCTTCTTCGACTACATCACCTCCGCTGAGGCCAACGAAGTCATCACCGCTGCCGGTGTGGTTCCCGCAAACTGACGACAATACAAAACGGGGCGGGAGAAACCTCCCGCTCCGCTTTTGCGAATTTTGACAAAAGGCTGATTTAGATGAAAAAAAGTAGCAAACTGTTTGAAGGGTTTGTCCATGGGATCTTTCTGGTCCTTGGCCTTGTGACCATCGCCTGCGTGCTGATCATCACGGTGTATCTGGTGGCTTCGGGCATTCCCGGGATCGTGGAGATCGGCCTGACCGACTTCCTTTTCGGGGACGAGTGGGCCTCTACGGCGGCGGAGCCGAAGTATGGCATTCTGCCCTTTATTTTGACCAGCATCTACGGCACCCTGGGCGCCATCATCATCGGCGTGCCCATCGGCGTCCTTACGGCGGTGTATCTTGCCAAGATCGCGCCCAGCTCCGTCAAGAACGTAATGGGGCAGATGGTCAGCATTCTTGCCGGAATTCCCTCGGTGGTCTACGGCCTGGTTGGCATGATGGTTCTGGTCCCGGGACTGCGCAAGCTGTTTGACATTCCCGACGGGGCCAGCCTGCTGGCGGCGATCATCGTCTTGGCGGTGATGATTCTGCCGTCCATTATCAAAATGTCCGTTACCGCCCTGGAGGCCGTTCCCCAGGAATATGAGGACGCTTCCCTGGCCCTTGGCGCCACGGCGGAGGAAACCTACTTCCGGGTCAGTCTTCCGGCTGCCAAAAGCGGCGTCGCCGCTTCCGTAGTCCTGGGCGTGGGCCGCGCCATCGGCGAGGCCATGGCGGTGATGATGGTGGCGGGCAACGCTCCCAATATGCCCGACTCCCTGTTCCAAAGCGTCCGATTCCTGACCACCGCTGTGGCCAGCGAGATGTCCTACTCCAGCGGCTTGCAGCGGCAGGCTCTGTTCTCCATCGCCCTGGTGCTGTTCGTGTTTATCATGCTGATTAACGCACTGTTGAATTTCTTCCTGAAAGGAGAGAAAAAAGAATGATCTCTCGTTCCAGAAAGCTGTTTTTGTGGACGGTCCGATGCCTGATGGGCCTGGCTGTCGCCGTCACCGGCGGTATTACCCTGTTTATTGTTTTCTATGTGCTGGCCCAGGGCCTGCCCAACATTACCTGGGAGCTGCTGAGTACCAGCCCCAGTTATCTGTCGGACCGGATCGGCATTCTGCCGGATATTCTCAATACGGTTTATATCATCATCGCGACACTGGTTATTGTGCTTCCTCTGGGCGTAGGGGCGGCGGTATACCTTACGGAGTATGCCACGAACCGGCGGATTGTCAGCGTCATCGAATACGCGGCGGAAGCCCTGTCCGGCATTCCCTCCATTATCTACGGCTTGGTTGGCATGCTGATGTTCTCCAACAACATTGGCACCAGCCTCATGGCAGGCGCTCTGACCCTGGTAATCATGAACCTGCCTACCATCATGCGAAACACCCAGGAGAGTCTGAAGACGGTGCCACAGTCCTACCGGGAGGGTGCCTTTGGATTGGGGGCAGGGAAGTGGCGTGTGATCCGCACGGTGGTCCTGCCCAACTGCGTGGACGGCATCGTCACCGGCTGCATCCTGTCTGTGGGGCGGATTCTGGGCGAGTCCGCGGCTCTGCTGTTCACCGCTGGTTTCGCCCACATGGCCAACGGCTTCTTTGAGGGCCTGGGAAGCGCCGGCGCGACGCTGACGGTGGCGCTGTACATCTACGCGAAAGAACAGGGAGAATTTGAAGTGGCCTTTGCCATTGCGTCCATTCTGATGATTCTCGCTATGCTGATCAACCTGTCCGCGACTCTGGTAACGAAAAAATTCCAAAGGAGAAAGAAATGAATTCCATTATTACTGCCCAGGACTTGTGCCTGTGGTACGGGCAGTCCCAGGCGCTGAAAAATATCAACATACAGATTCCGGAGCGAAGCATCACTGCCCTCATCGGTCCCTCGGGCTGCGGCAAGTCCACATTTCTGAAGACCCTGAACAGGATGAACGATCTGATCAACGGCGTGAGGATCACCGGTACGGTAGAGTACAATGGGACCGACATTTTCAGCCAGGATGTAAATCAGCTGCGCAAGGAAGTGGGCATGGTATTCCAGAAGCCCAATCCCTTCCCCATGAGCATTTACGACAACGTTGCCTACGGTCCCCGGACCCATGGCATTCGAAATAAGGCCCAGCTTGACGAGATCGTGGAGCGGTCCTTGCGGGACGCCGCCATCTGGGACGAGGTCAAGGACCGGCTGAAGAAAAACGCTCTGGGCCTGTCCGGCGGACAGCAGCAGCGGCTGTGTATCGCCCGGGCCCTGGCGGTCCAGCCGAAGGTACTGCTGATGGACGAGCCCACCTCTGCTCTGGACCCCATCTCCACGCTGAAAATTGAGGAGCTGGCAACGAATCTGAAGGAAACCTATACCATTGTCATTGTGACCCATAACATGCAGCAGGCTCTGAGAATCTCTGACCGCACCGCCTTCTTCCTTTTGGGAGAGCTGGTTGAGTACGGAGACACGGAGCAGATTTTCTCCCAACCCGCGGACAAGCGGACGGAAGACTATGTAACAGGAAGGTTTGGCTGATGAGAGAAACATTTGAAGAGCAGCTGGCGCTGCTGCACAAGGAATTGATGGAAATGGGTGCTCTTTGCGAGCGGATCATCGAACTGGCGTCTTTGTCCTTGACCGAGTGGAATGAGGACCTTGGCAAGCAGATCTCTTATGTCGGCGCGGAGATCGATGAGAAGGAGCGGGTCATTGAGACCATCTGCATGAAGCTCCTGCTTCGTCAGCAGCCTGTGGCAAGGGACCTGCGGGCCATTTCCGCGGCGCTGAAGATGATTACGGACCTGGAGCGGATCGGAGACCAGGCGGAGGACATCGGAGAGATTGTGCCCCATATGATCGCCCAGCAGCATGAGGCCTATCCCAAGATCCGGGAAATGGCCAAAGAGACCAGCGCCATGGTCAAAGACAGCGTGGACGCCTACATCAAACAGGACGTATATCTGGCTAAAGCGGTGCAGATGCACGACGACGTGGTGGACAACTACTTCGTGCGTGTGAAGAACGGCCTCATCGACATCATTGCCGAGGACCCCGGCAAGGGGGAATTTGCCCTGGATGTGCTGATGATCGCCAAGTACTTCGAGCGGATCGGAGACCACGCCACCAATGTGGCCGAGTGGGTGGAGTACGCCGTTACCGGCCAGCACAAGAGCTTGTAATACCGCGTGTTTTGCGGCATGGCGGATTCTCCCCGGGACGGGGCATGATCTGAACGGAAAGGCAAAACTGAATTCAACAAGTACGCTTATTTTTAAACAGCCGGAATAAATACAACCGCCTCGAAAGAGGCGGTTGTGTCGTTCATTCAGCTATTTCAGACGTATGCTCAGGCGATGGGCTCGAAATCCGCGGCGCCGTGCTTGCACAGGGGGCAGACAATGTCGTCGGGGAGGGTCTGGCCTTCGTAGACCCAGCCGCAGACTTTGCACACGAAGCCCTTCTTGCCTTCGGTCTGGGGCTTGGGCTTGACGTTGTTCTGATAATAGGTGTAGGTCATGGTCTCTTTGTCGGAGATCACACGGGCCTCTGTGACGGAGCAGATGAACATGCCGTGGGTATCCAGGTCCACATAGCTTTCCACCTTCAGGCTCATGAAGGAGTTGATATACCGGGGCAGAAACCGCAGGCCGTTATCGGAGCGCAGCTCTTCCACACCGGCGAACTTGTCGGCGGTCCGGCCGCTCTGGAAGCCGTAGTTCTGGAAGACCTGGAAGGGGGCGGAGACGTCCAGGCAGTTGACGTTCATCATGCCGGTCTGCTTGATGATGTGATGGGAGTAGTTGCTCTTGTTGATGGTCACAGCCACCCGATTGGGGGTGTTGGTGACCTGGGAGACGGTGTTGACGATCAGGCCGTTGTCCTTGTCCCCGTCCTTGGAGGTCACCACATACAATCCGTAGCCGATGTTGAACAGGGCGTTCAGATTGTTCTTGTTGGCGGTGGCGTCCTGCCGGGCCAGGTAGTCCTTGCACAGCTCTTCGGCCAGAGCCTCCACCTGGGCCTTGCTCTCGTCGTTCAGAGCGGAGAGGACGCGCACGGTGGTGTCGGTGAAGGTCAGGTTCTTGCTGCCCTCCAGCATCTTCTTCATGACCTTGGCGGCCAGAGGCGCCCAGGAGCCGTTCTCCATGAGGGCCACGGTGCGGTTCTGGTAATTGCGCTCGGTCAGGTGGTGGATGAACTCCTTCATGAAGGGGAAAACGTCGGCGTTATAGGTGGTGGTGGCCAGGACCAGCTTGCCATAGCGGAAAGCGTCCTCTATAGCCTCGGCCATATCGCACCGGGCCAGGTCGTGCACGGTGACCTTGGGGCAGCCCTTCTCCTTCAGCTTCTGAACCAGAAGCTCCACAGCGGCCTTGGTGTGGCCATAGACGGAGGTATAGGCGACTACGATGCCCTCGCTCTCCACCCGGTAGGAAGACCAGATGTCGTAGAGGTTGATATAGTAGCCCAGATTCTCGGTGAGGATGGGGCCGTGGAGGGGGCAGATGGCGGCGATATCCAGATTGGCAGCCTTCTTCAGCAGAGCCTGGACCTGGGGGCCGTACTTGCCTACGATGCCGATGTAGTACCGGCGGGCTTCGCAGGCCCAGTCTTCTTCCACGTCCAAAGCGCCGAACTTGCCGAAGCCGTCGGCAGAGAAGAGGACCTTGTCGCAGGTGTCATAGGTCACGATGACTTCGGGCCAGTGGACCATGGGCGCGGCCACAAAGGCCAGGGTGTGCTTGCCCAGGGACAGGGTGGAGCCTTCGCCTACAACGATCCGGCGGTCGGCGTAATCGTCGCCGAAGAACTGCTTCATCATGGCAAAGGCCTTGGCGGAGGAGACCACGGCAGCCTTGGGGTAGTACTTCAGGAAGGTGGCGATATTGGCGGAGTGGTCCGGCTCCATATGCTGAACGATCAGGTAATCAGGGGTCCGGCCATCCAGGGCGCGCTGAATGTTGTCCAGCCACTCATGGGTAAAATGCTTGTCCACAGTATCCATGATGGCTACTTTCTCATCAAGGATGGCGTAAGAGTTGTAGGACATACCGTTGGGAACCACATACTGCCCTTCAAACAGGTCCACCTGATGGTCATTTACGCCAATATACTGGATATCTTTGGTAATGGTCATAACACTTCTCCTTGTAAAATATAATACGCAGGGCCGGAAATACGAAATGATCGAAGGGGAAAGCGGGGCTGAAAATCCGGACCCATGCCAAATTTACCACGCTTAAAGTATACTCAAAACCAGGCGGAAAGTCAATGCGGCAGCGGCTGGATTTCACGGTTTTTCTGGGGGGAGGAGGCTGGAAATCTTTCAGTTTTTTCTTGACAGACGGGGAAAAAATGGGTACAATACAATCGCATCTGCAGACAAGCGGAATGCGGTATTCCTACGGCCCGGCAGTTCGGCTGTATAGAGCGACTGCCTTCTGGCAATCCAACGGCCGCATTCCGGAGTCCTGTAAAATGGAATCATTTCTGTAAATGCCCCCGTACCTCACCAGGATAGAGGGTCCGCCTCCTAAGCGGTAAGTCGTTCGGGTCCAAATGGGGAATAAAAAATGAATAATGACGTTTGTCCCAGTAGCTCAGCTGGATAGAGCACGCGCCTCCTAAGCGCGGGGTCGGGGGTTCAAATCCCTTCTGGGATGCCATAAATAAGCTGTAAGCCTTCATTTCCGGAGGTTTACGGCTTTTTTCTTGCTAAATGAAAGAACTCGAACACAGGGTCGGATTGGAATTTTGGTTATTCCGTTTCTGTATTTCTTGCTAATAGGCTTTGAACGTTTTTGCGGAGCTTGCTAATAGAATTAGCGCATTTGCTAATGGGCGATTAGCGGGGATTTTGGGAGGCAAGCAGGGTGGCTAATGTGCTTGCCAGTTCCGGGGAGCGTTGGAGCTGTTCCACAAGGGCGGCTAAGTCCAGATTCGCTGCTTGAGGTTCCGGTTGGGGCGGTCTGGAATTGCGCAGATCCGGGTTAACAGCGCAAGATGGTTTGCGCCACGGATACTCCAGCATGCCCTGCCGTCTTTCATTCGGTTTCCAATAAGTGTAT
>CALXFT010000087.1 GCA_944387635.1 uncultured Oscillospiraceae bacterium | reverse complement strand
ATGATATCACTTGGTTGCAAGAGGTAGGGCTGTTTTGCCCTGCCTCTTTTTTTGCCAATTAATATTTTACACTAAGGTTATGTTTCCAATACAGGAAAAATGATCCCGTCCGGCGCCCCGCCGGCTGACAGTCCCGGCCGTACCGTGATTTTCCCCATACAAATGTTTTACCCCGGAGATCCTGGATCTCCGGGGCTTGCCTGTTTGGGGCGCGGTCAGGGCTGTCCGCCTTCTCCGGCCTGTTTCGAAAACAGCCTTTCCCGCCGCGCCGTGTGGACGGCCCGGCCGGTTTGGTGTCCGGATTCCCCGCGGTTCCTCCGCTCAGGCCTTGACATCCGCCTGCCGGTGGAGTATGTTGTAGACATCAGTCCATCTTCTCAAAGACCGGCATATACTCAATAGGGGCATCCACATGGACCGTGCGGCCGCCTTCGAAGATCTCACCGGTGGAGGTCAGCCGCCACTGGCCCACAGGCAGGTAGACCTGACGGGAGAAGGCGTTCCGCTCCAGAATGGGCGCCACCAAATATTTATGGCCGAACATGTACTGATCCCGCAGCTCCCAGCACTTGTCGTCCTGGGGGAACTCGTAGAACATGGTCCGCAGCAGGGGCGAACCGTTTTCGTGGGCCTCGGCGTAGAGGGACTTGATGTAGTCCTTCATGTCGATGCGGATTTGGTAGTACTTCTTCATGATGGCGTAGTTGTCCTCGCCGTAGCTCCACAGCTCGTTATCCTGGCCGGTGTGCAGGTATCCGCCGCCCCAATCCCGGTCGTCCAGAGGCGGGATGTTGTAGGGACCCCGGTCGCCGTGCATCCGCAGCACGGGAGAGTAGACGGCAAACTGATACCACCGGATCAGCAGCTGCCGGAAATCCGGGTCCTTCACATCGTCGGTCATGAAGCCGCCGATATCTGTGGTCCACCAGGGAATGCCCGCCAGGCCCATGTTCAAACCGCACTGGAGCTGGTCCGTAAAGGCCTCGAAGGTGCTGGGTACGTCGCCGGACCAGACCACGTTGCCGTACTTCTGGGAGCCCGCCCAGGCGCAGCGCAGCAGGTTCACCACCGGGCCACGGTCCTGCTCGCGCATCCGGTCGAAGAAGATCCGGCTGTACATCTGGGGGTACAGGTTGCTGATGGCCAGAGCCGGACCGTCGCAGTAGCGGTAGTTTTCAAAGTCGTAGACGCCGTAGTCGGGCTCGGAGTTGTCCAGCCAGAAGGCGTCGATGCCGAAGTCGTAGTAGTTCTTCTTGCAGATCTCCCAGACATACTGCCGGGTCTCGGGGTTGAAGGGGTCGATCTCCACGCAGTCGCCCTGGTAGTCGTAGGTCTGAGCCGCGCCCCGCTCCGTGCGGATCAGCAGTCCCCGCTCCATCATGGGGGCGAAGTTCTCGCTCTTGCGGTCCACAGAGGGCCAGACGGAGACGATGACCTTGATGCCCATGGAGTGGAGCTCGTCCACCATGGCCTTGGGGTCAGGCCAGTAGGTCTTGTCAAACTTCCAGTCGCCCTGGACGGTCCAGTGGAAGAAGTCGATGACGATCATGTCGATCTTGATGCCTTCCTTCTGATACTGCCGGGCCACGGACAGGACCTCCTCCTGGGTCCGGTAGCGGAGCTTGCACTGCCACAGGCCCATGAGCTCCTCGGGGAACATCTCCGCGCGTCCCGTAACGGCGGTGTAGTTCTCCAGAATCTGCTTGGGGGTGTCGGCGGCGGTGATCCAGTAGTCCATCTCCCTGGTGGACTCGGCGATCCACTCGGTGTAGTTGCCGCCGAAGGTCACCCGGCCCACGGCGGGGTTGTTCCACAGGAAGCCGTAGCCCAGATTGGACACGGCGAAGGGTACGGAGATCTGGGAGTTGCGCTGGGCCAGCTCCAGGACGCAGCCCTTCAGGTCCATGTTCTCCTGCTGGTACTGGCCCATGCCGAAGATCTTCTCGCCCTTGTTGCTCTCAAACTTCACGTTCAGCTTGTACTCGCTGCCGCCGATGATTCCTTTCCACTGGCGGTTGATGACCTTCAGGCAGCGGCTCTCCCGGGAGCGGGTTCCGTCGTAGGAACGGAAGTACTCCCGCAGAATCTGCCTCTGGCCGCTGTAGAAGGTGATGATGCCCACAAAATTCACCACGGCCTTCAGCTTGCCGTTGACGATGGTGGCAATGGGCCGCTTGTCCACGGTTCCGTCGCCGACCCAGTGGTCCTCTTCCTCAATGCGAACCTGGCACCGGCATTCCGGCACCGGCTCGGTCAGGGCCCAGTCCGTTCCGGCAAAGCTCCCCTGACGGGTGGCGCGAACCCGGAAGGCGTCCTTGCCCCAGGCCTCGATCCGGACCTTCTCGCCCTCATGGTAAAATACCAGAGCCCCATTGTCCTGCACAAATCTCATAGATATCCTCCTGTTCCGCGGGTCCCGCGCCCACAGTTTGTTACTTACAGAATACGCTATTTTCCCCTGCATTACCAGTGCAAAACCACTGAAAACCGATACGATCCTACTTTGGAGGTGAGACTATGCTTCTGACCCAGGGCGCCGAAGAAAACCGGCGGCACAGCACCCCATACGTCCCCTACAGCCTCTACGACTGCCGCCTTCCCGAGCCTCTGTACACCGTCCCCATGCACTGGCACAGCGAGTTCGAGCTGGACGTCCTCCACGAGGGCATGGGGACCTTCATCTGCGGCGACGAGAAGGTCCTGGCCCGGGCGGGGGATCTGCTGATCCTGCCGCCCAACACCTCCCACGCCGCCTATCCCACCCACGGCCCCCTGTTCTACAGCGCCTTCGTCTTCCATCCGTCCATGCTGGGAGCGGGAAACGAGGACCGCTGCACCGCCGCCTGTATCCGGCCCCTGATGAACGGCACTCTGGCCCTGCGCCCCCACATCACCGGCTCCGACCCCAACTACGCCCAGATTCACAGCTGTACTCATACGATCCTCTCCTGCGCCCAGGCCGGAGAGCCCAGGGCGGACCTGCTGCTGAAAAGCGAGCTGCTGCGGCTGTTCTGGTTTCTGGAGAACGACGACCACATCCTCTACCGGAAGGAGCCGGGGGTCAGCTGCAGCCAGCTGATCCGCCCGGCTCTGGAGTACATGATGGACCACTTCCGGGAGGAAATCTCCGTACGGGACCTGGCGGCCACGGTCCATATGAGCCAGAGCTATTTCATGAGCTGCTTCAAAAAGGCCGTGGGCATGGGCGCCATCCGCCACCTGACCCAGCTGCGCATCCGGGCCGCCTGCGACGCCCTGTCCGGCACTGAGGCCAGCGTCTCCGACATTGCCGCCGACTGCGGCTACGGCAATCTGTCCAACTTCAACCGTCAGTTTCAGAGCCTGGTGGGCTGCACACCCCGGGAGTACCGCCGCCGCTGCGCCGCCTCCCGGGAACAAAAAAAGGAGGCCAAGGACCATGAACGAATGTAAATCACGCCGCCCCGGAAGGCATCGGATTCTTCTGCTTATTCCGCTGTCCCTTCTGGCCGCCTTTGTCCTCTATGTCTCAGATTACTATCATGCCGACGATACGGCCCTTGCCCTGCTGGGCCGGGAAGACGTGATACAGGAGGGGGATCTGCCCGCCGCCATCTCCGCCGCTTCTCAGCAGGCCCAGGCCGTGGCAGCCATAGCGGAATTTTTGGCCCTTCCCTGAACCGAAACCGCCCTTCCGGAACTCCGGAAAGGCGGGTTTTCTATACATTCCCCCTTGACAATATCGAGTATCGATAATATAATAAAGACACAAATATCGACACTCGATAAAAGGAGGCATCCCCATGGGAAGGCAAAAGAAAACGGTTCTGAAAAGCTTTGACTATCTGCGCTGCGACGACTTTGCCGCCTATCTGGAGGCCATGGCCCGGGCAGGCTGGCATTTCCGGGAGTGGCGGGCCGGACTGGTCTTTGAAAAGGGACAGCCCGAGGACGCCGTGTACCGCGTGGAGGTCTTCCCGGAGGGCTCGGAGTTCGACACCCGACCCGCGGTCAACACCTACGAATTCGCCGAATACTGCGAGGCTGCCGGGTGGAAGTTTCTGGACGCCAAGCGCAAGTTCTGCATCTTCAAGCGGGTACGGCCCGACGCCCAGCCGATCCTGACGCCTCAGGAGCGGCTGGACAGCATTGTCAACGCCTCCCGCGGCCAAATCCTGCATCCGGTAATTCCCTACCTCTTCTGCGCCCTGATCCAGTGTCTTTCCTTCACCGGCAGCGGATTTACCAACCGGATCTTCTCCAACACGCTTCTGTTCGGCCCCATTCTTTGGATCTCCTTCGCCCTGTGCGCCCTGGTCCGGTGCGTTCACTTCTTCCTGTGGAAGCGGCAGGCCGCAAAGCTGGTCGAGCAGGGCGGCGCGGTGGCCTTCGGCCGGTCCGGAAATTCCTTCTCCAGGCTGAACAGCTGGTACGCGTGGCTCCCTCTGGGGACTCTGGTCATCTACGGCACTGTGTGCGCCGCCGACGGGGCAGGCTGGACCTTGACGCCCGCGGCCCTGCTTCTGATCTTCGCCCTGGTACTTTCCTACTGCATCGCCCGATTCCGTCCCGACGCGCAGACGAATCAGATTCTTCAGCTGGCCTCCGGCTTCCTGATTCCCGTCCTCGTCCTTGGCCTGAGCGTCTGCTTCATTCTGGCCCAGCCCCAGGACGTCCAGACGACGGCAGACCTTCCCCTGACCTGTGAAGCCCTGGGCATGGACGCCGGCGCCCTGGAAAGCAGTTACCTGGACGGCACCAGCAGCGTCTTCGGCTCCGCCCTGCGCTGCAGAGCCAGCTACGAAGAGGGCTACCTGAGCTGCAGCGTCTACCGGTCTGACCGGGCCTGGGTCCTGGATAAGATCTGGCAGACGGAAATGCAGCGCCCGCGCAACCAGGCCGGCGACAACGTGACCGCCTTGTGGGAGGCCGAGACCGCCATCTACAGCACGTCGGGCCAGTATCTGGTCCGCTATCCCGAGGAAGTCCTCCTGATCACCGTCTGCGGCCCCCAGGGGGAGGAAACGGCCCTGACCCCTCAGCAAGTCTCCGTCGTCCGCGCAGCCCTGTGCGAAAGCAGGTGACCCATGGCCAGAGAACCCCTTCAGACTCTGACGGAGCCCATGTACTACATCCTTCTTGCCCTGACCCGGGAGTGCTGCGGGGTGGACATTATGGAGCGGGTCCGGGAGCTGTCCCACGGCCGTGTCACCGTGGGCCCCGGCACTCTGTACGCCATGCTTGCCCGGTTTGAGGAGACGGGCATCATCCGCCTCACCGCCTCCCAGGGCCGCCGGAAATCCTATGTCATCACGCCCCAGGGCATGGAACTTCTGAAAAAGGAATTTGACCGGCTCCGGACCCTGGTATCCGACGGCAGCCCCTATCTGGCATAATAAAATCGCGGCGCGGTCCCGGCTTGGGACCGCGCCGCTTTTTCTCTTTTTCTGGTCACAGCCGAACCCGGAACAGGCCGCCTCACTTGACGAAGGTCAGGGCCTCCAGCTCGAACAGGGGCTTGCCCGCAAAATACCGTTCCGTCCAGCCGGTGACGCCGTGCTCCGCCTTCAGGAACAGGCTGTGGACCCCGGTGATGGGGGCCAGCTTGGCCGTGTAGACGCCGTCGCTGAGGCCGACGTCCACGATTCCCGCCTCCTGTCCCCCCTCGTAACCGTCCAGAAGCACCCGGACGCGGCACTTCGTCCCCAGGCCGCGCACCTTCAGGCAGACGCGAATCCCGTCGCCGGTGTAATCCTCGCCAAAGTCAAAGTACTTGTAGCCGATGACGCAGCCGTCGGTGATGTTTCCCACGGTCCGTTCAAAAATGCCGCGCTCCGTAACAAAGCAGCCGCCCTTGAGTACGCAGGCGATCTCCGCGGGAATGAGGGCATAGGGATTCAGGGCCTTTTCGAAGCCCAGGGAGGTCATCTCCACCGGCGGAATGGTCCCATCGGGCAGTATCTGAATCCGCTCCACACAGGCCCGGCGGCTCATGATGGTATTGTTGGTCATGCGGTGGTAGAACACATACCACTGCTCTCCAATCCGGCAGATGGATCCGTGGTTGTTCCCGCCGGGATAGTCCACGCCGTTGTCCACAATCCAGCCCCGGTAAACGTAGGGACCCCTGGGAGAATCGGAGGTGGCGTAGGCCAGGCGGCTGCCCCGGCAGGGGGAGTAGATGAGGTAGTAAGTATCGCCGATCTTTCTGGGGGAGCTGGCCTCGTAGAACCGCTGCTCTTCAGGCACAGAAGCTCCGTCGGCAATGACAGACCGCCGGTAGCTGCCCGGCAGGATACGGCGCATGGAGGCCGGGTCGATCTCATTCATATGGGATTCCGTAAACCCATAATAGACATACACCCTGCCGTCGTCGTCCACCAGGACCCCCGCGTCGTTGAAGGTACCCTCGTCCCCCACAGGGCAGTCGTACTCGTAAGGCCCCAGGAGCCGAAAGGGTCCCTCCGGCCGTTCCGAAACGCCCACCGCCCCCTTGGAGGCCACAATGTAGGCGTAAAGGTAGTACTTGCCGGCCTTGCACACCACGTCCGGGGCGAAGAGCTCCCGGTCCGTCCAAGGCACGTCCGAGGGCCGTTCCCCGTCCACAGTGCGGAAGCTGTCACCGTGGCACTGCCAGTGATTCAGATCGTCCAGAGGGGCAGACCAGACCTTGAGCTTAAAGTCGCAGAACCCGTCGCAGGCCGGCCGGTCGTGGGAGCCGTAGAGATAG
Source organism: uncultured Oscillospiraceae bacterium (assembly GCA_944387635.1). GTDB lineage: Bacteria > Bacillota > Clostridia > Oscillospirales > Oscillospiraceae > Faecousia. The sequence goes on along the minus strand of CALXFT010000087.1, from coordinate 528 downwards.
ACCCGGTCCCCGAAAACCCGGGGCTCTCCGTCGGGAATGTACTCCCAAAGGGGCAGAATGGGATTTGGCATTTGTGGATACCTCCATTTGTATTTTTCCATCATGCTTATCGACTTTAAACAGCAGAAATTGCGGACATCCGTTGCTTCTATGCAGACTTCCGTCTGAGCATCTGCCGGGATGCTTACGCTGCACACGGTCACCGCACCGATTTGGCGCTTAAGGCAATACCGGCACGAAACGAAGGGCGCGCCGGGAGGGGTCCAGGGGAGGGCGGCTTTGAGAGCGGGAGCCAAGGGGATGCTTTGCCCCATCGCCTGCGGCTGGACAGCGGATCTTTTCCTCCGGGAACGCAGGTTGTAAAACCGGAAATACATACAGTATTCCTCGGTTTTCCAACCTTTTTCCCGAAGAAAAATCTCTCGCCGCCAGCTTTTTCCGACGGGAGCAGAGCTTCCCCGCAGCTCAGCGCCTCCCCTGGCCGCGTTCTTTGCTGGCATTTCTGTGCGGGACAAGAAAGGAAGGCCC
>CALXFT010000086.1 GCA_944387635.1 uncultured Oscillospiraceae bacterium | reverse complement strand
CTAGACCTTCCCGCTACCGGGCGGCCTCGGGACTTTCACCCTATAGAATGTGCGCTCACCGGGCGCACAAGAAAAAATCGGAAAGAGCATGTACTCTTTCCGATTTTTGGTCGGAGTGTAATTATAGGATTTGTCCCGTTACCGGGCGGAAAGCCAAAGCAAAGGAAAAGGCCCGGAGCGCATTGGCTCCAGGCCCTGCCTGGTCCGAGTGGCGGGATTCGAACCCACGGCATCCTGCTCCCAAAGCAGGCGCGCTACCAGCTGCGCTACACCCGGAGACCTGTTTTACAGCCAGTGTATTATACACCATTCCACGGAAAAATGCAACCCAAAATTACATCCTCCCGCCCTTTCTCAGGCGGCGGAGCCATTGCAGAAGACGCATGAGTTCATAGGCCCAGGGCCGGTGCAGGCGGCGGTACAGCCAGTCGAAGCCGGCGCCGATCAGATCCGTCCGGTCCGTGACGTAGGCCCGGGTCAGGGTGCATTCGGGCAAGCGGCGGAAGGGATACAGCCCCGCCCTCCTCAGCGCGTCCAGAGCCTCCCGGGCCTGGGGACGGGGCTGGAAGGTGATCTCGTAGAGGGTGTTCCACAGGAAGCTCATGAGCTTGTTGGCTGTCATTTCGTCGGTCCGGTCGGAGCCGTAGTACCCCGCCAGGATCTCCGTCACCGCGATGTGGGAGTTTAACCGGCGCGTCCGGTTTTCCGGGGAGAGCCCGGTCTCCGCGGAGCCCGTATGGACCCGGTAGTAGTAGAGCACCCGGTCCGTCTGAACGCAGACGGGGGCGCAGATGGACACCTCGTACAGAAACAGGCCGTCCTCCCCGTGGGTCAGTTCCGGGTAGCGGAAGTACAGACTCTTCTCCTCCAGAAATGACCGGCGCAGGAGATTCCGCCACACCACAGCGTCCTGCCATGGCACGTTGACCGGGAGCTTCCCCTCCGCCTCCAGGGCCTGTTCCCGGGGCGTCAGGAAGTCTGTGAACTGATAGCCCCCGAAGATCACCCGGTCGCAGGGAGCGTTGCGCGCCAGATCCCGCAGAAAGCCCAGACAGTTGGGCCGGACCAGGTCGTCGGCGTCCACAAACCAGATAAATTCCCCGCAGGCGGCCTTCAGACCGGCGTTCCGGGCGGACACCACCCCCTGATTCTCCTGGGTCAGCACCCGCACATTGGGGTATGCCTCGGCGAATTGGGTCAGGATCGCCCCGCTGCCGTCCTTGGAGCCGTCGTTGACGCAGAGGATCTCATAGTCCTCCGGGGCAAGGTCCTGGCGCAGCAGGGAGGAAAGGCATTCCTCCAGATGGGCCTGGGCGTTGTATACCGGCACAATGACGCTTAAAAACACTTCGCTCTCCTCCCCTGATCCTTCACTTCCCTCAGCCGCCCATCCGGGCCTGACGCAGATATTCCGCCTCCCGGTCCTGCTTCCACTGGGTCAGGCAGGCGTCCACCTGCTCCTGGCCGGGACCTACAATATCCATGGTCCTCTGCCAGGAGTCCCGGGCCAGCTGGTATTCCTGGTCCGTCAGTTCGAACCGGATCTGCCACTGGTCTTGCTCCGCTTCCGTCAGAGGCAGGATGTTATACTCCCAGCCCCCGTTCTTATTGTGCATGTTCACCCAGGTTGGCACTGCCCGGACCTGGGCCAGATACACCTTGCCGTCGGAGTACTGCTCAAAGGTCATGCTCACCAGAAGTCCGTCCTCCGTATGGCCGGTGTTCAGGTTCATGTTCTGCCTGCGCTGATTGGACACGGCGTTGCCCACAGAGTACAGGCACACGGTCTTCCGCTCCGGGTCCTCGGTGCCGGTCAGCAGTTCCACGGGCTGGACCACATGGGGATGGCCGCCCACGATCACGTCGATTCCCATGTCGCACAGCTTCTGGGCCATTTCCCGCTGTACGGCGTTCTCCTGAAGCTGATACTCCTCGCCCCAGTGGATGTACAGAATCGTGGCCTGGGCGCCCGCCGCCTCCATTTCCGCCAGGATTCCGCCCAGTTCGGAATAGAAGCCCTCCAGGTCCGTATACCGGAAGTAGTTGACCAGAGACGGGTCCTCCACGGGGCTATTGCCGTTGAGCCGGGGCCGGTCGCCCTGCATGCTGGTGGTGTAGGTGTAGCAGACCATGCCCAGGGAAATGCCGTTGACCTCCACCAGGGAGTACCGGGGCTCCTCCTGAGTCAGCCGGGTACCCAGGGTGTCCAGGCCCTTCTCCCGGGCCAGCTCCAGGGACCGGTTCAGCCCGGTCATCAGGGTGTCGTAGCAGTGGTTGTTAGCGGTGAGGATCATGTCATACCCCGCCCGGACCAGGGAATCGGCAAAGGCATCCGGGCAGTTGAACAGGGGCCAGCCCTGGTAGGGGTAGGCGTCGCCGCCGAAGGTGGTCTCCAGGTTGGCCAAGGAATAGTCCTGGGTGGCCAGATACTCCGTCAGATACCGGAACACAGAGTCAAAGTTGTAGCTGCCGTCCTCCTGCCAGCAGGCGGACTGGCTGCTGAAAATGGGCTTGTGCATGAGCAGATCCCCCTGGGCGCTGATGGCGGCCGTGGCCACCACCCGTTCCGGCTCCGGCTCAGTGGGGACCGTGGACGGCTCGGTGGGAGCCGGAAGCGTCTGCGCCGGCGCAGCGGTCTCCGGCACAGCCCCGGTTTCCGGCACGGACGCGGACGGTCCGGCGGCCAGGTCCAGGCACTGCCGGATCACAAAAGCCGTGGCGGCAATGGTCAGCAGAATCAGACCGGTCAGCAGCCACTTCACCGGGCTGCGGGAGCTTCTCTTTCCGGACACGGGAACCGCCTCCTTCCCCATGGGCGCGTTTTTTCTTTCTTAAGAATACGGGAAAATGCCGCCGATGTCAAGGGAAGGAACCCAAACAGGGCGGATTTTCCCCGAAAATGCACCGCCCTCCATTGACTTTTTTGCCGGATTGTGAAATAATATGTGGGTTGAAGAACCACACATGCAGAGAGGATCTTATTTTATGATGCAATCAAGAACCCATAACTGCGGCGAACTCCGTCTTTCCGACGCGGGCAAGACCGTCACCATTACCGGCTGGCTGGAGAATGTCCGGGAGGTGGGCGCCAACTTTGCCTTCGCCGTACTGCGGGATTATTACGGCACCACTCAGGTGGTGATTGAGAACGAAGAGATGATGCGGCTGATCAAGCCCGTCAACAAGGAATCCACCCTCTCCGTCACCGGCCTGGTCCGGGAGCGGGAGAGCAAGAACCCCAAGCTCGCCACCGGCGAGATCGAGGTGGTACCCGAAAAGATCGAGGTGCTGGGCAAGTGCGTTCACAACCAGCTGCCCTTTGAGATCAACAAGAGCAAGGAAGCCGACGAGAACACCCGTCTGAAGTACCGCTTCCTGGACCTGCGCAACCCGGCGGTGAAGCGCAACATCGTCCTGCGCTGCCAGGTGGTGGCCGAGCTGCGGCGGCTGATGACCGAGAAGGGCTTCCTGGAGATCACCACCCCCATCCTCACCGCCTCCTCTCCGGAGGGCGCCCGGGACTATCTGGTGCCTGCCCGGAACCACCCCGGCAAGTTTTACGCCCTGCCCCAGGCTCCCCAGCAGTTCAAGCAGCTGCTCATGACCGCCGGCTTCGACCGGTACTTCCAGATCGCCCCCTGCTTCCGGGACGAGGACGCCCGGGCCGACCGGACCCCCGGCGAGTTCTACCAGCTGGATATGGAAATGGCCTTCGCCACCCAGAACGACGTGCTCACCACCCTGGAGGAGGTCCTTTGCCCCGTCTTTGAGAAGTTCGGCAAGTACAAGCGGGTCTCCCCCGCCCCCTTCCGCCGGATTCCCTTCAACGAGGCCATGGAGCGCTACGGCTCCGACAAGCCCGATCTGCGCATCGACCTGGAGATCCGGGACGTCACCCAGGAGGTCCAGGGCTGCGGCTTCGGCCCCTTTGAGGGCGCCGTGGTCAAGGCCGTGGCGGTGGACAACTTCACCCAGGCACGCAAGTGGATCGACAAGCTTCTGGCCGACGTGGAGGTCCAGACCGGCAGCAAGGCCTGCTGGGTCAAGGTGGACGAGAACGGCGAGCTCACCGGCGGCGTTTCCAAGTTCCTGGGCAGCTGCAAGGACGCTCTGACCGCCAAGCTGGATCTGAAGCCCGGCTCTTTCGTGTGCATGGCCGCAGGCAAAAAGGCCGCCGCCCAGAAGACCGCCGGCGTCATTCGGACCATGCTGGGCAAGCGGGTCCCCGGCCACTTCGACGAGGAGCAGTACGCCCTGTGCTGGATCGTGGACTTCCCCATGTACGAGATCGGCGAGGAGTCCGGCCAGCTGGAGTTCTGCCACAATCCCTTCTCCATGCCCCAGGGCGGCCTGAAGGCTCTGGAAGCGGCCGAGGGCGATACCGAGAAGCTCCTGGCCATCAACGCTGACCAGTACGACCTGGTGTGCAACGGCTATGAGAGTGCCTCCGGCGCGGTCCGGAACCACGATCCGGAGATCATGGTCAAGGCCTTCCAGATGGTGGGCCTGGGCGAGGAGGACGTGAAGGCCAAGTTCCCCGCCATGTACAACGCCTTCACCTACGGCGCGCCCCCCCACGCAGGCGCGGCCCCCGGCGTGGACCGGCTGATTATGCTGCTCACCGGTGAGGAGTCCATTCGGGAGGTCATCACCTTCCCCATGAACAAGAACGCCCAGGACCTGATGATGGGCGCTCCCACCACCGTGGACAAGAGCCAGCTGGACACCGTCCACATCGCCATTGTGGAGGAATAAGCATCTTTCGCGCCCCGCCCCGCGGGGCGCGTTTTTCAAAGCCCCCCTTCCGGGAATGGCCCTGTCATGGATCACCGGTCTGTGACCGTGGATTGCCCGGCTGGATTTTACCAATCCGCGGCAAAACAGGAATCCATTTCCCGCAACCAAGTCCATCTTTTTATCGACAATACTGTTAGAGAGGAGGCGTACCGCAGTGGAGGACGCCAAGATCGTAGCGCTTTACTGGCAGCGGGATGAATCCGCCATCCGGGAGACGGAGAAGAAATATGACCGATATCTGGTAAAGATTGCCCACAACATCCTCAGCGACCTGGAGGACAGCCGGGAAAGCGTCAACGACACCTATCTTGCCGCCTGGAATTCCATGCCGCCCCAGAAGCCGGACATCCTTTCGGCCTATCTTGCCAAGCTGGCCCGTCGGATCTCCATCGACCGGTTCCGCTACCGCAACCGCAATAAACGTCAGGCCTCGGAATACGCTCTGTCCCTGACGGAGCTGGAGGACTGTCTCAGCGGCGGCAACACCACGGAAGAGGCCGTGGACGGAATCCTTCTGGCCCAGGCCATCGGGGACTATCTGCGCACCCTGCCCCCGGAATCCCGCAAGGCTTTCATAGGCCGGTATTACTACTTAGACCCCCTGAAAGAGGTGGCCGCCTACTGCGGCATGAGCGAGAGCAAGGCCAAGTCCCTGCTCTACCGCCTCCGTCTGGGGCTGAAAGACCATCTGACAAAGGAGGGATATCTGTGAACGCAGACACCCTGCACGACGCTCTGACCCTGCTGCCGGAGGATCTGGTTGCCGAGACCGGCCGGGCCAGGGAACACCGCCCCCGGACCCGCCGCTGGGTACGGCTGGCCGCCATGGCCGCCTGTCTGACCCTGGTGGTCTTCCTGGGCCGGCTGAGCATAGAACTGTTCACCCCCAAGGGCGGCGCGGCCCCCGAGAGCCTCGAGGCCATGACGAACCAGGCCCTGACGGACCAGGAAAACAGCCAATACCGCCGGGGAGACGCCGCACCGGCGGAAGTGCCGGACGCCCAGGCCGCCCCGGAGGAAGTACCGGAAGCCGGTGCCGGTCCGTCGGCAGACGCGGTCACCGGCTCCGCCTCCCTCTGGCTGAACCAGAACACCCTGCATTTCTTCCCCCAGAACTCCGCCACCGCCGAAGCCGAAACCGGAGCCGCCGCCTCCGACACGACCAATCTCCTCACGACCCATCTGTTGGAGTCCCGGGAGGCTCTGGACGCCTTCGCCGGCGCGTGCCTGACCGGCGAGGACCGGACCGCCTTTGCCGATCTGTGCCAGGTCTACGGCGAAGCCTGGTTCTCGGAGCACAGTCTGCTGCTGGTCCGGCTGCCCGACGCCGGCTGGACCCCCGTAGGACTTGCCCGGACAGACGGCGTCTGGACCCTGACCCTGGAGGCCGATGAGACCCGCGAATCCGAAAATCCCCAATGGATTCTGCTGGACCTGACCGCCGGCGTTCTGACGCAGGCAGACCAGGTGCTGGTGGAATACACGCCATAAAAACCCGGCGCGGCCGCGCAGAAATGTGACTGTATCAAAATGCAAATTCTGAAAAATCAGCCCAACAAATCGCGATAAAAAACGGCTGGATTACCAAAACCAAGGTAATCCAGCCGAACTTATTTTATACGCGTTTTCTTGAAAGCGCTTTTTTAAGGCATTGCATTCTTGATTTAAATCAAGAATTTTAATCAAGAAACAGTATTAAAAGCCCCTCTTCTTGTCTATACTTGGCCTCGGAGGTGCTTAATTCAATGAGCGACAACAAACGAAGCGGAAGCGGAAAGGGCTATTACATAGCCCTGATCCTGTGCGCCGCAGCCATTGGGATCACGAGCTATGTATACTACCGCAACGCGGACAAGGCAGCCGAAGTCTCCCTCCAGGAGACCCAGGAGGAGGTCCTGGCCGGGACCATGGCCACGGAAGACGTGCCTGCCCTGGCAACCCAGCCGCCTAAGACCACCACCCCGGCCACCCAGTCCACCCAGTCCACCACTCCTGTCCCCACAGAAAAGGAACCCTTCCGGACCACCTCTCCCGTGTCCGGGGAGGCCCTCAGCGGCTACTCCATGGAGGCCCTGAGCTATAACCAGACCACCCGGGACTGGCGGGTCCACAACGGCGTGGATCTGGCGGCTGAGGCTGGAAGTCCGGTCTGCGCCGCCGCCGACGGGGAGGTGTACACCGTCTATGAGGACGAGGCCATGGGCTGCACCGTGGTGATCCGCCACGACGACGGCTACACCACCAGCTATGCCAGCCTGGCCGCAGATCCGACGGTGAAGGCCGGGGACACGGTGACCATGGGCCAGACCATCGGCTACGCCGGAGACACGGCCATTGTAGAGTCCGCCCTGGGGGCCCATGTCCACTTCAGCGTCACACGCTACGACGAGCCCATGGACCCGGCGGAATTCCTGGCCCTGGGACAGGAGTAAGGGCTTTCCCAGCCGGGAAGGCTGAAAAAACACGGGATGCGCGTTTTTGCGCATCCCGTGTTACATTTTATTCCCAGGCCCTCCTTCCGCGGCAAGCCAGGCCCTCGGCTCTCCCTTTGGGGTAAGTGAAGCGCAGTCGCGGAAGTGAATGACAGCGTAAGTGGGCAGTCAGAGCCGCGACCGGATTCGCCGCAGCTTTCTTGGCAAAAATCTTTGATTT
>CALXFT010000085.1 GCA_944387635.1 uncultured Oscillospiraceae bacterium | reverse complement strand
AGCTGCTGGCAATGGGACTGCTGGTGGCCTTCTCCTGGTGCTTTACCGGAAAAATGCTGCGTCCCATCCAGGAGAACCAGCAGCGGCAGGCCCAATTCACGGCGGCGGCCTCCCATGAGCTTCGCACGCCCCTGGCTTCCATCCTCTCCGCCGCCTCGGCCATGGAGGGGCGGGAGCCAGAGCAGCAGGCGAAGTTTTCTCAGATCATCCGCCGGGAGGGGCGGCGCATGAACCGGCTGGTGGAGGACCTGCTGACCCTGGCCAGCGCCGACAGCCAGAGCTGGGAGATCCAGCCGGAATCGGTGGAGCCGGACATGCTCCTGCTGGAGGCCTATGAGACCCATCTGTCCCGGGCCAGGGAGAAGGGGCTGACCCTGAAGCTGGAGCTTCCGGAGGAGGCAGGCCCTGAGGTTCGGGCGGACAAGGACCGGATCGGGCAGGTGCTGTCCGTTCTCCTGGACAATGCCCTGGCCTATACCCCGGCTCCCGGATGTGTCCGGCTGGGACTGACTTACGGCCGAGGCGTGGTCCGGCTGTCGGTGGCGGACACAGGCCCCGGTGTGCCGGATCGGGAGAAAAAGCAGATCTTTGAACGGTTCTACCGCAGCGCGGATGCCCGCCGGGAACGGGGGCATTTCGGCCTGGGCCTGAGCATAGCCAGCCGGATTGTGAAGCTGCACCGGGGAAAGCTCTGGGTGGAGGACGGCGAGGAAGGCGGCGCGGTGTTCGTGCTGGAGCTGCCTCTTCGCTGATATCGCCGCGCCGAAGATCCTGAACGGGACTTCGGCGCATTTTTGACCATAGGGGCCCTTATACTGATTCTCTTTTTAATTCTTTCGTGCTTATCGATTTAACACAGCAAAACGTTTCAGAAAGCGTCAGCCTGATGCATAGTGCTTTGACTACAGCCAGCCCTTTGGCTCTCCTGGAAGGGGTAAGCCAAGTCGGCCCTGCGGGCCGCAGGCTATGTTAAGTCGACAAGCACAAACATTTTTACTGACTTTCATTTTTGGTGACGCTGTTTACAGCATGGACATATAATCAAGAAATACTATTAGAGGCCGTTTAGAGATTGGGGCGGTATACTGCTGCTATCTTCAAAACAGGAGGACTGCAATATGCGTATCAACAAACGATTGATTGCCCTGGTCCTGGCCCTTGCCGGACTGCTGGGTTGTCTTTCCGGCTGCGGTTTGTCGCCGGAAGCTTCTGAGGAACCCTCTGCCGGGGTGCCAACCGGCACTTCCGGCCTGGACAATGTTTCGGTCAAGAGCCAAGGGCAGTATGTGCAGCATCCCGTCTCCATTCCGTCCGGCACCCAGGCTCTGGACATGGTGAAGCTCTCCACCGGACGGCTGCGTCTGGCCATTCGGGATCAAGAGGGGAACGTGCTCATCTGCACCGCCGGGGCTGACGGAAATTCCTGGGAGACGGAGCAGCTGCCGGAACAGCTGCGGGACATTTCATGGTTCCCCGCCTTCAGCCTCTCTCCCAACGGGGAGATCTTCTGTGCCAGCGCCAGCGCTGTGGAGGGAACGGATACCTATGAGCACCATATGTATCTGGTAGAGGCCGACGGGACCTGTCGGGAGATCCCCATCACCTACCCGGACGTGGACCCCGCCTCTGTTTTGCTGGTGACGGAAAGTGACTTTACCGACGACGGGCAGCTTGCGGTGGTGTTCGGGATGGCGGATGTCCGGGAGGTGGACCTGGAGACGGGAGAACTCAGTGAGAACCGGAACGATTCCGGCAGTTTTATCTCCTGCCTGAACTGTGTGGGAGAGTCGGTATACATGCTTAGCTCTTCCGGCAGCGGACTCTTGCGGGATGGACAGTATGAGTCCCTCTCCGGCGTTCTGGGGGATCAGCTGACTGAGGCCATCCGGGCCTACGAAGGCAATGAATATGTAAAAACCGCCCTCTGCGGCAATGCGGAAGGCTATCTGTTCTTTACCACCCACGAGGGCATTTTCAGCTATGTCCCCGGAGGCAGCGTCACCGAGGAGCTGGTCAGCGGAAGCCGCACCTCTCTGGGGGACCCCGCCTTCTATGCCAGAGCTTTGACGGCGGAAGACGACGGCAGCTTCTATGTGCTGGGCAACTGCGATAGGGAGGCGGTGCTGTATCACTATAATTTTGACGAGGCCGCGACCACTGTTTCCGAAGGCCACATCCGGGTTTACAGCCTGTATATGGACATGGGTGGAGACCTGGAACAGATCGTCTCCCGGTTCCAGGCTGCCAATCCCGGAATCACCGTGGATCTGGAGATCGGCATTGAGGAAGAGTACGGCCAGTCCGTAGAGGGAGCGCCCAGCGTTTCCGATGCCATCCGAACCCTGAACACCCAGATTCTGGCGGGGGACGGCCCGGATGTGCTGGTGCTGGACGGCCTGCCCATGGACGCCTATCTGGAAAAGGACCTGCTCATAGACCTTTCCCAAATCCTTGCCCAGGGGGATCCCCTGCTGGAGCAGGTGACCCACTGCTATCAGAAGGACGGCAAGGTCTGCGCGGTACCTACCTCCTTTGCCGTTCCTGTGGTTTACGCGCCTGAGGACATGCTCTCTCAGATCACGGATCTGAACACTTTGGTGGAGGCGGCGAAACAGCTTAAGGAACAATACCAGGATAGTTCCGGCGTTTTCAGAGTCATCACTCCCACCAGTCTGGCGGACAACTTTTATGATAGCTGTTCCCCGGCCTGGGTCAGGGAGGACGGCACCCTGGACGAAGAAAAGCTGACGGAGTTCTACGACAGCATGAAGCAGCTGTTTGACTTAGACCAGGATTTTTGGGAGAAATGGCCGGATTATATCAATGATAGGCGGACATCTTCGGGCATTTCCAGTAGAGCCGGGTACAATACCGGTTACAGTGCCACGTTTGTCGCCGCGGGGGAACAGACTCTGTCCGTAGGCAATACCGGCGGAATGCGGGCCTGGGGCTGGGATCTGGGCGGCGACGCGGTGGTGGACGGATATCGAACCGGCTTCTTTCACGGTCAGGCGAAAAACTCCTTCACCCCCAAGCAAATCCTGGGCTTCCTCTCCACCAGTGACCAGCAGGACGCCGCTGCACAGTTCCTTCGTTTTGTGCTCAGCGATGAGACTCAGAGCAATAGTTTGACATACGGATTCCCGGTGAACCAGGTCACTTTTGACCGGGAGGTGGCGGAAGATCGGTATTTAGACTCCTTTTCCGGTGTAACTTGTCTGGATGGTACGCAAGTGGATTGGGAGGAGTTCTATCCCGATGCCGGAATGCGCCAGGAGATGAAGACCTGGGTAGACCAGCTGACCACCCCGGCTCTGACGGGCCAGACCATCCGGGAGATGGTCATGGCGCAGGTGGACGACTGCCTGTACGGAAATATCACTCCGGAAGAGGCGGCCCAGGCCGCGCTGAAGGATCTGAACCTGTACCTATCCGAGTGACCGCTTTCCGAAAACGCGTTTTCGTATACATAAACAGAACGGGACGGCTGGGCCGTCCCGTTCTGTGGCTTAATAGATTTCTTTGGCGTCCCGAGGCAGCTGCCTGACATGGGCCAGGAATGCCTGGGCTCGGGCGGCTTCTTCCGCGTCCAGGGCGTAGTTCAGCCGGTTGGACACCCAGGCCGACGTCTGGGTGAACAGACCGCACATGGTCATGACGGCGTCCCAGGCCGCTTCCGTTTGGCCGCCGAAGTAGGTGTCCAAGTATTGCCGGTATTCCGCTTCGGAAAGAAAGCGGCTGAAGTACTTGCCGGATTTTCCCACGCTGACCCGGAAGTCCTTCCCGATGCCGATCTTCCAGGACAGCATCCGCTCCAGCTCCTTGCGCACAACGCAATTTGCCATGTCCTGGACGTAGGGCATTTCCTCCCGCCACAGGCCCTTGGCCAGATTGTTGGTGCACCACCAGAACTCGTTGTAGCAGGCGAGAAACTCCGCCTCGGTGGGTTTTTGGACCCAGTGGCTCCGGTCGGAGGCAGGGGGCAGGGGCGGCAGGATTCCCTGCTTGTCCAAAAGGACCGTGCACAGACTGTCGCGGCGGATGTTGGCCAGGGCGTGGGCCACGGACTCCACATGCAGGTCCACCCGAACGCCGTCGTCAAACTGCATCAGCCAGCCGTAGAAGTTCTCCTTGTCCGAAGGCAGGGTGGGATGCTCGTCGGGGTACTGCATGTACAAGACGGTTCCAAACCGGCCGATCCAGGTCCTGTCCTCCCGGAAGGGGGCGGTTTCCGAAACCACATACACCAGATCATAGTCCTGGAAGATGTCCACCGGGGCATTCTCGTTGGTTCGGGACCCGTTCAGATACATGGCGAGAATGCGCGTATCCTCCCGGGCAATGGAATGAAACAATCGATACATTTCCTCTTGGGTTCTCATGCCACGGCTCCTTTCGGTTTTTGACCATTGTACCACAGCGTTGGGCTATTTTCAACGGAGTGCATAGTGATACGGATTCTCTAATGAAAATCAGTATAAAAGAGTAAAGCGGCTTTTTTCGAAGGCGATCAGGCCGTCTTCCCGCATTTTCCGCAGTTCGTTGGACATGGCGCTTCGGTCTACGGACAGGAAGTCCGCCAGCTGCTGGCGGTTGAATGGGATGGTGAAGACCGCGCTGCCCTGGCGGCTGGACTCCTCGGACAGATAGGACATGAGCTTTTCCCTGGTGGAGCGCTGAGACATGTGGCCGAGCTTGCGCATGAGCTTGCGGTTCTTGTCGGAGATGGCGTAGAACAGGTTCTGGATCACCGTGGTGTGAAAGGGACAGGCGGTGGGGCAGGTGGTGAGAATCCGGCGGGCGTCGAAGAGCAAAACGGTGCTGGCCTCCACGGCGATGAGGTTGTTGCCGATGGTCCCGCTGTCCGGAGACACATAGGCCTCGCCGAACATCTCGCCGGCGTCGATGGCGCTGATGATGTTGCTGTTGCCCCAATAGTCGTCGCGCTGGACGTGCAGCTTTCCCTGGGCCAGTATCATGATGTCCTGGACCCGTGCTCCTTGGCGCAGTACGTACTGGCCCTTGGCGTATGTCTGACACTTGGCGTTGAGGCAGGAGAGCATGGACCGGATTTCGGGTTCCCCCACGCCCCGGAACAGCTGGGTGTGCTTGAGCATTGGAATATATTGTGTCATAAAACCGCTCCTTGTGTTGTAAATACAACAGACATATTGGGATTATTGTAATATAATACCCGCAGAAAGTCAACCGCTCCCTGCCGCGCAGGGAGGCAGAGGTTTTTCGAAGGGTATTGCGATCACATAAGGAGGCGTTGTTATGATCCGAACCATCATTCGCATTGATGAAGACAAGTGCAGCGGCTGCGGGGCCTGCGCCGCTGCCTGCCATGAAGGGGCCATTGAGATGATCGACGGGAAGGCGAAACTGACCCGGGAGGACTACTGCGACGGTCTGGGCGACTGCCTGCCCGCCTGTCCTACAGGGGCCATCACCTTTGAGCGGCGGGAGGCGCCCGCCTACAACCAGGCGGCGGTGGCGGCTGCCAAGGCCGAAAAGGAAAAGCTGCCCTGTGGCTGTCCCGGCACCAACGTGAAGGCCATGGAAAGAAAGCCGGCTCAGGCCTGCGCCTGTTCCGGGGAGGCCCCGGAGAGCCAACTGACCCAGTGGCCGGTCCAGCTCAAGCTGGTTCCAGTAAACGCCGGTTTCTTTGACGGCTGCGACCTGCTGGTGGCGGCGGACTGCACGGCCTTCGCCTATGGAAACTTCCACAACGATTTTATCCGGAACCGTGTCACCCTCATCGGCTGTCCCAAGCTGGACGCGGTGGACTACAGCCGGAAGCTCACGGAAATTCTGGCAAACAACGACATTCACAGCGTCCGGGTGGTCCGCATGGAGGTACCCTGCTGCGGCGGCATTGTGGCCGCGGTGAAGAACGCCCTGCAGGCCAGCGGCAAGTGGATTCCCTGGGGCGTGATCACCATCACCACAGACGGCCGGATTCTGGAAGCGGATCTGAAAAAGCTCCTGGGATGATTCTGCCTCTGGGACTGGCGATAACGCTGTAAATCAAAAAGGAGAAAAAGCCTGGTTTGGGGGAAATTCCACCTTGCTTTTTCTCCTTTTTGGCATTATAATGTTTAATGCGTCAGTTTGCTTTGACCGCTTGGACTGCCTGCGAGCGGCCGCGGTTGACCGGAGGCCCGGGAAGGGCGGTCCGGATGTGATGCGGAATCGATAAACCATTTGGATGAAGTGAGCGTGGTATAGTATGAATATTGAATTTGACGCGTATAAGCAGAAATTGAACGACTGCCGTCCCGCCCTGGAGGGATTGGCGGATTCTTTGAACTTAGAGGGCATGCGTAATGAGCTGGAGCGGCTCCACGCCATGCAGGAGGCCCCCGGTTTCTGGGACGACCCGGAAAAGAGCCAGAACGTAGTCAGGAAGATCAAGCAGACTGAGAATAAGGTGGAGCGGTATGAAAAGATGCTGGCCTCCTGGGACGATCTGATGACCATCTGCGAAATGGCCGCCGAGGAAGACGACGACTCCATGCTCGATGAGCTGAAGGAAGGCTATGAGAAGCTGGCTGAGGATATGGAGTCCTGCCGTCTGGAGACTTTGCTCACCGGCCACTACGACAAGAACAATGCCCTGATGAGCTTCCACGCGGGAGCCGGCGGCACCGAGGCCCAGGACTGGTGCCAGATGCTCTACCGCATGTACACCCGCTGGGCGGAGCGCCACGGCTTCACCTACAAGATTATGGACTATCTGGAAGGGGACGAGGCGGGCCTGAAGTCTGCCGACATCCTCATCGAAGGGGAAAACGCCTACGGCTTCCTGAAGGGCGAGAACGGCGTGCACCGGCTGGTCCGGGTGTCTCCCTTTGACGCCAACGCCCGCCGCCAGACCTCTTTCGCCGCGGTGGAAGTGATCCCCGATATCGAAGACGACAGCCAGGACGTGGAGATCCGGCCCGAGGACTACGAGATGCAGGTCTACCGCTCCTCCGGCGCGGGCGGCCAGCACATCAATAAGACCTCCTCCGCCGTTCGTCTGATCCACAAGGCCACGGGTATTGTGGTGTCCTGTCAGACCGAGCGCAGCCAGTTCCAGAACAAGGAGACCTGTCTTCGCATGCTCCGGTCCAAGCTGGTGGAGATCAAGGAGCGGGAGCACCTGGACAAGATCTCCGACATCAAGGGCGTCCAGCAGAAGATCGAGTGGGGCAGTCAGATCCGAAACTACGTCTTCATGCCCTACACCCTGGTCAAGGACACCCGCACCGGCTGCGAGACATCCAACGTCAACGCGGTCATGGACGGCGCTCTGGACCCCTTCATCGAGTCCTATCTCAACTGCCTGACCACAGGAAACTGGGTCCAGAAATGATAAAATAATATCGAATTGTGTATGTGCTAAAATGATGTGAACCAAATAAAGATGAGAAGTCATCCTCGATGTGGTATAGTGAATTCACCACA
>CALXFT010000084.1 GCA_944387635.1 uncultured Oscillospiraceae bacterium | reverse complement strand
CATTTGTTTATCCATGACTTTATTATATCACACTCGGCGGTATTTGGCACTTTTTTCTGTGCGGTATTGCCTTAATTATATAACATGCTTATCGACTTGAAACAGCAGAAATTGCAAAGGATAGGTACCGGTTCAGAAAGCTGCGCGCCCCTTGGCTCTCCTGAAAGGGGTAAGCGAAGCACAGTCGCGGCTCTGACTGCCCGGTGGGCAGTCAGAGCCGCGACTGTGCTTTCGCTAAAGGGGCCGCAGGCTGTGTCTAGTCCATAGGCACGAACTTTTTGATGACCTTCATTTTTGGCGGCGCTGTACTCAGTATGGGGATTTCATCAAGAAACAGTATGGGAACACCAAATTGTCCTTTCGTCTTGTATGCAGGAATCAGAAAACCAGGGAAGTTCAAACAGTACATCCTCCAAAAACTTATCCTCTATATTGAAAAAGGTCTTGAGAGAACTGGGCATATCTGCTATAATTGAAATGTTGCAGAAGACTCCTTCCCTCTATGGGAAAGGAGTCCAACTATGGAAAAACCAAACAGGCAAAGAATGCGGCAAAGGAGTTTACCGGAAAACGGACGGGTTGTATCACGCGCCATTGCACGCGCAGCCATGCGTTCCGCAAAAGCGGTTGGGACACGCCGGCACTCTAAGGACCATGGGTCCGTATGTCCGTGTTACAGCAGATTCTATGGCCCCAGCCATGCAGCAATTCGAATCAAATTGGGTTTTCGGATGTATTCCCATGCAGGTCAATACAAAATGGCGTAAAAAATGCGTAAACCCCAAACGCCCGGTCCGAAAACCCGTTGGTACGCAACGACTTTTAAGGAGATGTAAGAATAAATGAAATTAGGAATCGTCGGACTTCCCAACGTGGGCAAGTCCACTCTGTTCAACGCCATCACCAACGCCGGTGTCCCCGCGGACAACTACGCGTTCTGCACCATCGACCCCAATGTAGGCGTGGTTAGCGTTCCGGATGAGCGGCTGGACTGGCTGGCACAGCTCCACAAGCCGAAGAAGGTGACCCCGGCGGTGGTGGAATTCGTGGACATTGCCGGTCTGGTAAAGGGTGCCTCCAAGGGCGAGGGCCTGGGCAACAAGTTCCTTTCCAACATCCGCACCACCGACGCCATTGTCCATGTGGTCCGCTGCTTCGACGACACCAACGTCACCCATGTGGAGGGCAGCACCGATCCCCTGCGGGATATCGACATCATCAACCTGGAGCTGGTCATGGCCGACATTGAAATGGTGGAGCGGCGGATTGACAAGTGTCAGAAGGCGGCTAAGGGCGGAGACAAGCGGTTTCTGCGGGAGGCCGAGGTCTTCACCGAGCTGCTCAAACACCTGAATGAGGGCAAGCTGGCCCGCACCTTTGACGGCACCGACGAAGATATGGCCCTGATCGCCACCTCCGACCTGCTGACCCTGAAGAAGACCATCTATGTGGCAAACCTGGCGGAAAACGAGATCAACGAGCCGGAAAACAACCGTCACTACATGGCGGTCAAGACCCTGGCCGACGAGGAAGGCAGCCAGTGCCTGCCCATCTGCGCCAAGCTGGAGGCGGACATCGCCGAGCTGGACGATCCGGAGGAAAAGGCCATGTTCATGGAGGAGCTGGGCGTGGCGGAGAGCGGTCTGGACCGGCTGATCCGCAGCTCCTATGCTCTGCTGGGCCTGATTTCCTTCCTCACCGCCGGCTCTGACGAATGCCGCGCCTGGACCATCCGCAAGGGAACCAAGGCCCCCCAGGCCGCCGGCAAGATCCACACCGACTTCGAGCGGGGCTTCATCCGCGCCGAGGTCATCGCCTTTGAAGACATGAAGGCCTGCGGCACCATGGCCGCCGCCAAGGCAAAGGGTCTGGTCCGCAGCGAAGGCAAGGAATACGTGATGAAGGACGGCGACATTGTCAACTTCCTGTTCAACGTCTGATCCCAGGCAAGATCGCACTTCCCGGAAACGGGGGGAAAAGTGCGTTGAAAGCATATACAAGCGCATACAAAACCAGAAGAGATCCATTACAGAACTTTTCTTTGGAGGTAATTATCATGGAAAAACGCGAAATGCTCTATGAAGGCAAGGCCAAGAAGGTCTATGCCACCGACGACGCCAGCCTTCTGATTGTGGATTACAAGGACGACGCCACCGCCTTCAACGGCCTGAAAAAGGGTACCATTTCCGGCAAGGGCGTCATCAACAACCAGATGAGCAACCGCCTGATGGCCAAGCTGGAGCGGTGCGGGATCCCCACCCACTATGTCCAGGAGCTGTCCGAGCGGGAGACCGTGGTGAAGAAGGTCAGCATAGTTCCTCTGGAAGTCATTGTGCGCAACATCGCAGCCGGTTCCTTCTCCAAGCGCTACGGCGTGGCGGAAGGCGTCGTGTTTGACCGTCCCACCATTGAGTTCTCCTATAAGAATGACGAGCTGGGCGATCCCCTGCTGAATACTTATCACGCCCTGGCCCTGAAGCTGGCCACCCCCGAAGAGATCGCCATCATCGAAAAGTACGCCTTCCGGGTCAACGATATCCTGAAGGAATTCTGGAAGACCTGCGGCGTGACCCTGGTGGATTTCAAGCTGGAGTTCGGCCGTTTGCCCGACGGCGCCATCGTCCTGGCTGACGAGATCAGCCCCGACACCTGCCGTCTCTGGGACGCCGCCACCGGCGAAAAGCTGGACAAGGACCGTTTCCGCCGGGATATGGGCGGTGTTGAGGAAGCCTATTCCGAGATCATGCGCAGACTGGAAGAACATCTGTAAGACAGGAGGAATCCAACATGGCAAATACCGCAATTGTAGGCATCAACTGGGGCGATGAAGGCAAGGGCCGCATGGTGGATCTGCTGACCTCGGACTACGACGTCGTGGTCCGCTACCAGGGCGGCGGCAATGCCGGCCACACAGTGATCAACGAGTACGGCAAGTTCGCCCTGCACCTGCTCCCCTCCGGCATCTTCCGCAAGGGCGTTGTGAACATTCTGGGCAACGGTGTGGCCCTGGACCCGGAAAATCTCTGGATCGAGATGGAAGACGTCACCAGCAAGGGCGTACCCCTGACCCCCGAAAATCTGAAGATCAGCGACCGTGCCTCCCTGCTGCTGCCCTGGCACCGGGCCTTGGACGGCCTGGAGGAAGCCCGTCTGGCCGACAAGAAGTTCGGTTCCACCAAGCAGGGCATTGCCCCCTTCTATTCCGACAAGTATCAGAAGAAGACCATCCTGGCCGGTGAGCTGATGTATCCCGAGCACCTGAGAGAGCACCTGAAGGACCTGATGGAGTGGAAAAATCTGACTCTGACCCGGGTTTACGGCGCGGAACCCACCACCATGGAAGAGCTGGAAGCCTGGCTGGAAAACGCATGCGAGAAGATCAAGCCCTACGTCTGCGACACCGGCGCCTTCCTGCGCAAGGCCCAGGCCGAGGGCAAGCAGATTCTCTTCGAGGCCCAGCTGGGCGCCCTGCGGGACTTAGACTACGGCATCCACCCCTATACCACCTCCTCCAACGCCATCGCCGCTTACGCTCCTGTAGGCTCCGGCCTGCCCTCTGCCAAGATCGACAACGTAGTGGGCGTGGTAAAGGCCTACTCCTCCTGCGTGGGCGAAGGCCCCTTCGTCTGCGAGATGTTCGGCGAGGAAGCCGAGGCGCTCCGGACCGCGGGCTTTGAGTACGGCGCCAAGACCGGCCGTCCCCGCCGTGTAGGCCCCCTGGACATCGTTGCTACCCGCTACGGCGTTCAGGTCCAGGCTGCCACCAACATTGCCCTGACCAAGCTGGATGTTCTGAGCTATCTGGAGAAGATCCCCGTCTGTACCCGCTACATCGTAAACGGCCAGGAGACCGACGAGTTCCCCTTCCCCGTGCTGCTGAACGATGCCAAGCCGGTCATTGCGTATATGGAAGGCTGGAACTGTGATATCACCGGCGCCCGGACCTGGGAAGACCTGCCGGAAGCCGCCCGGAAGTATGTGCTCTATGTTGAGGAGCAGATCGGCTGCCACATCGGCTACGTCTCTGTGGGTCCCGAGCGTGACAGCATCATCATTCGCTGAGGAGGAATCTCATGACAGGCAAATATGAGTCCCCGTTAAGCTCCCGTTACGCCTCTGAATACATGCTCCGGCTGTTCTCCATGGACACCCGGATTCAGACCTGGCGCAAGCTCTGGGTTGCCCTGGCCCGGGCGGAACACGCCTTGGGCCTGCCTGTGACCCAGGAGCAGGTGGACGAACTGGAGGCCCACATCACCGACATCGATTACGCCTGTGCCGCCGCCCGGGAAAAGGAAGTACGCCACGATGTCATGGCCCACGTCTACGCCTACGGCAAGGCTGCCCCCTCCGCCGCCGGCATCATCCACCTGGGCGCCACCAGCTGCTACGTCACGGACAACGCCGACCTGATCCTGTACCGGGACGGCCTGAAATATCTGCGTGGTGAGCTGCTGAAGGTCATCGCCAATCTGAGCGAGTTTGCCGACGCCTATAAGGCCACCCCCACTCTGGGTTACACCCACTACCAGCCCGCCCAGCTGGTCACCGTAGGAAAGCGGGCCACCTTGTGGATGCAGGACTTTATGTCCGACCTGGAGGAGCTGGACTTCGTCATCTCCAGTATGAAATTCCTGGGCTGCCGGGGTACCACAGGCACCGAGGCCAGCTTCCTGGAGCTCTACGCCGGCGACACTGCCAAGATCGACGAGATGAACCGGATGATCAGCGCTGAGTTTGGCTTTGACATCTGCTATCCCGTCTGCGGTCAAACCTATCCCCGGAAGACCGACAGCCGAATCCTGAACTGCCTGTCCTCCATCGCCCAGAGCTGCTACCGGATGGCGGGCGACATCCGCCTGCTGCAGCACGACCGCCAGGTGGAAGAGCCCTTCGAGAAAAACCAGATCGGGTCCTCGGCTATGGCCTACAAGCGCAACCCCATGCGCAGCGAGCGAATCTGCAGCCTGGCCCGGTATCTCATGGCCGACGCTCTGAACGCTCCCATGACCGCCTCCACCCAGTGGCTGGAGCGTACCTTGGACGACTCGGCCAACCGCCGGATCTCCATGCCCGAGGGATTCCTCTGCGCCGACGCCATTTTGCGCCTGGCCCAGAACGTGACCAACGGCCTCCATGTCAATGAAAAGATTGTGGAGAAGACCGTGCGGGAGTACCTGCCCTTCATTGCCACGGAAAACCTCATGATGGAAGGCGTGAAGCGGGGCGGCGACCGCCAGGAGCTTCACGAGATCATCCGCAGCTGCTCCATGGACGCCACTTCCAAGATGAAGAACGGCGAAAGCTGGGATCTTTTGGCAGATCTTGCCAAGCACAGCGAGTTCGGCATGACCAAGGAGGAAATGGAAGCCGCGCTGGAGCCATCCCTGTACACCGGCCGCTGCGCCGAACAGGTCAGCGCCTATCTGGAAGCCGTAAAGCCCCTGATCGCCGGAGTTGCGAAAACCCAGGCACAGATCAACATCTGACCCAGGGCCGTCCTACAGTTTTACGAATATTGAATGGAGAATGATTTCATGGCAGAAAAAATCCTGGTACTGGACTTCGGCGGTCAGTATAATCAGCTGATCGCGCGGCGGGTCCGGGAATGCAATGTGTATTGCGAGATCAAGCCCTATACCATGACACTGGAGGAAATCAAGTCCTTCGCTCCCATCGGCATTATCTTCACCGGCGGCCCCAACAGCGTGTACCTGGAAAACGCCCCCCAGGTAGATCCCGGCATTTTCGAACTGGGTGTGCCGATTCTGGGCATCTGCTACGGCTGCCAGCTTATGGCCCACACACTGGGCGGCCAGGTCACCGCAGCCCAGGAGGACACCGCCCGGGAGTACGGAAAAACCGAAACTTACTATGACACCAGGGTCAAGCTTTTTAAGGGTCTGCCGGAAAAGGGCATCAGCTGGATGAGCCATGGGGACTACATGGCCAAGGTCCCCGAGGGATTCACCCTGGTGGGCCACACCGACGCCTGTCCCAACGCGGCCATTGCCGACGAGAAGCGGGGCTTCTACGGTGTCCAGTTCCACCCGGAGGTCAGCCACACCCAGAATGGCACGCGGATGCTGCGCAACTTCCTGTACGAGGTCTGCCATGCCAAAGGTGAGTGGACGATGGACGACTTCTGCAAACGCACAGTCGCCCAGCTGCGTGAAGAGATCGGCGGTGGCCGGGTCCTGCTGGCCCTGTCCGGCGGTGTGGATTCCTCGGTTCTAGCCGCCCTGCTGGCCGAAGCCGTCGGCGACCGGCTGACCTGCGTCTTTGTGGACCATGGCTGCATGCGCAAGAACGAAGGCGACGAAGTGGAAGCCGCCTTCTCCAAGTGGAACATCCACTTTGTCCGGGTGGAGGCCCAGGAGCGGTTCCTGAGCAAGCTGGCCGGCGTCTCCGATCCCCAGCAGAAGCGCCGGATCATCGGCGCGGAATTCGGCTATGTATTCCTGGACGAGGCCATGAAGTTCGGCATCACCAAGGAGGACTTCTTCGCCCAAGGCACCATCTATCCCGACGTGATCGAGTCCGGCGCCGGTGACGCGGACGTGATCAAGAGCCATCACAACAAGCTCCTGCCCGCGGAAGTGGTCGCCCAGTTCAAGAAGGTCCTGGAGCCCCTGGACCATCTATTCAAGGACGAAATTCGTCAGCTTGGCCGGGAACTGGGCCTGCCCGAGTATCTGGTCAGCCGCCAGCCCTTCCCCGGCCCCGGTCTTGCCATCCGGATCTTGGGGGATGTGACCGCGGACAAGCTGGCCATTCTCCGGGAAGCCGACGCGATTTTCCGGGAGGAAATCGCGAACAGCGGCTGCACGGAGATCTGCAGCCAGTATTTCGCGGTTCTGACCAATGCCAAGAGCGTAGGCGTCATGGGCGACGGCCGGACCTACGAAAACACCCTGGTCCTGCGCAGCGTCACCACCAGCGACTTCATGACCGCCGACTGGACCAGAATCCCCTACGACGTACTGGACCGCGTCTCCGTCCGCATCGTCAACGAAGTCCCCCACATCAACCGGGTATGCTACGACATCACCTCCAAACCCCCGGCAACGGTGGAGTGGGAATGATTTCAGAGGCCCGGAAAAGCCTGATATGACTGGGTTTTTGAGGGATTAAAGCCCTCTGTGGCAACGATTTGGCAACATTTTTTCATTATTTATAAAAAGAGAGCTAACTGATTTTGATTAGTCAGTTAGCTCTCTTATCTTTGCCTAAATACTGTAGATATAGCTTCTACTAATCCACTCTCTAAGCCAAATTATTCCTTCGGTTAACTCAATACACTGCATTTTGATCAATGAGTCAATTACAATGTTATATTTCAAATTAGTTATCTCGGATTCGCCGTACTGTTTTAACAGTACATTTGTAGCAATAAACCCATCATCAAGAGAAATTTTATGAGCAGAATTGCAGCTTTTCCATAAAGCTACGATTGTAAATGCCTGTTCCCTTGTAATGCTTACTGTAGCAATGTCTCTCAGCTTGAGCCATAGGCTAAATGCGCCACATACAGTAATTACAAGATTATCGCATACCATACCAGCTCCAATAGAAACTACTTCCGGAATTGCCTCAATCAATTCTTTTATATTAAGGACGATATTTCCAGGCTTAATTGAACTGCCATTCTTATAGTCGCGCAACGAATCGAGTGTCAAAAGCTGCATGGTCAGAGGTTTTTCCAATGGAGGCGTTATAGAAATAAAACGGGTTTGCAATAAACTATCAAAGGCCCATGAAGCATTAACTCCTTCATTTGCACGAGATGCTGATAATGCTTCTGTGAAAACGTTTTTAAGCTGTTGAAGCGCAGCGTCTTGTAAATCTATTCTTTTTTGCATCTCCATTCAAATCACCTAAACACATTTATTTGAAAGATTACTTACTCTGTGGGGCAACTTTTACCCAATGCGATGAGGAATCAAATTCGGGGTAGTGGTAGCGCCACTTGTCGTAATCCTCTTTGGAGATTTCGCCCGCCTCCAGCATGGCAGCGGCCTGCTGCCA
>CALXFT010000083.1 GCA_944387635.1 uncultured Oscillospiraceae bacterium | reverse complement strand
GTTCTTTCCAGGCCCGAACGATCGTTTCGTCCAGCGGATTACAGATAGCTTCTGTAATCAACGGTATTGCTGAAATAATCCATGCAGCGAATCAGATTTTCTTTGGTCGTCTTCTTCATAAGAAATACCTCCTTTTGGCAGCCGGATCATTCGGTTCTTTCCAGGCCCGAACGATCGTTTCGTCCAGCGGATTACAGATAGCTTCTGTAATCAACGGTATTGCTGAAATAGTCCATGCAGCGAATCAGATTTTCCTTGGTAGTCTTCTTCATAATAAATACCTCCTGTCATGCAGACCGGAAACGCAAGCTGGCACCGGGCCGGCTGCTTTCGGTTTGCGTTGCTCAAGTGGGTTCATAACAATACAATTCACATGTTCCAAATCACTTTTGAAAGGAACATGCCTTCAAGTTGCATAGCCGCGTTCGCCGCTTGCCTTTGAAGTACCCAAATTATAGCACCCCATCAGGCTTCCGGAAAGTAGGATAATTGACTTGCGTATGGAAGATATTGACTTTGTGAACGAGCTGTGAACCAAAAATGTTCGAAAAAAGGGGAGTTTGTATGCAAAATTACCAACATAAGATCCTGACTGATTTGGACGAGACAGGATTCGGAGTCAAATATGAAACCAATCTCAGCGCCTATACGCCCCCTCACTGGCACAAAGCGGTCGAACTGCTGCTGTTTGTAAAAGGACGGGTAAATTGCAATTTTGAAAACTCCTCCCTTCAGGCGAAGCCTGGGATGATCTATATTATCAATTCCCATGAAATGCACGCCACCAAATGCAGCCGGAACGCGATCTATTTATGCGTCCACATTCTGCCCAGCGAAATGTGTAAGTATGTGCCGAATTTTGACCAGCTGCGCTTTTCTCTGGCCTTCGATCCGGAGGATCAGACCAAGGCAATGGCCTATGAACAGCTGCGGGTACACTTGACTGAGATCCTGCGCCTGACCCATGAGGAAGGCCTGGCATATAAGCTGGACCGGCAGGCCCGCCTTTTTGCCATGACCGCGCTGCTGGTCAAACATTTCTCGCAACCCATGCCCGTAGAAGATGTAAAGCTCCAGCGCAGCGACATGCAGCGGCTGGAGCCGATCCTGGAGTATATTCAACTGCACCATTCTGAGGATCTGCCCCTTGAGGAGGCGGCAGACGCCATTGGATTGAATAAAGAATATTTCTGCCGCCTGTTCAAAAAAAATATGGGGGTCAGTTATTTGCAGTATGTCTATCAGGTCCGCACCACTGCCTTCTGCAGGGATCTGGAAAATACAGATGATCCCATCAGCGAAATCGCGGAGCGGCACGGGTTCCGAGATCCCAAAATGCTGAACCAGTATTTCCGGGAGATCTATGGATGCACGCCTTCGGAAAAGAGGAAATTTTTCCGGGAAGTGACCATAGACGAGCCGGAAAGTGACTGGGACTGAATTTGGGGCAACACGTATGATTTTGTCGCATTTTGCATAAACTGTTGAGGAAGCAAGCTTTATGAACATTCTTATTCTGTCCGATTCCCATTCCTGCCTGAGCTTTATGCGCCGGTGCATCGAATTCGTCCGGCCGGACGCCATCATTCATCTGGGAGATTATTTTGATGACGGTCAGGCCGTGGCAGAGGAGAATCCCAGTATCCCGATGTACCAGGTCCCCGGAAACTGTGACCGGTACCGCTGTCCGCCGGGACAGCCCGAGATCCTGATCCAGCGGATTTGCGGAGTCGAGCTCTATTTGACCCATGGACACCGGCACCGTGTCAAGACCGGCCTTACGCTTCTGCTTCGGGATGCCAGGGCCAGCGGCGCGGCAGCGGTCCTGTATGGCCATACCCACCAGCCCGATTGCCGGTGTGAAGACGGCCTTTGGATCCTGAACCCCGGAAGCTGCGGGTACTTTGGAGGCAGCGTGGGACTCATGCAGGTGCAAGACGGAAAGATCCTGGACTGCCGGATCCTTCGGGAATGGGACCTAGTATAGGGTCTGCCAATCCTGTTCTTAATTATTATAATATAGAGACCTCTTTAGTGGACGGGCGCGCTGCAGAACAAGAATGATCCAAACAAACGGACTATTAATATTTTTTGAAATCTTCGGCGCTCTGAGCCAATGACTTGCAACTTCAGAATAAATGTGGTATCATGTTACAAAATCCGTTTCCGGAGGTAAACCATGAAAAAGTCCGGTATTTTCAGCCAGTCTCAGCCCAAATCGGTTTCCGCGTCGGAACCGTCCGGGGTTGAGAAAGCGAAGACGATCCTATTCAAAGTCAATTCCACTATCAATTTGATCTGCGTCTGGATTTTCCGTCTGCGTAAATTCGTGATGGCAGCTCCGGTGGTGTATTTTGCCCTGAAGCTGGCCGCGTATAATATGGAACATCTGCCCCAGCAGGTGGGGCTCGATCTTCAAACCACCGGCGAGTTCGCCATTACGATCAGCCGGGAGCTCGCGGTGATCGGTCCGCTGGGATTGACTCTGGGCTGCTTGCTGATGATGTTCTTCTCAAGGAAAGCCATGTACCCCTGGGCCATCAGCATTTTCACTCTCACGCTGCCGCTGCTTTTGCTTGTAAGCAATCTCTATCCGTGGTAAAGGCGGCGCCCATGCAGGCCAGTTACGGCGTATCGGATTATTTTCCAAATGTTCAAGGATTCTTCACCAAATGCCGCCGATATCTGGTATACTTAAAATACAGAACGGAAGCAATGAGGAAAGCCGATGCCGTGGAAATATCTGCGGATAAGCCGACGGCGGACCTGTGACACGCTGCTTCCTGCAGAGAAAAATCAGAGGTAGGGCAGCGGCTCAACGGAGCCGCTGCCCGAAGTTTTTTAAAATGATCGCCGCGCCAGGCGGGTGTGGGGATGGGCAGTCTCCAGCGGCAAGCTTCAGGGAAAGAGGGCGGCCCACACGGAGGGGCCTCACTGCCGAATTCCGGAGCGCGGAAAAGCGGTGCGGGAGGGCATGGAAATCCTGCCCCCGACGCGCCGCTGCTTCAGTCGGTTTCAATATCCTGGACTTTTGTGTTCTTGCCGAAATATGCCTGAATATAGCTTGCAAAGGAAATGACAAGAAAAATCGCGTCAACCCCGGCAATGACATTCACCACTCCGGGGTCCATATTCGGAAACAGCACCAAGGCAATCAGACTGACAAACAATACTGTGGTGCAGACCTTGCCGGCCATCAGAGCCCCGGGGAGCATTTTGCCCTTGCGCAGGTTGATCAGGCCAAGGACCAGCTGAAAAACATCCTTTACCAGAAGCAGGGCAAGAACCGGGATCAGAACGGAATACTTTAAAGAAAGGCACAGGATCAAGGTGAACTGTGTAATCTTATCCGCCAGGGGGTCCAGGATCTTGCCAAGGTTGGATATCATATTGTAGCGTCTGGCGATTTTTCCGTCGATCAGATCCGTGATGCAGGACAGCGCCATGATGGTTCCGGCAATCAGAAACTGATAGTCCTCCTGGGCATTCAAATAGATGTACGCGTATACCGGCAGCAGCAGAAGACGAAATAAACTGAGCAAATTCGGTATGGTGAAGATTTCTTTTTTCCAATTTTTGATAAACATGGATCGTCCTCCGCAAATTAACCGCAAAATATAAATCTGGTGCTGCGCACAGACCGCACGGGCCATCCGCTTCACGGAAGGCCGGCTTCGGCGGGGTTTCTTCAGCAGATACTATTATAGACGGTTTTTCACAGTTTATCAAGAGTAACATTTGCCCCATACAGGAAAAACCCATACAGCGCCCAATGTCACTTCGCTAACGGCATTTCGAATACGGATTCTCTTTCAAAATTTTTAATCGATTCGGATTAAGGATTTACCATGAAGGTCTCTAAAACAACGGTAAAATTCAAACTTTTTTAATGACTTTCATTTTCATCAAGGCTTAATCAAAGCTTCCCTGAACGCGCGGTTTCACAAAGAAACCGCGCGTTCAGCTTTCTTCAAGTACGCCAAACCATTTTATACTATTGCATCCTGCCGATTTTATGGAACTACGCACCTGACGGTGGCTGAATAAGCCGCAAAGCGGCTTATTCGGCAGACATTTTTATAGCAAGACGCGTTCTCTTATGTTATAATGAACGCATGAAGCCGCGCGCCGAAAAGCTGCCTTGTGAGGCAAGCTCACGGTTGTCGCCTTGATGACAGACGGCAGGTCTGCCATGAATCTGAGGATACTGCGAAGGAGGTTCCATCATGTTCGAAAAAATCGGGGATCGCATGGCAAAAAAGGCGTTGGAAAGTTCCGCTTTTCAGCAATCTCTCCAAGCGCACCGGAAGGCCTTCGGTCCTGTTTTTGAACCGGCGTTTGCCAACAACGCTTCTGCCCGGGTACATTTGGTCAACGCCCTGAACAAAATCAGCCGCCGGGATATAACAGGCGAATATTCCCTTTTGGAAAAATTGGAGGACGCCTGCAAAACCGACGCGGACTCGGAAGCATTGCTGTTTTTTAAAGGACTGGCCCACGAAGCAGCGGGAGATATGGACGAAGCGGTCCGGTTTTATTTGGAATTTACAGAGCACAACAACGGATACTATCTTCCCTATTTAAAAGCGGCCAGATATGCCCATAAAACGAGTAACCTGGAACGCGCGGCGCAGGCATATCAGGAAGCGATCCGATGCTTGGAAAAAGACACGTCAGGCAGTCAAGATCCCGAAATTCTTGCCTCGGCCTATACGCATTATGCCGCCTGTCTGGTCCTGGCACACCGGTATGATCCGGCCGCGGAAATGCTGAAAAAATCCAGAGAGGCCCTCACTGAATCCACGGAAAGAATCGTCGTGGAAGCGATGCTCCACGCGGCGTCGGGAGACGCGCGCCAGGCACTGGCCTTGGCGGAGGAGGCCGGAAAAACCAGCCCGGAATACAAAAACAGAACGGTACAACTGGTCCGGTCGATCCTGGACGGTACCCATCCCTGTTTCAAAAAAGACGGAAAAATTCTGAAAACACCCAATGATGCGCAAGCGCTTTTGGCCGATTACGGCCTGCAGGCGCGAAGCGAGCAGATCCTTTCTCAGCTCAAACGCTCTATCCGCATGGAATTGGCCTCCCAGGAGGACGGGGACCTTCCTGTGGGCGTGTCCAAAATGGGCGGCCTTCCCGACCTGCCCAGGGACGTGGACTGGTTTCGTCGGGATTCCACAGGCGTCTGTCTGAGCTTTGTTTGCCAAATCAACTTCGCGGAAGTTCAGGCCTGCAGCGCGGAGGGAAAGCTTCCTGACCGGGGCATTCTCTACTTCTTCTACGACTGCTCCATGGATGGGATGCCCTGGGGCTTCGATCCAGAGGACGCGGATGGAAAGGTCCTTTACTACTACGACGGCGAACTGTCCAACCTGGCGCGTAAGGAAGCGCCGGAGGACTTGGAGCGGGACGGAAGTGTCTTCACCTCCGCAAAAATCCGGTTTGAGGAGGCTCTGGATCTTCCCGACCTGGACAGCCCCGCGGGAGAGGCTATCGATCTGTCTGAGGACGAGGTGGATGCCTACATTGAAATGCTGGACGAACTTACGGAGGCCGGAGGCAATAAGCTGCTGGGACACGCCGACATCATCCAGAGCGCAATGGAACCGGAGTGCGAGATGGTGACCGGCAGACTGAACCGGGGCAATTCCAGAAGCCGCCGGACAGACCCCGGCGAGGACCTGGACGAGAGAGCCAGCCGGTGGAGCCTTCTGCTGCAGGTAGAAAGCAACGAGGAGCTGGGCATGATGTGGGGAGACTGCGGCAGGCTTTACCTTTGGATTCCCGAGGATGATCTTGCCGCGAAAAATTTCGACGCTTCCTGGCTTATATTGCAGTGCACATAATCGCCGAACCATTGGCCGAGGCTGCCGGCGCGGACATCCGTGAGACCGCGGCGGCTCCGGGCCGGAGCATGAAGGGTATCCGCCCATGATAAAACAAGGACCGGGAAACCATCCGTTCTCCCGGTCCTTGCCTGTTTAATCCACTTCTTCCTCGTCACTGAGCAGCTCCGTCATGGTCAGATTGTAGACCGTTTCGGCCTTCTTTTCAAAGAGCTTACTCAGCCGCATAGCCTGCCGCTGATTGGGCGCCATCAGTTCCAGGGTCATCAGGTTCCCCATCGCGTCGTCCAGGGACATGATTACGGAGTAGTCCCCGCTCTCTCTCTGGACCACCTGGGTCTTGATATAGCTTCCGCGTCGAACCTGGCGATTGAACCGGGTCACCGCGTTCTCCGCCCGAATCTTTACTGTATAGGCGATGGAATCCTCCGTCATGGAGCCGTCTTCCTTCCCCTTTTCCGTGATCTCATAGCAGTCGTTTTCCACTTCCTTCAAATGGCCTGAGGAGACCATTTCCGGAATGGCGGTGCAAATGTCAAAATAGCTCAGAGAGTCATCCTGGTAGCACAGTTCATAAAGCTGCTGCTGGGTCACCGGGTAATTGACCCGGGACATAACAAACAGGATCAGTATCTTCACATCCAGCATATCGTGTATAAAACCTAGTCTTTGCATTGCCGTCACCCCTTGCATTTGTTATTCATTATACAAAAAGACGAAAAAAAATCAAGCACAACTACACGCCTTCCGGCATATTCTGGCCTGAAGGAGTGATGGAATTGGAATCGATGCTGATCTACTGCGCGGGCAGCACGCCGGCCTTCCGCCACTGCGCCGCGTCATTGGAGGACGCGGGCATGGCGATGATCGACCATCCCAGTCCGGAAGTGACCCATTTGCTTCTGGATGTACCCAGCTTCCGTTCGGACGGAATGCTCAGAAGCGGCCAGCCCCTGGAACCGCTGCTGTCCATGCTGCCTCCTGAGATCACCGTGGTGGGAGGCAATCTGGGGCATTCCGCTCTGGACGGGTACAAAACCATGGATCTGCTTCAGGACCCGGAGTATCTGGCACGAAACGCGGCCATCACCGCCGAGTGCGCTCTGCGGGTCGCCGCGCCCCACATGCCCATGACCCTGGCCGGCTGTCCGGTACTGGTCATTGGCTGGGGACGTATTGGAAAGTGCCTGGGAAGGCTTCTGAAAGCCCTGGGGGCAAACGTCACCGTGGCGGCCAGGAAAGCTTCAGACCGGGCAATGCTGCTGGCCCTGGGGTATATCCCGGCCGACACCGAAGCGCTGAAAACGCTACTGCCGAACTATCGTCTTTTATTCAACACGGCGCCTTATCCCATCTTATCCGCCGCGGATCTGTCCGCCTTCCCGGACTGCGTTAAGATCGAGCTGGCATCCAAACCGGGCCTCCAGGGCCGGGATGTGATTCAGGCCAAAGGACTGCCGGGCGTCTACGCGCCGGAGTCATCTGGGAAGCTGATCGCCGGGACATTTTTCAGGCTTGCCGGGGAGGAAGGAACATGAATGTTGGTTTTGCCATGTGCGGCTCTTTCTGTACATATAACAAAGTATTCCCCGTAATGGAGGCCCTGCGCCAAAATCATACGGTGACGCCGATTTTTTCCCAGGCCGCCTGCACAATAGACAGCCGGTTCGGTCTGGCCAAGGATCACATAACCCGGGCAAGAGAAATCTGCGGTACGGAACCGCTGTGCACCATCGGGCAGGTGGAGCCCATCGGTCCGAAAAAGCTGCTGGATATCCTGATCATTGCGCCCTGCACCGGGAATACCCTGGCGAAACTGGCCCACGCCATTGCGGACACGCCGGTAACTATGGCTGCAAAAAGTCATCTGCGCAACGGCCGTCCGGTTTTGATCGCCGTATCAACCAATGACGCCCTGGGCGGGGCGGCTGAGAACATCGGAAAGCTCCTGGCCAGAAAGCACTTCTACTTCGTTCCCTTCCGGCAGGATGATCCCATGGGAAAACCATCCAGCATGGTGGCGGATTTTGCGCGGATTCCCAAGGCCATGGAAGCAGCTCTGGCCGGATACCAGCTTCAGCCGGTTGTCTTTTGAAAAACAGTCCCCGAAGGTAAACGCCCAACCACAAGCACCTTGACAGGATAAAACACGGGGCTCCGGATGGAGCCCCGACTATGGTATTCATACTATTTCTTGATTAAAATCTTTAATTTTACTCTAAATGAGCAAATTCAAAAAATAGACAAAGCCCCCCCTATAGCGTCGAATACCCACAGAAAAAGGCAGAACAGCTC
>CALXFT010000082.1 GCA_944387635.1 uncultured Oscillospiraceae bacterium | reverse complement strand
GGAGGAGGCCGGCGGCTCCAAGGCGCCCATTGCCCGGCTGGCGGACAAGATCGCCGGAGTCTTCGTGCCGGTGGTCATGACCATTGCGGCTGTGACCTTCCTTGCCTGGATGCTGGCGGGCCAGAGCCTGGAGTTTTCCCTGAACTGCGCCATCTCCGTACTGGTCATCTCCTGCCCCTGCGCCTTAGGCCTGGCTACCCCCGTGGCCATTATGGTGGGTACCGGAAGGGGTGCCCAGATGGGCGTCCTGTTCAAGAATGCCGAGGCCCTGGAGAACCTGCACCATGTGGACACCGTGGTTCTGGACAAGACCGGCACCTTGACCACCGGTAAGCCCCAGGTCACGGACATCCTGCCGGGAAGCGCTTCCGAAGGGGAACTGATGCAGGTCGCCGCTGCCCTGGAGCGGAAGTCGGAGCACCCCTTCGCCCGGGCCATTCTGGAGCGCGTGGGGGACGCGGCCTTCCCGGAGGCAGCGGACTTTGAGACGCTGCCCGGCCGGGGCGTGGCCGGAACGGTTCGGGGCCTGCGCTGCTACGGCGGCAACGCCCGGCTCATGGAGGAACTGAGGGTCCGGGTCCCGGCCTTGCCGGAGCTGGCGGCCCAGGGGAAGACCCCGCTGTACTTTGCCGACGAGAACCAGACCTACCTGGGCGCCATTGCCGCCGCGGACGTGCTCAAGCCCGACTCCGCCGCCGCCGTTGCGGCCATGGAGTCCCTGGGCCTGGAGGTGGTGATGCTCACCGGCGACAACGCCGCCACGGCCCAGGCCATTGCCGGTCAGGCCGGAGTCCGGAAGGTGATCTCCGACGTGCTGCCCACAGACAAGGCGGAGGCGGTCCGGAAGCTGCGCCAGGAGGGCCGCCGGGTTCTCATGGTGGGCGACGGCATCAACGACGCCCCGGCTCTGGTGACTGCCGATGTGGGCATGGCTCTGGGCGCCGGAACGGACATCGCCATGGAGTCGGCGGACGTGGTGCTTATGGGCAACTCTCTGGCCGCCGTCAGCGGCGCCGTGGAGCTGAGCCGGGCCACCATCCGAAACATCCGGGGCAACCTGTTCTGGGCCTTTTTCTACAACACCCTGGGGATTCCGGTGGCCGCCGGCGCTCTGTACAACGCCTTCGGCTTGCAGCTGAGTCCCATGCTGGGCGCCGCGGCCATGAGCCTGAGCAGCCTGTTCGTGGTGACCAACGCCCTGCGCCTGCGGATGTTCCGGCCCAAGGCCATTCCGGAGGCCCCCAAAGCACAGCCCCCGGTCAGGGAAACCGTAAAATCCGAAACCGTAACATGCGGCTGCCCGGTCCAGGAGCAGACGCCCGTAAAGGAGGAAAAACTTATGCAAACCGTATTGACTGTAGAAGGAATGATGTGCAATCACTGCAAGGCCATGGTGGAGAAGGCGTGTAAGGCCGTTCCCGGCGTCTCCGACGCCCAGGTGGACCTGGAAGCCAAGACCGTCACCGTCACCGGAGACGCCGACGTGGAGGCTCTGAAGAAGGCCGTCACCGACGCCGGATACGAAGTGACGGGGTGAGACCGTGACCGAAGACCGCTGGTATGACTCCTTGGGCGCGGGAAAGCTCCGGGTCCGCTGCTGGCGTCCCCAGGGCGCGCCCCGGGGCGTCCTTCAGATCCTTCACGGCATTGCCGAGCACGTGGAACGGTATGACCGCTTCGCTTCGGCAATGACCCGGCAGGGATTTCTGGTGGTGGCGGAGGACTACATGGGCCACGGCAGATCCATAGACGGGGGCAGCACCCAGGGCTTTTTCCACGGGGGCTGGTTCACCGCCGTGGAGGACACGTACCGGCTCCTGGCGGATACCCGCCGGGAGTTCCCGGAGCTTCCCTATGTGCTCTTTGGTCACTCTATGGGCTCGTTCATGGCAAGGACCATACTGTGCCGGCACCCGGACAGCGGCATTGCCGCCGCGGTCCTTTCGGGGACCGGCTGGCAGAGTCCCGCCCTTTTGGCGGCGGCCCGGCCCCTGGCCAAGGGATTCTGCAAAAGGGCCGGGGAACAAAATCCGGACCCGGCACTGGACAAATTGGTTTTCGGCGGGTATAATCGGAAGATCCCCTCCCCGAAGACCGGCTGCGACTGGCTCAGCCGGGATGAGGAGCGGGTGGCGGACTACGTGGCCGATCCCCGCTGCGGCTTTATGGCCTCCACGGGCCTGATCCGGGACATGCTGGAGGGCATCGCCTTTATTCAGAAGCCCCGGAATCTGGGCGCCATGAAAAAGGATCTGCCGGTGCTGTTCCTGTCCGGGGCGGAGGACCCGGTGGGCGACTACGGCAGAGGCGTCCGGAAAACCGCCGCCGCCTTCCGCAAGGCCGGGATGGAACGCCTGGACGTCAGGCTTTACCCCCAGTGCCGGCATGAGCTGCTGAATGAGCGGATCTGGCAGGAGGTTCTGGGAGATCTTCTTCGCTGGCTGGAGGAGAAGGGGATTTTCACAAAAAAAGTGGGAGAAACAATCAATTAGTCCGTTTTATCGTACCGAATATCTGATATACTATGGTCACAAACCAAAGGAAGGGGCTGTGAGCCATGTATCAGATGCGCTATGTGGGCGGACATGTTCAGGTATACGATATGAAGGGGAATTTTCTGTTTTCCGCGGACACAGAGCGGGAAGCCAGAGAGGAATGGGAGAATTATGCGGAATCTGCGGCTTGACATCTGCTACGACGGCACCCGGTACCGAGGCTGGCAGCGGCTTCCAGGGCGGGAGGACACCATCCAGGGGAAGCTGGAGACGGCTCTGAGCCGGATTCTGGACGAGCCGATCCGGATCAGCGGCAGCGGCCGCACCGACGCCGGGGTCCATGCGCTGGGGCAGGTGGCGAGCTTCCACTGCGAAAGCGATATGGACTGCGGGCAGATCCTGGAGAAGCTTCGCCGGTATCTTCCCGAGGACATCGGCATATATTCGTGCAAGGAGGCTTCGCCCCGGTTCCACGCCCGGCTGAACGCAAAGGAGAAGACCTACCTGTACCGGATCTGGAACAGCGACGCGCCCTGCGTCTTTCAGCGGCGGTATGTGGCGGTGATGCCGGAGGCGCTGGATTTGCATGCCATGGAGATGGGAGCGCAGCTCCTGCTGGGGAGTCACGACTTTTCCGCCTTCTGCTCCAATCCGAAAATGAAAAAGTCCACGGTCCGCTGCCTGCGCGCCGTCGACATCTGCCGCCAGGGGGATGAGGTGCGGCTGCGCTTCACCGGCAACGGTTTCCTGCACGGCATGGTCCGAATCCTCACCGGCACCCTGGTGGAGGTGGGCCGGGGACAGAGGAGCCCGGAGAGCCTGGCTCAGCTCTTTGGCGGAAAACGGGCCCAGGCGGGCTTTCTGGCCCCTGCCCAGGGGCTGACACTGATGGAGGTATTCTATTGAACATACAGATCTTTGGACGGGCCAAGTGCTTTGACACCAAGAAGGCCCAGCGGTATTTCAAAGAGCGCCGGATCAAATTTCAGTTCGTGGACCTGGACCGGTACGGCCTGTCCGCCAAGGAGTTTGACAGCGTCCTGCGGGCGGTGGGCGGCATTGACAACCTCATTGATTGGAATGGAAAGTCCCCGGAGATCACCCTGATGAAGTACATGGATGACAAAAGAGCCAAGGAGGACAAGGTCTACGAGACCCCGTCCCTGATGAAGTCTCCTGTGGTGCGCAATGGAAAGCAGGCCACGGTGGGCTATTGCCCGGAGGTTTGGGGGACCTGGGAATGAAAAGGTTCCTCTGAAACATAAGGGCGAAATCGTAATACGCGGACAAAAGAAGGCGGTTCCGGAATTCCGGAGCTGCCTTTTTCCTGGTTTTTGGCAAAAGAAAAGTTTTTCTTGCGTATTCTGTGAGAAAGTGGTATGCTAGGAGGAGCACATGACCGAATTTATAACCGCGCTGAACGCCCTCCTGTGGGGGGCGCCCGCCCTGGTTCTGATCCTGGGCGTGGGACTGTACTTAAGCATTCTGCTTCGATTTCCCCAGCTGCGGCTGTTTCCGAAGGCCCTGGGGACCTTCTTCGGAAAGCTTCGCGGAGGCACGTCCTCCTTCCGGGCCCTGTGTACCGCCCTGGCCGCTACGGTGGGTACGGGCAATCTGGTGGGCGTGGCGGGGGCCATCTGTCTCGGCGGCCCTGGCGCCATCTTCTGGATGTGGATCTGCGGATTCGTGGGCATGGCCACCAAGTATGCCGAGGCGACCCTGGCGGTCCGTTACCGGGTCCGGACCAAGGACGGCTGCGGGGCGGGTCCGATGTACGTCATCACCGGCGGCATGGGGAAGAACTGGACCTGGCTGGCCCGGGTTTACAGCCTGCTGTGTGTGGCGGCCTCCTTCGGCGTGGGGAACACGGTGCAGATCAATGCGGTGGTCACCGGCGTCAACGACGTGCTGTGCCGGTTTGGAGGCACGCCCTCCCGGTATGGGGAGCTGTTTCTGGGCCTGGTCCTGGCCGCTGTGGTGGGGAGTCTGCTCTTCGGAGGGGCCGGACGGATCGGCGCCGCGGCGGAACGGCTGGTGCCCTTGGTGTCCGGGTTTTACATGCTCATGTGCGCCGGGGTGCTGATCCTGCGGATTCGGGCCGTTCCCGGCGCGTTTCTGGCGATTCTGGAAGGGGCTGTTTCGCCCCGGGCCGTCACCGGCGGCGTACTGGGCTCCGCCTTCACCGCCCTGCGGGTGGGATGCAGCCGGGGGGTGTTCACCAACGAGGCGGGCATGGGTACCGCTTCCATTGCCCACGGCGCCGCCCAGGTCTCCCACCCGGTGGAGCAGGGGCTTATGGGCATTGTGGAGGTGTTTTTGGACACCGTGGTGATCTGCACCCTGACAGCCCTGGTGATTCTGGTCAGCGGCGTGCCTATTCCATACGGCCATGACGCCGGTGGGGAGCTGACCGCGGCGGCCTTCGCGGCCCTGTACGGGGACGGGGCGGCTGTGGTTCTGACGCTGGCCCTGTGCTGTTTTGCCATTGCCACGGTTCTGGGCTGGGGATTCTACGGCGGCCGGTGCGCCCAGTATCTGATGGGCAGCCGGGGGTGGCGGGTCTTTGCCCTGGCCCAGACCGCCGCTGTGCTCCTGGGCGCTGTGCTGGACACGGCCGATCTGTGGCAGATCTCTGATGTTCTGAACGGAATGATGGTCATACCCAATCTGATCGCTCTGGCGGTGCTGGCTCCCGAGGCTGCCCGCCTTACCATAGAATACACAGAAAACGGCAGTCCGGCTGCCGGAGGAGGTAATTATGCAGATTTCCATCAACGCAAACCGCTGTGAACCCTCTCCCATGCGCAAGTTCCACCCTTCCGCTCTGGCGGCCCAGAAGCGGGGCAACCGCATTTTTCATTTGAACATCGGCCAGCCGGATATCGCGACGCCGAAGCGTTACTATGACGCCGTGCGGGCCTTTGATGAAAAGACCCTGGAATATGCCGAGTCTCCCGGCATGCCCGTCCTCATCGACGCCATCCGCCGCTACTACCATGGTCTGGGGGTGGAGCTGGAGGACAGCGATGTGCTCATCACCACCGGCGGCAGCGAGGCCCTGCTGCTGACCTGTCTGAGCATTCTGGACCCCTATACGGAGGTCATTATCCCTGAGCCCTACTATCCCAACTACACCACCTTTGTCCACGCCGCCGGCGGCGTGATCCGGGCCTTGCCCACCAATCCCTGGGAGGGCTACCGCTACGCCGAGCGGGAGCGGATTGAGAGTCTGATCACCAAAAACACCCGGGCCATCCTCATCACCAACCCCGGCAATCCCACCGGCGTGGTCCTGGATGAGCGGGAGATGCGGATGATCGCGGACATCGCCAAGGAGCACGACCTGTTCCTGATCTGCGACGAGGTCTACCGGGAGTTCTGCTATGATGACAAGTTCGGCGTGCCAACCATGGCCCATTTCCGGGACATTGACGACAACCTGATCATCATCGACTCCGTGTCCAAGCGGTTCTCCGCCTGCGGCGCCCGGGTGGGCTGTGTGGTCACCCGGAACAAGGAGCTGCAGCAGGCGCTGCTGAAGTTTTGCCAGTCCCGTCTGTCTGTGGCCACCATTGACCAGGTGGGCGCGGCCGCCCTGTATTCCGTGGACCCGGAATTCTACCGCCAGAGCAAGGAGGAGTACCGCCGCCGTCGGGATACGGTGATCCGCAAGCTCCGCCAGATCCCCGGCGTGGTGGTGGAGGAGCCCATGGGCGCGTTTTACGTCATGGCCAGCCTGCCCGTGGATGACGCGGACAAGTTCCAGTACTGGCTCCTGGAGCACTTCTCCGACCGGGGCGACACGGTGATGTTCGCCCCTGGGGCGCCCTTCTACGAGACCCCCGGCAAGGGCATCAACGAGGTCCGGATCGCCTATGTGCTCAAGCAGCAGGATCTGGAGCGGGCCATGGACGTGCTGGCTCTGGGCATCGCCACCTATCAGCGCACGGTGATGAAGGTCAAATCCGAGGAAACCAGATAAACCAGGGAAACCGGACTGTCCGCGGACGGTCCGGTTTTTTGCGCGAATATTTTCGGGAAGGGTGGCTTCGACACCTTCTTTTTTCGAAGACGTGTATACTGTAGATCAGTCTTACGAAAGGGGAAGATGCGGATGCGCGGAAAATGGAAAAGGGCGCTGTGGGCGCTGGCGCTGCTGCCGGCCCTGTGCCTGCCGGGAAAAGCTCAGGAGGAGACCGGAGGGATTCTGGTCACCATGCCCCAGGCCGGTACGGCGGAGGGGGCAGGAGGCGGCGTACTGACGCTTTACTATGTGGGCAGCGAAACGGAGGACGGCTACCGGATCACCGAAGCCTTCGGCGGCGGCCTGGTGCGGCAGGAGGACGCCCTGTCGGTCCACCTGGCCCGGCTCCTGGCGGATATGACCTCCGGGACGGAGGGGACCGTCTGGGACCTGGAGGCGGGGAGCACGGCAGAGTTTCCCTACCTGACCCGCGGCCTGTACCTGCTGGTGCAGACCGAGGCGGAGGCGGGAGCGTCGGTGATTCGTCCGTTTCTCATGCCGGTACCCCTTGAGGGACAGTGGTACATCCACGCCAGTCCGGAGCCGGTCCGGGTCCTGGTGGAATCGCCTAAGACCGGCCAGCATCCGGCGCCCATTCTGGGCGCTGTGGGCATGGTGCTCTCCAGCATTGGTCTGGCGATCTGTGTCAGAGGACACCGCAAGAGCCGGTGGTGACCGAATGCCTTAAGAATTTCTTAAGATTTGCCGGAAAAGGTGGAAATTGGCGGAAACTGTGCTACGATAAGACGAAACCCGGGGAAGCTCTGATAAAATCGGCAAGAGCGGGTGCCGAGAGATTTTGGCCCAGCCGAAAGTTCAAAAAGGGTCGGAAGCCTGTATGTATTTCCCATTTTCTTGAACTGCATAGATGGGGTTTTCGATCCGGCATTCAGCCGCAGACGATTGATTCATAAGATTCCCTGGAGAAAGAGGTGTTTGCCATGTCCATAGAGCGAGTGAGAGCTTATTTTCGGCAATACGGTATGGAAGACCGGGTGCTGGAGCTGCCGGAGTCCAGCGCCACTGTAGAGCTGGCTGCCCAAGCCCTGCACTGTGAACCCTGCCGAATCGCCAAGACCCTGTCTTTTCGAGTGAACGAAACGCCCATTTTGGTGGTGACGGCGGGGGATCAGAAGGTGGATAACGCCAAGTACCGGCACCGTTTCGGCGTGAAGGCCAAGATGCTCACGCCCCAGGAGGCGTCGGAGCTGGTGGGCCACGCCGTAGGCGGCGTCTGTCCCTTTGCGGTGAACCCCGGGGTCCAGGTCTATCTGGACGAATCCCTGCGCCGGTTCGACACCATCTTTCCCGCCGCGGGCAGCAGCAATGGGGTCATGCGGCTGACCATCGGGGAACTGGAGACCTATTCCGGATACTCAGACTGGGTGGATGTGTGCAAGCCCAAGCAATAAAAATCACCGAGTGCGCCGCAAAGTAAAACGCTTTGTGACGCGCTCGGATTTTTATTGTATTCTTTATGTTTATCGAATTGACACGGTAAGGCGTTTCGGAAAGCGTCAGATAAACGCATAGTATTTCGATCACAGCCAGACCCTTGGCTCTCCTTCCAGGAGAGCTGGCAAAAATCTTTGATTTTTGACTGAGAGGTCGATACCGCAGTACGTTTTTCTCGGGTGCTCAGATAGAACCGGGTGCTCCCCGACCCCTGCCGGGGGCCTTCCTTTCTTGTTCCGCACAGAAATGCCAGCAAAGAACGCGGCCAGGGGAG
>CALXFT010000081.1 GCA_944387635.1 uncultured Oscillospiraceae bacterium | reverse complement strand
TGTCAAGAGCTTTTTTCACATTTCCGCAAGTTTTTTGCTTCATTCGGTAACTTTCGCGCCGCCCTCGCGGACAGCTTATACATTATAAGCTCTGGACCCTTCATTTGTCAAGTATTATTTTCCGATTTCTTCACTTTTCTTTTTTCATTAAGCAAACCGCTGATCCCTGGGATCAAGACCCAAAATACCAAACTTCCGGTCGCCACATACCAACTATTCAGCCGTAGATTGGCAATATATAACACCGCCGGAATCATAGCCTGCACCCATACCGTCCTTCTCCTTTTGGGATATGCGGACGCTCTCAATAAATATGTCATCGTGCAGAAGTAACCTATGGTCAAAGCCGCCGCGATCAGGCTTTCCAATCTCTCCCCCACTCCCAGCAGCCGCAGGCTCCTGCTCAGTTCATAGATCGCGGCGTTTTCTCCTATTCCCTTGTAAGACAGAACACCAACAGTCACCACAGAGAAGAGAATCCCCACAGCCGCCATTCCCAGCGGTATCTTTCCCCCGGCTTTTCCCTTGACGCCGGCGTGAAGCATGGGTATCAGCATAACTGTCAGCAGCGCGCCATCCGGCAGATACCAGACCGGACGCAAATTCTCCCAGCGAATCTCCGGTATGCCCGAAGCCAGGACAACGCCGAACAAAGTTGCCACAGGCCAAAACAGCACACAGCCCGCTCGGGCCGGCCGCTCGGCTCCGCTGTCCGCCGCCCAGACCGCCAGGACCAGCAGGATCAGGACCCCATGCCGTCCCCACTGACCGGGCCAGCAATCCGCGCTCCAGTACAGCATTTCCCAGATGACCACGCTGGACCAGATGCTCCGCAGAGCCTCCGTCCACTTATCCCGCGCTTCCCCCGCAATCAGACAGGAAAGCAGCACACCGAAGCATCCCAGCAGCGCGGCCACAGGCCAGCTGCATCCCGCGGCCGTCTGGGCCAGAGGGGCAGCCACAGCCGCTGCCAGCCAGATCTCCCGCTGTTTCTCAGGAAGTTGGTTCTGATACAAGCTGATATCGCCCCTCCGTCCGGATCAGCACCGGCAAATCCGCTTCTCCAGTGCGTAAATCCTTTAATGTCACCTGCGGCTCATGGGCCGAAAGATATTCTGCCGCCCCCGCGTCAGCCCGGACCCCCAGACATATCCGGGTAGCCGGTCGCAGAAACGCATGAAGGCCAGGCACCAGATGCGCCGTCTGCTCCGTCACAATCGCAAAGTCCGCCGTTTCCAGGAAGATTTCCCCCGAAGCAGAAGACCTCAGGTCCGCCATCGCTTCTTCCAAATCCTCCCCTACCCCCAGGTCTCCCGTATCCGTCTCCAGGCAGATCTTTTGGTTTTGCTCATATACATATACCAATTCCACCGGAACCAATTTTACCACATCTGTGGAAGCGCCGGGTGACAGAAGAAGGATACCCAGGGCGGCCGGAAGATACCAATGTCTCATGACCTGTTGTCTCATGATCTCTGATTCTCCTCATCCAGGGGATGGAGCCGCCGGTTCCGGCGGTTCTGAAATACAAGCCGCTTCCGAAGAATCGACCCGGATGTTCCTTCGCTGAAGGGCGCCAGATAGGGCTCTTCCAGACAGGTAAGCCCCGCCAAGTGGACTACCAGGATCAAAAAACCCACTGTCACACCGTACAGTCCGCCCAAAGCCCCCAGGATCGCCACGCCGAACCGCCACACCCGGATCGCCTCCGCCAGGTCCCTGTTGGGAAGCACAAATCCGCAGACCCCCGCGACGCTGACTACGATCAGCGCCGCCGGAGAAATCAGCCCAGCCTCCACCGCCGCGGTGCCTACCACAATACCGCCAATGGTGGAGACCGACTGCCCCACCGCCTGGGGAAGATGGATGCCGGATTCCTGAAGCAGCTCAAAGGCAACAAGCAGCCCCAGCACCTCCATAGCCGTAGAAAATGGGACGCTGCGCTTGCTCTCGATCATAGCCCGAAGCAGAGGCAGGGGGATCATTTCCTGATGAAAGCCTGTCATAGCAATATAGAACCCCGGCAGCAGCAGACTCATCAAAAGCGCGCAATAACGCAGGATTCGGATACAGGAGGCGGACACATAGTCCCGGCTCCGGTCCTCTGGACTGTCCATCAGATACCCCAGACTTGCAGGCGCCAGATATGCCAGAGGCAGGCCGTCTACCAGCAGTCCCACCCGGCCGTCCAGCAGTCCCTGACTGAACTTGTCCGCCCGCTCTGTATACTGCATCAGCGGAAAGGCTGTGGCCCGGGAGCCGGTCACGTACTCCTCCACTGCCGACGGCGAGAGGAAGCCGTCAACGTCGATGCCCTTGAGCCGTTCTTTCATCCGCTCCACCAGTGCCGGGTTGGTCAGCCCCTCCACCCAGACCACCGCCACATTGGTCAGACTTCGCCGCCCCACTGTCCCGCCCCAGATCCGCAGGTCCGGAGTCCGCAGGTGCCGCCGGATCAGACTGGTATTGATGCGGATGGTCTCTACAAAGGCGTCTTTGGGACCCTTGACCGTGTTCTCCACTTCCGGTGAATTGGGCGTCCGGCTGACCCCTGTGCGGACCTCAAAGGCAATGGCTCCAACACCCGGAAAGAGCACCACGCAGAAGCCGTTGACAAGCTTTTCCGCCGCGGCGTTCAGATCTTCACAGGGCTTTGCCACATTGTTGTACACCGACCCATAAAGCGCCGCCTTATACAGGGTCTCCATGCTTTCGCCCCGGAGGTTCTCGGATATGGGTTTGAGAATGTAATCGGACATGGCGGTACTGGACACCAGGCCGTCTATGGCATAGGCGTACAGCGTAAATCCCCGGCAATTCAGTTCTCTGGCTGTAAAATCCCCGGCGCCCTCAAACAGGCTCCGGATCTGCGAATCCGTCATATGCTCACCCCAGGGAATTATGCCCCGATATTGCATTTTTATCACAGAAATGGTATAGTATTACCGCAATCTTCCCATCTTCGCCACACGGAGGGATCCGAATGAGTCAAATCCGGAATATTGAAAAGAAGACCGACAACCGTTTTCTGAACTTCTACGAATTTCAAGCCGTCCGCCGGGACGGCCGGGTGAGTCCGTACTATGTGGCCTCCCGGGCTGTGGACGTGCCTCAGCTTAAAGCTGTGTCCCAGAAGAACGACCCGGACGGCGTAATCCTCTACGGTGTCTACGGCCCGGACAGGGATAAATTGGTCCTGATCCGCCAGTACCGGTTCCCCGTAGGCGGATATGTCTACGAGTTCCCCGCCGGACTGGTGGAGCCGGGTGAGAATATGATGGAGGCCGCCGTCCGAGAGATGTATGAAGAGACCGGGCTGACCTTCACCGTCAGAGACGGCGGCAGCTGTTGCCGCCCCTTCTTCACCACTGTGGGCATGACCGACGAAAGCTGCGGCACCGTTTACGGCTATTGCAGCGGAACGCCCACCAACATTCACCAGGAGGCCAGCGAGGAGATCCAGGTGGTCATCGCGGACCGGGCGGAATGCCGTCGGATTTTGCGGGAGGAGAACGTCGCCATCATGTGCGCCTACATGCTTATGCACTTCATTGCCACGCCCGGCGACCCTCTGGCTTTTCTGGACGCCATTTGATTTGTAAGGAGGATATCCATGTCCCATCCCATTGCCGCCGTATCCACGG
Source organism: uncultured Oscillospiraceae bacterium (assembly GCA_944387635.1). Classification (GTDB taxonomy): domain Bacteria; phylum Bacillota; class Clostridia; order Oscillospirales; family Oscillospiraceae; genus Faecousia. The sequence continues at coordinate 4,749 of CALXFT010000081.1, read as the reverse complement.
GCAGCCAGATCAGCGCCATCGGCATCCTGCGCATGTCCGGCGACGGCTGCATCGCCGCTGCCGAGAAGGTTTTTACGGCAAACCACAAGCCCCTGTCTCAGGCGCCGGACCGAAAGCTGGTACTGGGCAGTCTCCACGATAAGGACGGACGGGTCATCGACCAGTGCATGGCCGTGGTCTCCCGGAGTCCCCACAGCTATACCGGCGAGGACACTGTAGAATTTCACTGCCACGGCTCTCCCGCCGTGCTGGCCGCCGGTTTGGAAGCCCTGTATCTGGCCGGATGCAAGCCTGCCCAACGAGGCGAGTTCACAAAGCGGTCCTTTTTGAACGGGAAGCTGAAGCTGACCCAGGCGGAGGCCGTCATCGACCTGATTGAGGCAGACACCGCCGACTCCGCCGCCAACGCTGCCGGTCAGGTGGGCGGGGTTCTGGAGCGCAAGCTGGCCCCTGTCTACAACGATCTGGCAGATCTATGCAGCCATTTCCACGCCGTACTGGATTACCCGGATGAAGATATCGAAGACTTCGGTCTGGTGAACTACAGCGCCAATCTCCGGGCCGACGCCAAAGCCCTGTACGCCCTTCTGCAGACTTACGGTCAGGGCCGGATTCTGCGTCAGGGTGTGGCCGCCGCCATTGTGGGCCGCCCAAATGTGGGCAAGTCCAGCTTGCTCAACGCCCTGGCAGGCTATGACCGGGTCATTGTCACCGACATCCCCGGAACCACCCGTGATACGGTGGAGGAGACCGTTATGTTGGGGAACACCCGGCTGCGGCTCATTGACACCGCCGGAATCCGGGAGACTGCTGACGCCGTGGAGGCCCTGGGCGTCCAGCGTTCCAAGGCGGCAGCGGAAGACGCGGACCTAGTGCTGTTCGTCTGCGACGGTTCCCAGGCTCTGACCCAGGAGGATCAGGATATTATGGACCTGTGCCTGGAGCACGAAAACGCCATTGCCCTGATCAATAAGTCCGATCTGGAAACCGCTGTCACGCCGGACCAGCTGCCCTTTACGACGGTGATCCCCATCTGTGCCAAAACCGGCGAAGGCCTGGATCTGCTCGCCGACACCGTGGAGGAGATGTTCCGTGGACAAGCCCCCTGCGACGGCTCCATCCTGACAAACGCCCGCCAGTATGACGCCTGCCGCCGGGCTTACGAAGCCCTTCTGCGGGCCATGCAGGCGCTGCAATTGGGGCTGACCCCCGACGCGGCTCTGACCGATGTGGAGGAGGCCATGGAGGCCATGGGCGAAGTCACCGGCGGCACCGTCCGGGAGGACATCACCGCCCGGATCTTTCAGCGGTTCTGCGTGGGAAAATAAACAACACGGGTGGGAGCGGTCCCACCCGTGAGCTTGCGAAATAAGGAAATGAAGGATACAGCTATGATTTATTTAGACAATTCCGCCACCACCAAGCCCTGCGCCGAAGCAGTGGCCGCCATGACCCAGGCGCTGACAGAGGGCTGGGGCAATCCCAGCGCGTTGTACGGTTTCGGCATAGACGCCGCTCACGCCCTTCGCGCCGCCCGCGGCCGGGTGGCCGACGCCCTGGGCGCGGAGCCGGACCGGGTGTTCTTCACCTCCGGCGGCACCGAAGCGGACAACTGGGCCGTCTTCGGCACGGTCAAGCGTATGGGCAAGCGGGGCAAGCACATCGTGACCACCGCCATCGAGCACCACGCGGTTCTGAACTGTATGAAGGAGCTGGAGGCCCAGGGCTACCGCGTCACCTACCTGCAGCCGGACGCCGCCGGGCGGATCTCCTTGGAGAGCCTGAAGCAGGCCCTTTCTCCAGATACCATTCTGGTCTCCGTTATGATGGTCAACAACGAGGTGGGCTCCGTCATGCCCATCGCCCAGATGGCAAAGCTGACCCGCAGGCTCTGCCCCGACGCCATCTTCCACACCGACGCGGTCCAGGGCTTTCTGAAGATCCCCTTCTCCGCCAGAACTTTGGGGGCAGACCTGATCAGCGTCTCCTCCCATAAGGTCCACGGCCCCAAGGGAGCCGGCGCCCTGTACATCAGCCCCCGGCTCAAATCCTTCCCTCCCTTGCTCCTGGGCGGCGGTCAGGAGGGCGGCTACCGCAGCGGCACCGAAGGAACCCCGGCCATCTTCGGTTTTGCCGCCGCCTGCGCGGCAGTCTCCTCCACTGCCCGGGAGGACGCCAAACGAGAGAAGGCTATGATCGATCATTTGACAGAGCAGTTGTCCTGCCTGGAGGGCATAGTGATCAACGGCGCCCACGAAGCGCCTCATATCCTCTCTGTTTCCATTCCCGGGGTACCGGTGCAGAATACCATCAACCTGCTTCAGGATGCCGGGGTCTGCGTCAGCGCAGGCAGCGCCTGTGCCAAAGGCCACCGCAGTCATGTTCTCACCGCCATGAAGGCAGCTCCCGAAGTGATCGACGCCTCCTTCCGGATCTCCCTGTGCCGTGATACCACTTCGGAGGAGCTGGACGCTCTGGTCCGCGTGATCCGGGAGCATATCCTTCCTCGAGTCTTATGATTTATTTAACAAGATGACTTGCATGAATTGAGCCGTTTTTGTACAAAACTGCTCCAATCCTATTTTTTTGCAATTTTCTTTCAAAAAAATTTCATTCCCTCTTGTTTTTTTTCCGGGACTCTGTTACAATGTGGGACATACACTTTTTGTAGGGAGGACATTTGTTCATGAGCTATGTAGACGAGGTTTTGGCGAGAGTCAAACAGCAAAATCCGGAGCAGGCGGAATTCATCCAGGCCGTTTCCGAGGTTCTGGATTCCCTTCGCGTGGTCATTGACCGCAACGAGGACGCATACCGGAAGAACGCGCTGCTGGAGCGCATGACCACCCCCGAGCGGGTTGTCATGTTCCGGGTCCCCTGGGTGGACGACAAGGGCCAGGTCCAGGTCAACAACGGCTACCGGGTCCAGTTCAACAGCGCCATCGGCCCTTACAAGGGCGGCCTGCGGTTCCATCCCAGCGTAACCCTCAGCGTCATCAAGTTCCTGGGCTTTGAGCAGGTGTTTAAGAACAGCCTGACCGGTCTGCCCATCGGCGGCGGCAAGGGCGGTTCCGACTTTGATCCCAAGGGCAAGTCTGACCGGGAGATCATGGCCTTCTGCCAGAGCTTTATGACCGAGCTGTGCAAGCACATCGGCGCGGATACCGACGTGCCCGCCGGTGATATCGGCGTAGGAGGCCGGGAGATCGGCTATCTGTTCGGCCAGTACAAGCGGATTCGGAATCTGTACGAAGGCGTCCTCACCGGCAAGGGCCTGTCCTACGGCGGCTCCCTGGCCCGTACCCAAGCCACCGGCTACGGCCTGCTGTACTTTACCGAGGAAATGCTCAAGTGCAACGGCAAGAGCCTGGAGGGCAAGATCGTGGCCGTCTCCGGCGCGGGCAATGTGGCCACTTACGCCATTGAGAAGGCCTGGCAGCTGGGCGCCAAGCCCGTCACCTGTTCCGACTCCACCGGCTGGATCTACGATCCCGACGGCATTGACGTGGATACCCTCATTGAGGTCAAGCAGGTCCGCCGCGCCCGCCTGACCGAGTACGCCAAGCAGCGTCCCAATGCCGTCTATCACGAGGGCAAGGGTGTCTGGACCGTCAAATGCGACGTGGCCCTGCCCTGCGCCACCCAGAACGAGCTGCTGCTGGACGACGCCAAGGCCCTGGTGGCCAACGGCTGCTTCGCCGTAGCCGAGGGCGCCAACATGCCCACCTCTCTGGACGCCACGGCTTACCTGCAGGAGCAGGGCGTGCTGTTCTGCCCCGGCAAGGCCGCCAACGCCGGCGGTGTGGCCACCTCCGCTCTGGAGATGAGCCAGAACTCCCAGCGTCTGAGCTGGACCTTCGAGGAAGTGGACGCCCGTCTGAAGACCATTATGGTGAACATCTTCCACAACCTGGACGAGGCCGCCAAGGAATACGGCATGGAAGGCAACTACGTTGCCGGTGCCAACATCGCCGGCTTCCTGAAGGTTGCCGACGCCATGAACGCCCAGGGCATCGTGTAAATCAATCCGAAACAGCAGCTCCATTGGTTTGGGGCTGCTGTTTTCACGGAAAGGAGAACCATGAGCATCACCGTTCATCTGTACTATTCCGGGAAAAACGGGAATGCCCGCCGTTTCGCTGAGGAAATGGAGCGCGGCGGAACCGCCGCCGCCATCCGCCGCGTCCCGGGCAACGAGCTGTACGCCTACTTTCAGCCTCTGGAAGATCCCGAAACCATCCTGCTCATCGACCGCTGGACGGATCAGGCCGCCCTGGACGCCCACCACGCCTCCCCCATGATGCAGACCATTGCGGCCCTGCGGGACAAGTACGATCTACATATGCGGGCGGAGCGGTTTGTATCCGACGAAGGCGGCATTCCCCCGTCGGATCAGAAATACCTGCGCAAGTAACGCTCCGCGCTGCAAGTCAAAACGCTCCCGGGTACATTGCCGTACCCAGGAGCGTTCGTTTTCCAATTTCCTTCTCACAGGGAATCCAGGAAGGCCCGGACTTCCTTCCGGTTCTTCAGTACCACGGTTTTGGCATGCTTGGCCTTGGCCAGGCACAGCTCGTTGCTGACCCGGTTGTCCCGGTTATAGTTCCAGATCCATTTGATAAAATCCCAATCAAAGCGCTCCGGACAGCCGGGGGCCATGTCGGGGCGGACCTTTCCGTAGCTGCCGATGACCCGCTGAAGCATGCCCCACAGACAGGTCCAGCGACCAAAGTCCAGATAGATCAGGCC
>CALXFT010000080.1 GCA_944387635.1 uncultured Oscillospiraceae bacterium | reverse complement strand
TGACCCAGTAGCTCAGTTGGCAGAGCACCTGCCTTTTAAGCAGGGTGTCCGGAGTTCGAATCTCCGCTGGGTCACCACAAAAAAGGACACGACTTACGTCGTGTCCTTTTTTGTGGACTTCGCGGCCCGTTGGGCCGCTTCGCCCTTCAGGATTAAAATGCTCGGAATGGCAAAGCCATTCCTGCGCCGAGGTTTTGCCTGCGGCAAAACGCTCGAACGCCGCAAAAGCGGCGCGGCCCTGAAGGGCCGGTGGGCAAGATTTAAGACGGTCCGTCCAAAATTTGAAATATCCAGATTGTACTGACTTGCCATGTCGTCGCGGACTGCATATCGTTCGCGGCGACTTTTTATAAAAGTCCTCGCTCGCTCATTCCGCCGCTTCTCCTCTCCAAACCGCCCCCGCTTCGCTGGGCTTCGGTTTGGTTTTCCGCCCTGCGGGCGGCTTTGCTTTTGGGGGATTGTCTTCCCTTTTCCGCTGGAAAGAATCTCGCCGGGAAATTACTCCTCCAGCCGATCACAGCGAACGGTAATGCGGCTGGTACGGCTCAGGGTGCAGGTAAACAGCGTCAAGTCCCAATCACCGGTCTCCATCTCCTCCAGGGCAGAACCTGGAAGCTCCTCCACCCGGGAAACCACATAAGAAAACTGGTTCCCTGCCGCATCTGTAAATTGGATTTTGTCCCCTGCAAGGAGCCGGTGTAATGCGCCAAAATGCCCCCGATAGTTGTGGCCCGCAATAATCAGGTTATCCAGATAGGCGGAGCCCACATACCGGCATGGGGCGCAGTCCAGCAGGGCGTCGCTCCAGGTGCTGATCACTGGAAGCTCCAGCTCCAGGGCAGGAATTTCTAATGTCCCAATGTATTCAATGCCGTCTATCTCCACGACAGGCATTTCCATATATGGATTGCGCACATATTCCGGTATGACCGCTTCCAGTCCCTCAGTTGACTTCGTCCCCTTTGGTTCTGACTGCTCCTTCATTGCGGTCAGCGCCTGCTGTGCGGCGGCGGTGGCCCGCTGATTCTCCCACAGATTGTAGGCGGTTAAGGAAAGGGCTGCTGCAATCAGCAGCAGCCCTCCTAAAATCAGATATTTAGGCCTCATGTTTTCCCCTGTACTTATACCGGTTCCACAGTCCCAAGCCCGTTAGAATCGCCCCTGCTGCGGCCAGGAGCACCACAGGCAGCCAGAGCTGTCCGGTCTGGGGCAGACCGGGCTCGTCCGGGGTGTCAGGCTCGTCCGGGGTTCCCGGCTCATCCGGAGTATCAGGATTGTCCGGAACATCGGGGTCGTCCGGGGTATCAGGCTCGTCCGGAATGTCGGGTTCGTCCGGGATGTCAGGGTCGTCCGGGATGTCAGGGTCGTCCGGAACGTCGGGGTCATCCGGGGTATCAGGCTCATCCGGGGTGTCCGAATCCAGACGGTTGACAAATTCTGCGTTTACAGTTCCCTTGGGAATGGTTCCCACAGCTCCGGAGGCTGTCACCACATAGTCGTCCGCATTCAGCTCCTCCACCTGGTAGTGGGTCCCAGTGGGGAGATGCCAGATGGTGATAGACTGGCCATGGTGCAGGGTAACCGTGTCCCCGCTTCCGATCGTTCCAGTTTTATTCCCGTTATAGTAGAAATTGTTGGTCAGCTCGTCTCCGTCCTCGTCCGTAAAGGTCACACGGAACGTAAACTCCTCTGTCCGGCTGACATCCCCCTGCACGGTCTTGGAGATGGTCAGATTTCCGGTCGGGTCGTTGTCATCCTCGCCGGGATCGGGGGGATTGGAAGACCTTGCGTTGTTCACGGTGGCGGTGACAGTCTTTTCCGCTGTGATCGTCCCGCTCCCATTCTCGTAAGTAACAGTGTATTCTCCCGGGTTTGGCTCCGTCACGGAATATTGGGCACCGGCGGGCAATCCGGTAATGGTGACGGACTGACCGCTCTGGAGGGAGATCTTTCCTCCGTCCGAAATGGTACCGTTCTGACTGCCGCTGTAAGAGTAGGAGCCAGTCAGCGGATTTCCGCCGGCGTCCTTCAGGCTCACCTGAATTTCAAATGCGGCAGACCCGGCGTCTCCGCTGGTGACCTGCTTTGTGATGGTCAGGCTTCCGGTCTCCGGCGTGGGATCAGGGTCGGGGTCAGGGTTAATGAGCTCATTTTTCACCGTCACCAGCATCACGGAAGAGAACAGGTTGCTGATGTCTTGGCCTTTCAGGTCTTGACGGAGGCTTCCGCTTTCGGTATAGCTGTCGTCTACGGTTCCAGAGGTGGTTGAGCCTTCATGCTCCAGGCACTGCCGGACCGCCAGCTTGTTCCAGCCGGTCTCCGTTTTGTCGGTCAGCGTGATATTGCCGTCCGTGGGGCTGTACTCCATGCCGTATGTGTTCTCATCCCGCCTACCGTAGTAGTAGAGGTGCTGTTCCTCTTCCTTTGTTGAGTTCTCCTTCCAGCCGCTCCAGTCCCATTTTCCGTTTTCAGAAGGTTCCTCCTTCGCAGTCAGGATCTGCACCTTGATGTTGTTCAGGGTCGCGTCCACGCCGTCGTCCCGCACGAAGCGGAGCATGCTCTTCAGCACACTGCCCACCAGGCGGTCGGTGGAGACGCCGTCGGTAGGCGTTCCGGCATCCGCATAGACGCCGGTCTCGTCCACGATCACCTTGACGGCGGTGGGATTGATCTTGTAGTTATCATTCCCGGAATCTGTCTCCACCAGGTAGTAGGTGCCCTGTTCCAAAAACTTACCCGCAGTTGGGAACAGAAGCAGGCCTTTGCCGCTGACATTGCCGTTTAACGTGTCGGTCGTGCCGCTGTCATAGGGGGGCACATTTGCCTTATTTAACGCCTCCAAATTCACAGTGCCATCAGTGTTTAGATACTGCTTGATAGCCGATTCTGTATAGAGGGCGAATTTGGCGCCGTTCATGGCCTCGTTTTTCTCGTTCACCTTCTCCACCAGCAGGTAGTCCTTGATGTTGGACATATAGATGTGGGTGGAGAACGTCCGATCAAAGTCGTCCGTATAAAGCCGGTGGAGTTTTTTTTCTTCATCCAGATAGTAGTAGTTCAGCGTGTAGGCCACTTTGCTGTTGTTTACTCCACCTTTATCACCGCCGGCCTCCTGGACCTGATACCAGTAGTAGGAGGTCACATCGCCGGGGAGGTCCTCCACCGTCACCTGGAAGGCGCCGTTTTTGGTCAGCTGGAAAGTGTTTTTGAAGCTGCCGTCTGAATTCTTGGCGGCCTCTAAAATACGATCATTAATTTTCTTAGTAGAATCATCCCACACCGTCCAGCCGTCCTCCAGGCTTCCGGACACTGGAGCCCAGTTGCTCTCTTCTAGATAGCCTTCCGTCATATCCAGCCGTTTGAAGACCACGGCGAAGATGGTGGGGGGATTCTCTGTCAGGTTCAGTTCGTATAGATTATCTTCGAGTTCCTCGCCTTGTCCTTGACCAGCGGCCTTATAGAGAGTAGAAGTGGCCGTGGCAGTCACCTTGGGGGCGGCGTAGGAGCCTGTTGTCCAATAATCGCGTGACAGGATGACCCCGGTGTCCGGGTCGTACTCCAAACGGGTCTCGCCCTTCGAGCGGTAGCCCTCCGGGACCTTTTGCTCTTTGAGCACAAAGTAGTTTGTATGATATTCCTGCGCAAATTCTCCAAAGGCAATGGCGGATTTGCTCTCCGCATCCAAAATCTTCAGATTGCCGTCTTCATCGGTCGTGCCAGACCAGATCTTATTGCCCACAATGGAAAAGTTCTCATCCGCAGCATACAGGTCAAACGTAATACCCTCCATGGGATTCCCGACCTGATCCACCTTTGTGATCTCGCTCTCCGGAATGGGCGTCAGGTTGAACTTCAGGCTCAGGTTGGAGTCTGTATGGCCCCGCTCCAGATAGAAAAATTTCAAGGTGTGGTAGGTGCCGTCGGCGAAGGTGTCGCCGTTCCAGTCATCCGTATTGGAAGTATCTTTACCCGCAAATATATCCTTCAGGGTCGTAAAGCTGCCGTCAGTTTGCTTATTATAGACTTCCTCGCCGCTGTCGTACTGGTTATTTCTCTGGTTGCCCGCATTGTCAGTCTGGTCGTCATAGACAATGACATCTCCGGTGGAGAAGTTGATCTCCAGGCTGAGCATATCATGGATACCGCCCAGGTCCGCCACCAGCACGTCGTCGATGAACACCCACACATCGTCATCACCGGAGAAGTTGTAGGTGACCGCGTTCCCTCCGGGCGTCATGCCGCCCTCCTCCTGGACAAAGCGGGTGGACATACTTAGGCCAAAGAAGTGGTTCAAGTTTCCATCGTTGGAAAGCACTCCTGTCTGGGTTAATTCGTTGCTGGTTTCATTTATCGTAAATACCTTTTCCGGGGAGGCAAAGGGGAAAAACTGTCCATCCGGACTGGATCCCTTAGCCGTCACCCCCCAAGTCTTATACAGGATGAATTCCTTCGCAATTTCATCAAAATAGGCGTAGTTCTTCTGGCTGTTGTAATAATAATAACCATCCTCGTCCGTCTGAAGCAGGCCCTCCACGTTGGAGAAAGCGGCTTTGCCATTTTCCTCATTACTTACCGGTTTGAATAGATAGCTGAGTGACTCTGCCTCGGTTTTGTCATTAGCATTCCATCGGTTACCTTCCTTCAACACCGGGAATCCGTCGTATCCAAGGGTGTTCTGAACAATTCCTTTATAGGGTTCGGCAGTGTTAGTATAATCGTTAATGGTGGCATCTTTAAAATCCATGCCTTTACCAAATTTAAGCGCATGGTTCCAGTTGATGCCATACTCCGGCTGATAATTATTATCCGCCGCATCTCGCCTGTCCGCAGCCCAGTAGTCGAACAGGTTGATTACCGTGCCCTGGGGGGCGTCTGGCTTCGGCACCACGAAGTCCGCGAAATAACTCAGGCTAAGCTCAGTTTCATTCATCGTCTCCGCCGGGGCGGCAGTGACCGCCACAGTCAGCGGCGGGACACTACCACTCAGCTCATATCCCGCGGGCAGGCTGGCCTCTGCCATTATGGCGTCGGAACCCTCGCTTCCACTGTTGGCCTGAGTCCATGTAAGCTTGATCTCGACGGTAGTAGAACCCCCATTGCTCCCGTCGGGGGTGGTGTTCTCGCTGTCCCCGTCGGTGGTGGTGCCTGCGCCGCCCGTGCCGGGGGTGCCGTCTGTGCTGTTCCCGCCGGTGGTGGTGCCTGCGTCGCCCGTGCCGGGGATGGTGTCTGCGTTGTCCCCGTCGGAGGTAGTGTCTGCGCCGTCCGTATCGTTGGCGGCGTCTGCGCCGTCCGTGCCGAGGGTGGTGTCTGCGCTGTCCCCGCTGGTGGTGGTGTTCCCGTTACTCCCGTCAGTGGAGCTCATGCTGTCCCCGCCGGTGGCGTCACCCTCGCTGTAGGTGGAAATCAGGCCGGTTTCGTCTCCCGTTCTGGAGGCGGGAACTGGGCCGCTCTCGCTGCCCGTGCCGGAAGAAGTTCCCGCAACAGTCTCATCGGCGGTGGGCTCACCGCTCTCCTGGGGGTCAGCAGCCTCATCCTCCTGGGGCGGCTGGACCTGCGCAATGATGGATTGGGGCAGCTGGTCATGGACGTTCTCCCAGGTGAAGGCGCCGTCCTCCTCCACCGGGACCGTCATCGTCCAGCTTTCAGCCTCGCCCGACCACGTAATGCCGCTCTCAACCGGCCATTCATAGGAGAGCACAAGGCCCCCTTCGCCGTTCCGGCTGCCGTCCAAATCCACGGCATAGGCCCCCAGCCCAGTGGTGGACAGAAGCAGGGCGCCGCTCAAAACCAGGGCCAGCGTCCTTCCTCCGCCGCTGGATCGAATGCGCCGGAAAACCTTTTTCATAACCGGAATTTCCTCTCTACCACGTCTCATACTTATTACCTCCTGTTACAGTTCTGACTGTCTCTCCCAAACGAGACTGCGCGGCATGGCGCTGTCAGGGATCGGACTCTGCCGCACCGCTCCAAGTTCTCATGGTAATCCCCCCTATTTTGCGGCAATGAACTGCTTGCCCGCCGGCCGGCCTCCGCCCCGGGATTTGACGGGTTCTTCCTGCCATCCCACAAGCAGCTGTTCTTGTTCCAAAAGCCGCTCATGGCTTTGCTCTGCCAAAACACGCACTGCGGCCTCAATGCCGTCCATGGTAGACTGGTACAGCTTGTGCAGACAGCGCGGGTTACATTTTTCCGGCGCCACCCGGGCGGTCTGGGCCAGGCTCTGAATGTAAGCCGTTACCGCCGTGCGGCCGAGGGGTTTCCCGGTCCGGGTGACAAAAATGGGTCCGGACGCGATACAGGATCTTCTGGCGTAGTCCAACAGCTCATCCCTCAGGCAGGATGGTATCGCCGCCAAATACCGAACCCCATTGGCCGTAAATTCCACTTGATCCCCCCGCACGGCCTCTACAGTCAGGCGGGGCAGCTCCAGCACGGTGATATTCACAGTCGTGAACACCTTGACCAGCAAATAAGTACGCTCTTTGTTCAAATGGCGGGCTGCGGAAAGAAGCCGCAAGTACTCGTTCCGCGTCAGCTCCGGCTGATCGTACGCAATATTAAGCTGTCCTGTCAGCTGCAGCTCCCGGTGTCCAAGCCACTTTAAAAAGCTGTTGGCCACAGAGACCATGCTGTTGACAGTCCGGGGCGCGTAGCCCTCTCCCAGCAGCGATCCCCTCCACTGGCTCAGCGTCTCCGGATATATTCGCTTTTCCTCCGGCAAAAAGCGGTATAAGGCGTCTAAATCACGGGCATATTTTTGGATCGACTCAGACGTGCGGTCCTCGCCCTGCCGGTGGGCAACATAGTCCTCGATCTGTTCCCGGGTCATGGGAACCCCCGCGTGCTGTATGCTCTGCTTCCCCGCTTTCCAGACCGCAGACGCACACGCATGAACTCCAGATTCTGCCATACAGCTTCCCCCCTTTCTGTTCTAGACTAAATCAGTATTTTGATTAGATGAAGGGGAACTCAAATTGAGGAAAATTTACATATACTTGGAATAGTATAGCATGTCTGTGCTTGGAAAACAAGTAGTCTGCCTGTTTTGAGCATGCAAAATCAGGCCGCAAAGATGAGGAAAATTGCGGCCTTGCTTCTTTGCGCCCATTTTTAGGCTGAAGCAAAAAAATACTCCAATTTTAAGCGTTGTGAAGCCGAAAATTGGACGCAGTTCTTTTGAAAATTGGATGAAATACTGATTTCGACTATAACACTAGGCCGAGCTTCTCCAGCAGGCGGATGTGTTCTGTGCCGGTGGTTACCAGGTAGAGGCGGGTAGTCTCGATGGAGCTGTGTCCCAGCACATCAGCCAGGCGCACGATGTCTTTACACGCCTTATAAAATGTGGTGGCAAACAGGTGCCGCAGGTTGTGAGGAAATACCTTGCTGGGGGAAACCCCCTGCCCGCCGGCACAGCTGCTTCAGCTCGGCCCAGATTTGCCGGCGGCTCAGGCTGGTTCCGTTTCTGGTGAGAAAAATCTCGCCGGAGACGGTTTTTTGTTTCTTCGCATACTTCAACAGCTTGCGGCACAGCTTGTTGGGCAGCAGAATGGTGCGGATTTTTCCCTTGAGACGGATTTCCGCCCGCCCCCGCCGGGCTGACTCCACGGTGAAATACTTTACCTCACTCACCCGGACCCCTGTGGCACAGATGGTCTCCATCAGCAGGGCCAGACGCTCCAAGCCCGCGGCCTGCGCCGCAGCCAAAAGGCGGTCGTACTCCGGCCGGGTCAGCTCACGGTCCGGCTCCCGGAACATGCGGCGCTGGATTTTCAGAAATTTGACCCGGCACTCCTCCCACGCCAAAAAGCGAAACAGACAGTTCAGCGCAGCCAGCATGGAATTTACCGTCGCCGGGGAATAGCCCTGAGCTGCCAGATGCTCTCTCCAGCCGGCAGCCGCTTCCTTCGTGACAGTTCGCCCATCCAGCCAAGCGCCAAAGCGCTTTACGTCTCGAAGATATTTTTCACTGGTTCCAGACGCTTTTTCCTCTTGCCGGAGGTGGTTCTCATAGCTCTGGATTATCTCCGCGCTCAATCTACGTTCTCTCACAAAAATGTCACCCTTTCCGAATTTCGTAACCCTATTTTACCGGAAAAGAGTTGATCTATACGAAATGGCGGATTCCACCTCTTCAGTTCTTCCCGCCCCCTATCCGTTCCGAATCATGTCAGCTGCATTACATCCATGGGACGATCAAGTCCCAGATCGCAGACAGGCAGGGAATTAGCTTTACACCGGATGCGCACGGCACATCTTCTCTCCTGAATCGTAAAGTTGTATAAGAAACACCAGTTTACACATAGTTTTTTGTCGCAAAAGCACATCAAAAAACTTAAAAAAAGACTTGCTTTTTGGAGCAAACTATGGTAATCTATATAAGCCGTTCGGGTGAGCCACCTGCGGCAAGAAAATCCGGGTGTGGCGAAGTTTGGTATCGCGCTTGAATGGGGTTCAAGAGGCCCTGAGTTCGA
>CALXFT010000079.1 GCA_944387635.1 uncultured Oscillospiraceae bacterium | reverse complement strand
AAAAATCAAGCCCTTTTTCGCTGATTTTTTGAAATACGGCTTGTTTTTCAAACTTTTTTGGGAGAGAAGGATAATTTTGGGAGAATTTAGGTTACACCAAAACTCCAAATTATTTTGCACTCAAAACCCGCAGAAAATCAAAGAAAAACACTTTAGATTTAACTTTTTAAGAGTTATATCTAAAGTGTCTTCCAATAATGGTCCGAGTGTCGAGATTCGAACTCGAGGCCTCTTGAACCCCATTCAAGCGCGATACCAAACTTCGCCACACCCGGATATTTACTTGCGCACCTCAGTGCCAATGAATAATAGCATATTAATTGAAAAAAATCAAGTGTTATTTTTATATTTATCAAATTTTTTCAGCATGTCACGCAGCAGCGGCCTCCATGCGTGATTTTCATCGGAAACCGCGCGGCAGAATAATGGGTGCGGGCAATTCATGGGATACCCGCACCCGTTTTGAACCATGCTCATATCACAGACGAGACAGCTCTCTATCCCGTTTCCAGTCTGATCTAAGGACAGCATATTGGGCAATATCACAGATCCCCTGGTTATTCCGACCCGATGCGCGGGAGACGCCTTCAAACCGCATCGCGCATTTGACCATGACCCCACCGGAATGGGGATTGTTCACATCGTGGCGCGCTTCGATCCGGTTCATCCCAACCCGGTCAAACAGAAACCCGATGACCGCATTCAGGGCCTCAGTCATGATCCCTCTATGCCACCACGCCCTGCCGATGCAGTAGCCGATCTCCCCCTTCTCCACCCGGTCATCGTGCTCTACCACGCTGATGGTGCCGATTGGCTGTCCCAGCTCTTTGAATTCGATCATCCACTGGTAATAATCCGGCTTTTCGTATTCCGCAATCCATGACGCCAGAATCCGGTGAGCCGTATCCACGGTGTTGTAGGTGGGCCAGGTCAGAAATTTCGTGACCTCCGGGTCCGATGCCCAATTGTCAAACATGGCCTGTGCATCCTCCGGCAGGGCTCTGCGCAGGATCAGCCTTGGGGTCTCAAGGGTCTGGGTTCCCAAATGGGTCAGCATAGGGCATCCTCCTTACATATTTCCGCCGGAAGCGGCAAAAGCATTCCGTTTATCACCGATTGTAGCAAAGGGATTTGCTCCTGTCAAGGGCAAGGCCCGCGGATGTGATCAGGGAAAGAACGGAACCGCACAATCCGGGCGGAGTCGGCGGTTATGTCAAGAAGTATTTGTGCGTTGGCAAGAATTTTGATATAATAGAAGCAGACGCCACGGAACCGGGAACAAAGCGAGAGGATAAACGCCCATAAGCTGTCAATCCTCCTGACACCCCCCGGTTGCGCGCAGCATGAGGAATGAGGACCTGCCGCCGGTCTTGCCGCATGATTCCCTAAACTGCTTGATCCGAAAAAGCCTTGCGGCGCTGCCGGCAGCGAAAACATGGAATTTCATGGAGTGGTTGTAATGAATGAGAAAATATATAAGACCCGATGCGGAGATATCCATTATTGGATAAATATGGAACAGGGCTTTGGAAATATAACCTTGATTTTTCTTCCGGGTTTAACCGCAGATCATCGGTTGTTTGATAAGCAAACAGAATATTTCGAGGGGAAATATAACGTGTTTGTTTGGGACGCGCCTGGTCACGCAAAATCATGGCCATTCAAATTTGACTTTTCATTGATGGACAAAGCGAAATGGCTTGATGAGATTTTCTGTCTGGAAAACATTCACGATCCGGTTATTATAGGGCAATCCATGGGCGGCTATGTTGGTCAGGCATATTCGGAGTTGTTTCCTAACAAATTAAAGGGATTTGTTTCTATTGATTCGGCACCTTTGCAAAGAAAATATGTGACGGGAATCGAATTGTGGCTTCTTAAAAGAATGGAGCCGGTATATCGATATTATCCTTGGAAATCATTGTTGAAAGCCGGAGCAAATGGCGTTGCCACATCCGCATATGGAAGAAAATTGATGCATGACATGATGATGATCTACGATGGCGACCAAAAAAGATATGCCCAAATATCAGGTCATGGTTTCAAAATATTAGCAGAAGCAATGGAAGCCGGTCTTCCATACAGGCTAACATGTCCGGCACAACTGATATGCGGAGAAAAAGACCATGCAGGTTCTTGTATTCGCTATAACAAAGCATGGCATAAAAATACCGGAATTCCAATAGCGTGGATAAAGAACGCAGGGCATAATTCAAATACCGACGCGCCAGAAGAAGTGAATTCGTTAATCGTGAAATTGATAAATAGGCTATGATGAAATAGCAGAATCATTCCGTCTATCGAGTTGTCCATCTTCGGGCCAACCTGCCCCGAGCTTTCAGCGCTGAATACCAGTCCCCTGCCGCTGCGTCTGCCGCCTGCCGGAGCAGGGAACGCACCGGCAGGACTTCCAGGGGGAACGAATTGCCGCCGTGGAGAGCCTGCGCCTATCCGGATGAAACCAGAGCGCAGGCCGTTTCCATTCGTGAGAGAATCAAACAGGCGAAGAAGCGTGTGAAAGATTGACCGGCTGCTTTTTCAAACCGGAAATCAAAGCGCATGGGCATAAATTATCAAATTATCCATATATCCCAACATTTTAACGTTTTTCCACATATTATAACTTGAATAAGTTTCAAAAATGCGGTATACTCTCCTTGCCCTCGAGAGACAAATCTAAACCAGGAGGTCAGCAAGATGTTCTATTTCAACTGTGGAACCAACAACGGATCGAATTGCTGCTCTGTTTGGCAGATCCTCAGCCACCTGTGTGGTTTCGGCTGCTAATGCCGTTTCTCCGCGGCCCTGCTTCGGCAGGGCCGCTTTTCTTTTGTCCATCCCGGCCTTCCCGGGGCGGACATCTGGAAGGGAGATACCCGGATCTATGGCGGAGCCGTGCTCCAGGGTATAACATACGCGCCCGGAGAAAGGGAATCCTTCCCTCCGGGCGCGTATTTTTCCTTATTGGCCGTCCCGGATCTGGAGGAGCTTTTGCTTCAGATCCTCTTCCATTCTGGCCATTTCCGCCTCTGCCGCCTGCCGCTTGGCACGGCCGTCAGCCTGAATCTTCATAACCTCGTCCAGGGTCTGGATCAGCTGGGCATTGGTCTGCTTCAGCGTCTCAATGTCCACGATCCCCCGCTCCGCTTCCTTGGCCGTCTCCACCGAAGCCATATGGAGCTTCTGGGCATTCTGCTTCAGCAGGGCGTTGGTGATGTCGGACACCTGGCGCTGGGCCTGAGCTGCCTCGGTGGAGTGGGCGATGCCCAGGGCCAGGACCATCTGATTCTTCCACAGGGGGATCGTGTTCATCAGCGTCGTCTGGATCTTCTCCACCATCATGTTGTCATTGTTCTGGATCATCCGGATCTGGGGGGCCGTCTGAATGGAAATGGCCCGGGTCAGCTCCAGATCATGAATCTTCTTCTCAAAGCGATTGCATTTCTCCGCCAAATCTCTGGCCGCCTGGGTGTCTTCCGCCAGTCCGGTCCGCCGCGCGGTCTGCTCCAGCTCCAGGAGCTTGCCGCCGCGGACCTGCTCCAGCTTCTGTTTGCCCGCCAGAATGTACATGGTCAGCTCTTTGAAGTAGGCAAGATTCTGCTCATACATTTTATCCAGGACCGCGGAATCCTTCAGCAGGCGAACCTGATGCTGCTGCAGAGCGCCGCAGATTTTCTCCACATTGGTCTCCGCCTTGGCATACCGGTTCTTCATATTCTCCATCTCGTCGGCCTTCTTGCGGAAGAATCCCAGGAATCCCTTCTTCTCCTCCTGGTCAAAGTTCTTCAGCTCCCCCACCACATCGGCGATCAGGTCTCCCACTTCGCCCAGGTCCTGGGTCCGGACATTGGCCAGGGCCGCGTCGGAGAATTCCGACATTTTCTTTTGGGCAGCCGCGCCGTACTGCATGATCTGCGCCGTGTTTTCCACATCGATCTTGGCTGCGAATTCCGCCACGATCCGCCGTTCTTCCGGCGTCAGCACAGGCTCAGAGGGCTTCTGCTCCCGCATCTGATCGGGCTGAGCCACGGACAGTTCCGGGGCGCTGTCCAACTCCGGCTCCAGGGTCAGACTGGGCGTCACAGGGGTCGTATCCGCCCCAAATTTAAATTCTGCGTCCATTGCGCGTCCTCCTCCATAATGATTACAGGGTATTCTTCTTTTTCAGCTTGGTCAGGTCATCCTCCGCCAGCCCTTCCTGGGCAAGCAGGGTGTTCAGCACGGAAATGTCGCTGGATACGTCCAGAGCCGTCTCCTGGAACAAATCGTCCAGAAGCTTTTCATAGGCCTGGTTCAGAGTGTCCAGGGCTTTTTCGATTTCCAGCTTGGACGCCTGAATGTTCTGCCCCTGGACGGGCTGGGCGTCCATCTCCCGATAGGCGTTCAGTAGCTTTACGGTCATGGGCAGATAGTAGTCCATGAGCTTGTTCAGATCCGACAGAATCTCCGGATGGGCCTGGGCGCGTTCCAGAATCTTGCGCAGGACCATCTCCATATGGTAGATCTTAGCGGAGACCTCCACGCCGGGAATGTCATCGTTGCATCTGCGGATCTCATCCACAAAGGCATTGCCCCGGTCCAGCACTGCCTGCAGCCGCGGATCTCGGGAAGCGGCTGCCTGCTTCCGCTCCTGGACTGCGCGGGCCTGCTGCCGCTGCTGCTCCTCCAGCCGAAGCCGGCTCTGCTCAAAATAGTGATAGGTTTCCTCGCTGGTAATCAGGGTCATCTCTTCCTTATCCAGATGCCCTTCCCGGAACAGGCCCCGTTGGATCATCCGTTTCAGATCCTTTCGGACAAAGCCGACGCTCTTGTCCACCCCTCGGGCAAGCCGTTCCAGGGTGCAGTGGGTCTTCTGCCCCAGGATTCTACGATACACCTTAAACCGCTTGATCCACCCAAGGGTCCGGGTGCCGCTGCAGATCAGCCAGATCCCGCAGGCCAGGAGAAGACCGTCCATCCCCACCGCAGTCCACGCCGCACCGTCGGAAATCAGCGCGTAGGTCATGGCACCCAGAAAGACCACCACGGCAACGCAGCAGATGACGATCCCGCTGGCCAACTTCACAGCCGCGCCCAGGGCCGCCATATTCGGCTTCCGGTACAGCTCAGACGGGTCCCGGACGGGGACCGTGGGCGCGTCGGTCCGAGGCGCCGCATCGCGGACGTCCACGGCTTTCCGGACGGCTTCGGTTCCCAGGTCCACCGCCTGCCCCACAGCCTGTCGGATGGTCTGGTCCAGACTGCGAAAATCTTTGGAATTTAAGGCCTTGTTGACAATGTCCTGTATTTCTTTTCCCAGGTCATCCCAGTCCCGGTTGTTCTTTGCCATAGTATCCTCTCCAGATCATAGTGTCTTTATTATAACGTCCTCCACCATAAAATACAAGAGATTCCCCAAAATAGCCGCGGCTCTTTTCCACCGTTCTCCCTTCACACCCAGAGAAACGACAGCCGCAAGGGACGAGACGCGGGCAGTTATTTAAGATTTACTACGAATGCGGAGCTTTCATAGTAATTTAATCAAGAAATCGTGTCAGAAATAGAAGCCTATCCCTGCCGGAGCTCCCGCGGCGCGCCGGAACGCGGGAAGCGCGCGTTTTTCTGAATCTTGCGCAGAACACGCTCTGCCGCGAGCAACACCAGCGGGAACACAA
This sequence comes from uncultured Oscillospiraceae bacterium, assembly GCA_944387635.1. Lineage (GTDB taxonomy): Bacteria > Bacillota > Clostridia > Oscillospirales > Oscillospiraceae > Faecousia. Next base: position 2,825 of record CALXFT010000079.1, on the reverse strand, counting down.
TGGCCGCCAGGATGCCCATCTTCAAATTGTCTCCATTGGCGCTGGATACCAATCCCACCAGAGTGGGGCCGCCGCTGCAGCCCAGGTCGCCGCCCAGGGCCAGCAGAGCGAACATGGCAGTACCGCCTTTGGGAAGGGCTGCCGCCGCCTTGCTGAAGGTGCCGGGCCACAGGATTCCCACGGAAAGGCCGCATACCGCACAGGCCGCCAGGCTCAACTGTGGCACAGGCGCCAGCGCAATGCCCAGATACGCCAGCACGCACAGCGCCGTGCTGCCGGTCATAAAGGAATCCAAATCGATCCGCTTCCCCCATTTTCCGTACATGGCCCGGCCTGTACCCATGAGAATGGCAAAGGCCATGGGGCCCGCCAGATCTCCGGCGGTCTTGGAGATGCCCAGGCCCTTCTCCGCGAAGGTGGACGCCCACTGGCTCACCGCCTGCTCACTGGCGCCGGAGCAGACCATCATGACCACCAGAAGCCAGAACTTCTTCTCCCGCAGCAGCTGGCCCATGGTCATGCCCCGCTCCCCCTCCTGGATCAGGGAGGCAATGGGGACCTTCGCAAAGGCGAAGGCATTTCCCAGAGGGATCAGCGCCCAAATCAGGGCCATGATCTTCCAATTTTCCACGCCGAAGAACTGGAAGAAAAGGGTAGAGAAAAGCACCACCGCCACATGGCCCCAGCAATAGAACGCGTGGAGGATGCTCATGGTCTGCTCCTTGTGGTCCGTGGGACATGCCTCCACCACCGGACTCAGCAGGACCTCCAGCAGTCCGCCGCCAATGGCATAGACCGTCACCGAAAGCAAAATCCCCAGAAAGGGGGACGGAAGGAGCTCCGGCAAAATGGTCAGCATGGTAAATCCCGCCGCGGCGCAGATATGGGCAATGATCATGGAGGCACGATACCCGATCTTGTCCACAAAACCGATGGACAGCAGATCCACCAGCAGCTGCACGCCGAAGTTGAAGGTCACAAGCAGGGTAATCTGGGACAGAGGGATGTCATAGGTCCTCTGAAAGGTCAAAAACAACAGCGGTACAAAGTTGTTGACAATGGCCTGGACGATATAGCCCACAAAACAGGCGTTGATGGTCCGGTCGTAACGTTGGTTCATGTACATTTCTCCTCGAATCTGGGTTTTCCATTATTTTCACCCCATTGTAGCACTGCCTTCGGCGGATTACAAGAGGCTTATTCGGTTTTTTCCCTGTGGAAAAAACTCTCTCCGGAACCGTCTCGATTTTCTTTCCCATTGTACAATCCGGCCGATTCTGTGTTATAATGGTTTAAGGACATTAACCATTGGGGGAATTCGTATGGATTCGTGCGCATCCAACCGGCAGGAGCTGGCCCGTGCCTTTCAGGGCTATCGAAAGGTTTTCCTCGCCCTGGGTGACGAGACCCGGCAGCTGATCTTCCTGACGCTGCTGGAAAACGAGACGGTGGGCATGCGGGTGCCGGAGATCACCGCCAAGACCCATCTTTCCCGCCCCGCAGTATCCCATCACCTGCGGATTCTGAAGGACGCCGGCCTGATCCAAATGCATCGGGTCAGCACCCGGAACTATTACTATGTAGACGCCAATCAGGCCTGCTGGCATGGATTGAAGAAACTGATTCTTCAGGTCGATCAGATTGCGCAGATGGCGTCGAAGGCCGGATATCCCCACTGGGAAGAAGATCCAGATGAAGCCTAGGAGGAAAAGAAAACATGACCATCTTTGAAGCTATGGAATCCCGCCACAGCGTGCGGGCCTATCAGGACAAGCCGATCCCCCAGGCCCTGGTACAGGAGCTGTCCCGGGAAGTTGCCGCGTGCAACGCCGAAAGCGGCCTGCGCATCCAGCTGGTAACCGGAGAGAAGGACGCCTTCTCAGGTCTCATGGCTCACTACGGCAAGTTCTCCGGTGTATCCAACTACATTGCCCTCATCGGCAGGAAGGGTCCGGACCTGGATGAGACCGTGGGCTACTACGGCCAGAGACTGGTCCTGAAGGCGCAAATGCTGGGGCTGAATACCTGCTGGGTTGCCATGACCATGAAGAAGGGCGCCGTCAAGGCCAACTGCAAAATGGATAAGGATGAGAAGCTGGTCTGCGTGCTCTCCCTGGGCTACGGCGTCAATCCGGGCAAAGCCCACAAGTCCAAGGCCATGGAAGCGCTCTGCGGTCCCGGACAGAAGCCGGACTGGTTCGTAAAGGGCATGCAGGCCGCCATGCTCGCGCCCACGGCAATGAACCAGCAGAAATTTCAGTTCACCCTGGAAGGCAGCGCCGTGAAGGCCCGGGCCACAGGCGGCTTCTACTCCAAGGTCGATCTGGGGATTGTGAAGTACCACTTTGAGCTGGGCGCGGGGAAGGAAAATTTCACCTGGGCGTAATTACCTTCCGCCGCGCGCAAAAAACGGCGGATTTCTCTGTCCAGAGATTCCTTCATAACATTGCCACCATTCGGCGGGGCTGTTTTCTTTGCTCCGCTTTCAGAAAAAGCGCCCTCCAATGTCCCGGAACTCCGGGATATTGGAGGGCTGAATCGTTACTTCTTCATTTCTTTTTCCTTTTCCTCTTTGATCTGGGCCTGAAGATGGACCGACAGCACCGCCAGCGATGTGGCCATGTTCTCATACTGCACCAGGGTATTGGGAGGAACATCCAGATGTGCCGGCGCAAAGTTCCAAATCGCCTTGATGCCGCCGGCGATCAGCTGGTCCGCCACTTCCTGGGCCGCCTCCGCCGGAACGGTGATGATGCCCATCAGCACCTTGTGGGTGCGGCAGAAGCTTTCCAGCTTGGAGATGTGGTAGATAGGCTTCCCCTCTT
>CALXFT010000078.1 GCA_944387635.1 uncultured Oscillospiraceae bacterium | reverse complement strand
TTGTGGTGAATTCACTATACCACATCGAGGATGACTTCTCATCTTTATTTGGTTCACATCATTTTAGCACATACAAATCCAATTTTTACGCCGGAACCGGGGCGTTCCGGAACCGGGGGGGGAGGGGCTGGGAGTGTTGAAAAAGAAAAAAACGGAGGCGGAATCTGCACAAATCGACCGGATTTCGTTGACAAAGACCGGCGGAGGATGTATAGTAAACAGGTGAGCTTTGGGCTCATAATTTCCGAAAGGGAGGAATTCCATGCTGAAGACCTTAGACCTGTATGACCTGTCGCGGACCCTGGCCGGAAGCTACCTCTCCGGCTTTGCATACCCCTGGGAGGCCCTGGGCGGCATTAAGGAGATGATCGAAACCCTGGGACCAACCCTGGGCGAAGAATATACACAAACCGCACCCAACGTCTGGATTCACAAGACCGCCGTGGTGGCGCCCACCGCCTATGTGGGAGGCCCCTGCATCATCGGGGCCAATACGGAAGTGCGGCACTGCGCCTTCATCCGGGGCTCGGCTCTGGTGGGCGCGGGCTGTGTGGTGGGCAACTCCGTGGAGCTGAAGAACGTGATTCTTTTCGACAACGTCCAGGTGCCTCACTACAACTATGTCGGCGACAGCATCCTGGGCTACAAGGCCCACATGGGCGCGGGCAGCCTGACGTCCAACGTCAAGTCCGACAAGACCCTGGTGGTGGTGAAGGACGGCCGGGAGCAGATCCCCACGGGGCTGAAGAAGTTCGGCGCCATGCTGGGGGACTTCGTGGAAGTGGGCTGCAACAGCGTCCTGAACCCGGGTACCGTGGTGGGACGGCACACCAATATCTATCCCACAAGCTGCGTCCGAGGCGTCATTCCCGCGCACAGCATCTATAAGACCGGCGGGATCGTGGTCCCCAAAGCGGAAGAAGGAGAATGATTCACTATGGGTAAATATTTCGGAACCGACGGCTTCCGTGGGGAAGCCAACTGCACCCTGACCTCGGACCACGCCTATAAGGTGGGCCGCTTCCTGGGCTGGTACTACACCCAGCTCAAGCGCCGCGGCGGCAGCGACGGCCCTGCCCGGATCGTCATCGGCAAGGACACCCGCCGCTCCAGCTACATGTTTGAGTACAGCCTGGTGGGCGGCCTGGTGGCCTCCGGCGCCGACGCCTACCTGCTCCACGTCACCACCACCCCCTCGGTGGCCTATGTGGTCCGCACCGAGAACTTCGACTGCGGCATCATGATCTCTGCCAGCCACAACCCCTACTATGACAACGGCATCAAGCTGATCAACAGCTACGGCGAGAAGATGGATGAGAGCGTCATCACCCTGGTGGAGGACTACCTGGACGGCCATCTGGAGGCCTTCGGCCGGCATTGGGAAGAGCTGCCCCTGGCCAAGCGGGATATGATCGGCCGGACCGTGGACCATGTGGCGGGCCGGAACCGGTACATCGGCTACCTGATCTCCCTGGGCATGCACTCGTTCAAGGGCGTGAAGGTGGGTCTGGACTGCGCCAACGGCTCCTCCTGGAACATTGCCAAGGCGGTGTTTGACGCCCTGGGGGCCAAGACCTATGTGATCAACGCCGATCCCGACGGCTACAATATCAACAAGGATGCGGGCTCGACCCACATTGAGGTGCTCCAGCGTTTCGTGATGGACAACGGCCTGGACGTGGGATTTGCCTTCGACGGCGACGCGGACCGGTGCATGTGCGTGGACGAGAAGGGCAATGTCGTCACCGGCGACCACATCCTCTACATCTACGGCAAGTACATGAAGGAGCGGGGCAAGCTCCAGGGCAACACGGTGGTCACCACCGTCATGAGCAACTTCGGCCTGTACAAGGCCTTTGACGAGCTGGGCATCGACTACGCCAAGACCAAGGTGGGCGACAAGTACGTCTATGAGTACATGATGCACAACGGCTGCCGTCTGGGCGGCGAGCAGAGCGGCCACATCATCTTCTCCAAGTACGCCTCCACCGGCGACGGCATTCTGACCTCTCTGAAGATCATGGAGGTCATGATGGCCCGGAAGAAGACCCTGAGCCAGCTGTGCGAGGGCTTCACCTTCTATCCCCAAGTGCTGAAAAATGTCCGGGTGGCCGACAAGGCCGCGGCTCAGGCCGATCCCGACGTACAGAAGGCGGTGTCCGACGTGGCCGCCAAGCTGGGCGACACCGGCCGGATTCTGGTCCGGGAGTCCGGCACGGAGCCGGTGATCCGGGTCATGGTGGAAGCGGAGTCCAAGGACGTCTGCGAAGCCTGTGTGGATCAGGTGGTGGCGGTGATCCGCGCCAAGGGCCACGGGGTGTAAATCGGCAAGAAAACCGGCGGGTTTCTGAGTGCTTACTCAAAAACCCGCCGGTTTGTTATGATATCCGCCCCCCAGAATTATCCTGCCGCAAAATTCATGTACGCGTGGAATTTTATTACGGCCAGGCTTTTGGCTGCCCCAGGGGGCGTAAAAAAACAGAGCCGCACCGCGGCCCTGAAACAATCAACTGTTTTTTTGCGCGACCAGCTCGGCGATCTGCTCCAGTTCCTGCTTTGTGATGTCCTCACGCTGCAGCAGGGCGTCAATCAGCTTCACGATGTCCGGCTTGTACCGGTGTGAGTAGATCGTGGCCGCAAAATACTCCTCGCGCGTCATGGTGGGGGCGAACAGCCGTCCGTAGGTTTTGCTACGTTTGACCATTCCTGCCTCGTGAATGGCACATTTCTGCAGAAGGCCGTTCAGAAGGATATGCACAGAGCTGTCCTTCCATGTTTTATCCTCAGATCTGGCCAGCAGATCCGCGCGGGACATGGGTTTACCGGTTTCCCATAGTACATCCATTATTTCCATTTCGCTTTTTGTGAGTTCCATCAACACACCTCCTGATTGGAATGCACTATACATGATTATACTTGAATTTCCATTTTTTGTCAATTAATTTGTAGCTATTTCTGCAAAATTTTTGTGGAACATACCTAAGTATACCGCAATGCTGGGGAAGTTAAACGTAAGATAAAAAAATAATGTGGTTCGCTCAGCTCAGACAGTTTCCGCAGGGGCTGTAACCGGCGTCCAGAGCCGCCTGCCAGCTGTCGAAGTACACCCGGTTCCGCTCCGAAGGCAGATTGGCGCAGTCCGGATGGTGGAACTTCAGGGAATTGCGGTTGCCGATGAAGGCTTCCGCCTGGGGCGTTTCCTGGGGCTCCTGGTCCGAGGGCTGGGCGTCCCGGCTGCTCCAGGCGAGGCTCAGGCTCTCCCCGTCGGACTGGACCCGGATGTGGCCCAGCTGGTCCGTGCGCAGGACCGTGACCTCCGCCTGCTCCAGCCGGGACAGAGGCGCTTCATGGGGGTGGCCGTAGGAATTGTCCGCCCCCACGCTGATGACGGCGTAGTCCGGAGCCACCTGGGAGAGGAAGCGGTAGCCGGTGGAGGTGTCGGAGCCGTGGTGGCCAACCTTCAGGACCTCGCAGTTCCAGTCCACCCGGTCGTCCCAGTAGTCCAGCATGTCCCCTTCCGCCGTGGTCTCCATGTCCCCGGTGAACAGGAAGTCCATCTCCCCGTGGGAGACCTTCAGGACAATGGAGGTGTTGTTCATCTCGGCGTAGGATTGGACCGGACCCAGGATCGTGACCGTGGCCTGGCCCAGGGAGAAGCTGTCCCCCGGGGCGGGGATGGTGATCTCCAGGCCCTGCTGGTCCGTATAGTAGACGAAGTCGTCAAAGATGTTGGAGGCGTAGGTCCGGGTGGGGGCGTAGACCGCCGCCGTGGGGTACACCGCCAGGACTCCCGGCAGGCCGCCGACGTGGTCCTCGTGGGCGTGGCTGCAGACCACGGCGGTCAGCTCCTCCACGCCCTGCTGCTCCAGGTAGGACACCACCAGCTGGCTGTCCTCCCGGTTGCCGCCGTCGATGAGCATGGCCTCGCCGCCGCACTGGAGCAGGGCGCAGTCCGCCTGGCCCACGTCCAGGAAATGGACCGTCAGGCCGCTCTGTTCCGCCGGGGCCTCGGAGGGGGCTGTGCCTGCCTCGGTCTGGGAAGCGGCGGAGGCTGTGGTCCACGGCGGGGGTCCGGCGGTTTCTGCGGGAAGGGCGGTCTGCTGGCAGCCGCAGAGCAGAAGGCATGTCAGGACCAGGGAAAGCATGGGGATATGGATGAATTTCATAGGGTTCCTTTCTTCTTATGACAGCTCCCGCCGCAGATGGTCCAGCAGGGCGCCGCGCTCGTTGGGAAGGGTCTCGTCCAGAACCAGCTCCAGAAGCCGGTCCAGCCAAACTCCGATGGCCTTTCCCTCCAGGCCCAGGGCCATGAGGTCGTGGCCGTTGACGGCCAGGTCCCGGACCTTCAGGCAGGCGTCCTCCCGGCGCAGCTCCTGGATCACGTCCCGGATCTGGCGGAAGTAACCGGCGTCGGGGCCTTCGCCGGTGCCTTTGCCGCCCATGTCCGCCTGCTGCAGCCAGGTCAGCCGCTCCAGCTGCGCATAGCCCATGGCGCTGGCCCGGCGGCGCAGAAGCTTCCGGTCCGGCTCCAGCCGGGTCATATGCCCGGCGACCAGGTCCCGGACCTGCTGGCGCAGAAGGTTCGGGGCCTTCAGCCGGGCCAGGACCCGGTCCGCCAGCTCCGCCCCGGCGGAGGCATGGCCGTAGAAATGGCCCCGGCCGTTCTCATCCCGGGTAAAGCAGGGGATCTTGCCCAGGTCGTGGAGCAGGGCGGCCCAGCGCAGCACCGGATCTCCGGGGACCCCGGCCACCACATGGGCCACGTGGGTGTAAAGATCGTAGGCGTGGTGGGGACTGCACTGGTCGAAGCCCACCATGGGCTTCAGCTCCGGCACCGCCGCGGTGAGGACCGGGGCGAAGGTCACAAGGGCATCCAGGTCCAGCCGGGGAAGCAGCTTGGTCAGCTCCTCAAAGATCCGCTCCCGGGCCAGGGCATCCATCCGGTATGCCTGGGAGAACATGGCCTCCCGGGTGGCCGCCTCCACGGTCAGGCAGTAGACGGCGGCGAACCGCAGGCCCCGGAGAATCCGCAGGGCGTCCTCCTGAAACCGGCGGACGGGGTTCCCTACGGCCCGCAGGACCCGGCCTTCCAAATCCCGCCGCCCCCCGAAGGGGTCAGCGAAGCCCCGGGTGGGGGAGAAGGCCATGGCGTTGACGGTAAAGTCCCGCCGGGCCAGGTCTTGGGTGAGGTCCGGCACGAATTTTACCCAGTCCGGGTGTCGGCTGTCGCCGTAGGGACCTTCCGTGCGGAAGGTGGTGATCTCGATCAGCCCTCCGGCGGTGACGACCCCCACGGTGCCGTGCTTCTCCCCGGCCAGGACCAGGGGATACGCCTGAAAGACCGCCTGGGTCTGCTCCGGCAGGGCGGCGGTGCACAGGTCGTAGTCGTGGGGGATCAGGCCCAGGCAGGCGTCCCGGACGCAGCCGCCTACGGCGTAGGCGGCGAATCCCGCCTGCTCCAGAGCCTCCAGACAGTCATTTACGTGCTTGGGAAGCTTCATGGGGCCTCGCCGCTTTCCGCCTTGGGGGTGTGCTGCCTGGGCTCCAGGGCGCACTGGCCCGTGAAGGCCCAGAGGGCGCCGGTCAGAAAAAGGGCGGGGTATTCGGTCATGAACAGTTCCGTCAGGCACAGATACACCGCCGCCAGGCCCATGCCCAGCTGCATCCGCCGCCGGCCCGCCCCGGCCTCAAAGGCGGCGGTGTAGAAGGCGAAGAACATCAGGCTCATGGCCCCCAGCAGGGCAAACAGGTAGTCCAGGGCCTGGGGGTCGCTGCTCCAGCTTCGGTAGTGGCAGACGATGTGGACCATGAGAAACAGGCAGGGGATCAGGTGGGCCAGGAACAGGGACGGCTTGCCCCGGCGGCGGTCCAGCCCGGCCAGGATCAGGCAGGGCACCGAGGTCAGGCCCAGGACCCGCCACATAAGGCCCAGAAGCCCCGTGGCCTGGGGCTCGTTGAACAGCACCGTGGCTCCGAAACCGGCGGCGGCCAGAAAGTGGCCCAGGGCTGCGGCGGAAGAGGCGGGGAAGTTGTCCCGGTACCGGTTGGAGCCGTCCAGGGACAGAACGGACCAGACGATATAGGCAAGGGTCCCCAGGGTCAGGATCGTGAGCGCCAGGGACAGAGGGTGGCGGGGGATCAGCAGACCCCGCTGGTCCAGGCCGAAGGTATACAGCAGCCGCCGGATCAGACCGGCCGCCGCTCCCAGAGAGGCGCAGACCCAGGGCAGGGCCCGGCGCTTGCGCAGGTATTTCATGGAAAGATTCCTCCCGGAATGAGCGTGTCAGAACGGATTTGGCTCTATTATAGCAGGCTATTCTCCAAATTTCCAGCTTTTTGAAAAAAACTATTTGGTAAGTATTTCCATTGTATCGGCGAAGAAATGAGGGTATAATTATTTTTATAGATATTGCCGTGGTTTTCCCGGAGAAAAGTTGGGGAATTCCCGGCACACAGGAGGGAAATTATGCTTTTACGCTCCATCGTCGTCCTTTCGCTGATTCTGGCGGCGGCACTGTACGTTTTCGCGTCCATACCGTTGTGGATGGCCGTCCTGGCCTTCGCCGGGGCCTGGCTTGCCCTGTTTCTGCTGGCCTTCGGCTTTCTGTGCCTGATCTGCGCTCTGGTGGATATGGACAAGCCCCAGGAGACGGACAGCAAATTCTACCGTGCGGTGATGTATATCTACATCGAGGCCCTGATCAGCCTGGTCCGGGTGCGGCTGCACACCCAGGGGCTGGAGAAGACGCCCAGGGACGGCCGGTTTCTGCTGGTGTGCAACCACTTGTTCGTGGCCGACCCCGGGATCGTGCTCCACTGCTTCCGGAAAAGTCAGCTGACCTTCATCACCAAGCAGGAGAATCAGCGGCTGTTCATCATCGGCAAGTTCATGCACAAGATCCGCTGTCAGCCCATTGACCGGGACAACGACCGGCAGGCCCTGAAGGCCATTCTCAAGTGCGTCCAGATTCTGAAGAACGACGAGGCCTCTGTGGCGGTCTTCCCCGAGGGCTACACCAGCCGGGACGGCAAGCTCCACCACTTCCGCAGCGGGGTCTTCAAGATCGCCCAGAAGACCAAGGTGCCCATTGTGGTGTGCACCATCCGGAACACCCGGCAGATCTTCAAAAACCTGGCGAAGCTGCGCCGTACCGACGTGGAATTCCACTTGGTGGATGTGATCCAGCCCCAGGACTACCAGGGGCTGACCACCGTGGAGCTGGGAAACCGGATCTACGAGATGATGATCGGGGACCTGGGAGAGGAATTCCGTCAGACCGATGGAGAACATACCCCTTGATTTCCGGGAAAATTTGGGTATAATGGTAATTCAAGCGAAATAATCCAACTGTCTTGGAGGAAATACATCTATGAAAAACAGCGAGAAAACACTGGATATGATCGTGAACCTCTGCAAGAACCGGGGCTACGTCTACGCCGGTTCCGAGATCTACGGCGGCCTGGCCAACTCCTGGGACTACGGCCCCCTGGGCGTGGAGTTTAAGAACAACGTCAAGAAGGCATGGCTGAAGAAGTTCGTCCAGGAGTCCGACTACAACGTGGGCCTGGACGCCGCCATCCTCATGAACCCCACCACCTGGGTTACCACAGGCCATGTGGGCTCCTTCTCCGACCCGCTGGTGGACTGCAAGGGCTGCGGCGCCCGGGAGCGGGCGGACAAGCTCATTGAGGCGGCGCCCTCCGGCCAGGGGGTCAACGTGGACGCCATGAGCTTCGAGGAGATGGACGCCTTCATCGCCGGCCACGAGGATGTGGTCTGCCCCCAGTGCGGCAAGCACCACTTCACCTCCATCCGCAAGTTCAACCTGATGTTCAAGACCCAGATCGGCGTCACCGAGGACACCTCCTCCACGGTGTACCTGCGGCCGGAGACCGCCCAGGGCATCTTCGTCAACTTTGCCAATATTCAGCGGACTACCCGCAAGAAGCTGCCCTTCGGCGTCTGCCAGGTGGGCAAGGCCTTCCGCAACGAGATCACCCCGGGCAACTTCACCTTCCGCACCCGGGAGTTTGAGCAGATGGAGTGTGAGTTCTTCTGCCAGCCCGGCACGGACCTGGAGTGGTTCGCCTACTGGAAGGACTTCTGCAAGAACTGGCTGGTGAGCCTGGGCATCAAGGAAACGTCCCTGCGCCTGCGGGACCATGAGCCTGCCGAGCTGGCCTTCTACTCCCGGGCCACCACGGACATTGAGTACCAGTTCCCCTTCGGCGGCGGCTGGGGCGAGCTGTGGGGCATTGCCGACCGGACCGACTACGACCTGGGCCGTCACCAGGAGGCCAGCGGCAAGAGCCTGGAGTACTACGACCAGGAGAAGAACGAACATTACATCCCCTATGTCATCGAGCCTTCTCTGGGCTGCGACCGGGTGGCTCTGGCCTTCCTGTGCGAGGCCTACGACGAGGAAGTGGTGGGCACGGACAAAAAGGGCAACCCCGACGTGCGGACGGTCCTGCGCCTGCATCCGTACCTGGCTCCCTTCAAGGCCGCCGTTCTGCCCCTGAGCAAGAAGCTCTCCCCCAAGGCCGAGGAGATCTATCAGATGCTGAAGAAGGACTTCATGGTGGACTTTGACGACGCCGGCTCCATCGGCAAGCGCTACCGCCGGGAAGACGAGATCGGCACGCCTCTGTGCGTCACCGTGGACTTCCAGACCGTGGGCGACGAGAACACCCCCGCCGACAACTGCGTCACCGTCCGGGACCGGGACACCATGGAGCAGGTCCGGATTCCCATTGACCAGCTGAAGGACTACATTGCCGCCAAGTGCGCGTTCTGATTTGACGATATTCAAGACGCCGCCTTTCTCCCAAACGGGGGAAGGGCGGCTTTGATATCAACTCAGTGCCTCCCCTGGCCGCGTTCTTTGCTGGCATTTCTGTGCGGAACAAGAAAGGAAGGCCCCCGGCAGGGGTTGGGGAGC
>CALXFT010000077.1 GCA_944387635.1 uncultured Oscillospiraceae bacterium | reverse complement strand
ATGGAGAATTTGAATTCCCGCAGACAGGAGACGCCGCCCCGGAGCTTTCTTCCGATGGGGGTTTCAAAAAAACGGGCGATCATGGCGCAGTCCACCAGTTCTCCCTGCTCCCCGGTCAGGAACCCCTGTTCCACCAGCCGGGCAACCTCCCGGGACACCTCCCCGACGCTGCCGCAGCGCTCGTAGCGCAGATATTGGAGCACCGCGTGGATGGCGCTGCCCACCCCTTTGCCGCCGGTCTGCCTGGTGTGGAAAGCGGGCCGCCGCCAGGTCCTGACCGGGTCCTTAGGCTCCATGGCGTCCTGGGCCGCTTCCTCATCCTTGATCCGTCCCTTCCGGCCGGTAGCCGTCTGTTTCGAGGGCGCCTGGGTGGCGGCGGTGTGGGAATAGCGGAAGGCCAGGGCCTGGCTCAGCGCCTCCACCGCATTCTCCGGCATGGCGGAAGTCTCCTGCCGGACCTCGCCCCCTTCCACGATCTGGGTTGGGCCTTCCGTCACGCAGATCTTCCAGGGGTACTGCCCCATTCTGGTACGCCCAGGGCGGCCGCCTAAGGCGTGAAGCTCGCCGGCCTCTCCCCTTCCCATGGCGGCAAGCATGATCCAGTCACCCATGGATTTGGCATCCCGGCACAGCAGCTCTCCGCCGTCCAGGTCCATCCGCCGGGCAATGTCCCGCAGATCCGAGGCCAGGCTCTGGGAGGCATAGGTCATCACCAGCCGGTCCCTGGCCCGCGTCATAGCCACATACAAGACCCGCATCTCCTCCGATACCCCCTCCTGAGCCATTTTCACCGCAATGGCCCGCTTGGCAAGGGAGGGATAGCGAACCCGGGTCTGGGTGTCCGCGGCAGACAGCCCCAGCCCCAGATCCTGATCGCAGAGGATCTGGGCGCGCAGGTCCTCCTGGTTGAATTTTTTCGACAGGCTGCACAGGAACACCACCGGAAACTCCAGTCCCTTGGATTTGTGAATGCTCATGATGGTCACACAGCCGGAATTGGTGTTCGCCGCCGCCGGGAGGCCGCTCTCCTCCAGGGCGTCCAAATGGGCAAGGAACTGGGCAAGGTCCCGCAGGGCTCCCTTCTCAAAATCCACCGCCAGCTGGTAGAATGCCTGAATATTGGCTGCTCTGGCCTCCCCGCCGGCCATAGCCCCATAGACGCTGTCCAGCCTGGTCAGATTCAGGCACTGCTCCAGCAGCTGGGTCAGCGTGCTTCTCCGGGCCTCCTGACGCAGCTGATCCAGGACCTCCAGGAACCGGTCCGTCTTGGGCTGTCCCCACTCCCGCAGGGCGTCGTAAAAGCTCCCATTCTTCTTTTGGCTGCGGATCGCCGCCAGCTCGTCAGCGGAAAATCCGAAGATGGGGCTTGCCAGGGCCGCAATCAGCGGGATGTCCTGCCGGGGATTCAAAATGGTCTGCAAAAAGCAGCGCAGGGTCCCGATCTCCTCGGTTTGCAGCAGATCCGCGCCGCCCCCGGAGGCGCAGCGGATCCCCCGCGCCTCCAGAGCCTGCTGAAAGGCTCTGCCGCCGCTGCCGGGAGAACGCAGGAGGATCACAATATCCTCCGGCTCCACGGGCCGCATGCCGTCTCCCCCGCGTACCAGGGTCTTCTGCCGGAGCATGGTCTGAATTCGGTCCGCCACAAAGGCCGCCTCTTCCTGATAGGTATCCTCCCGGACCTCCAGGGCATACAGCTCCACCCCCGGCTCCGGAAGGGGCGTATGCGGAATCCCCTCCCGCAGAGCCTCTGCTTCCCCGTATGTAAGGCCGCCGGTTTTCGGTCTCATGCACACGGTAAACACATCGTTGACCGCCTCGATCACCTCGCCGCCGGAGCGAAAGTTGTGACTGAGCAAGACCTTTCTGCCCTGCCCCGCCCGGGCCTCCAGGGCCGGCACATAGGCGTGGTACTTTTCCAGAAAAATGCCGGGATCCGCCAGCCGGAACCGGTAGATGGACTGCTTGACGTCCCCTACCAGGAAGCAATTCTGCTTCTTTTGGGTCAGAGCGCCGAAAATCGCGTCCTGCACCCCGTTGGAGTCCTGGTATTCGTCCACCAGAATCTCCCGATACCGGCCAGCGATCTCCGCCGCCGCCGCGGTGGGGCCGCTTCGGGATTTTCCCAGAAGGAGCTGAAGCATTTTGTGCTCCAAATCCCCAAAATCCAGGATCCGGCTGCCCCGCTTCACCGCGTCATAGTCCCTGGCAAAGGCCTTCACCAGGTCAGCCAGGCCTCGGGCAGCCCCTTCGGACCGGGCCAGATCCCCAAGGACCTGCTCCGACGATCCGGCAAAGCTGCGCAGTTTTCGCTCCAGGCCCTTTTTGCAGGCATTCCGGGCGGCCTTTACCGTCTCCGTCAAATCCGGGTCCGGATTCTTCCGGGGGAAGGTCAGCCTTCCGTAGTCGATATTTCGTTTCCCGGCAATGGCATCCCAGGTCTTCGCTTTCTGAAGCTGCCGCAGCTGGAATATGGTGTCCCGCAGATTGGCCGCGGGCTTTGCCATCGCCTCACATTCGTCCAGTTTTTTGGCGCATTGGTCCAGAACCCGGATCTGGCATTCCAGGTAGTCGCGCAGATCCTCCGCCAGATACGCGCCCCAGGGCGTTTCCACAGCGTCGGAAGCCTCTTTCGCCGCCTCCAGACAGCTGTCCAGCCATTGCATGGGATCCAAATGGCACCGGGCGCTGTTGTATACCTGTTCAATGATCTGAGGCACCAGCCGGTCGTCCCGGCCCAGCCCCTGGCTGTCCACAAAGGCGCAGAAGTCCGGATCCTGCCCCGCCTGTTCGTAGGCCTGATCCAGCAGGTCCGAAAGCACCCGTTCCCGCAGCTCCCGGCTCTCATTTTCATCCGCCACGCGAAAATCCGCCGAAATATCCAGCTGATAGGCATATTCCCGCAATACGTCGCCGCAGAAGCCGTGGACCGTGGAGATCTTCGTCAGGAACAGGCGCTGCATCTGCTTTTGCAGGTGCCGGTTCTCCGGCTCCTTGGCAATGCGCTCGGTCAGCTTGGCGGCAATCTTGCCCCGCAGCTCCGAGGCCGCCGCCTTGGTATAGGTGATGATCAGAAATTCGTCCAGGTTCGCCGGGTCCACAGGGTCCGTCAGATAGGACAGCAGGCGGTCTACCAGAACCTTGGTTTTGCCGGACCCTGCCGCGGCGGACACCAGAAGTTTCCCGCCCCGGTCAGATACCGCCTGGGCCTGCTGAGGGGTCAGTTTATCCGCCATGTCGCTTCATCTCCTTTTCTACCTCTTCCCAGAATCTCTGAGCCGTCATGGCCTTATAATTTCGCCGCCCGGCCACAGTTTTCTCGTGGCACACCGGTCCGTAGGGGCAGAAGGCGCAGGCATTGTGGCTGCTGCCCCGGGTGTAGGGATTGGGTTCCACATTGCCCGAGGCAATGTCCTCCACCGCCCGGGCCAGCACATGAAACACATACTCCTTCAAAAGCTTCAGCTGCTCCCGGTCTGCCAGGTCCCCGGACCGACTGCCGTCTTTGCGCAGGGTGTAGCACATCCGCTGAGGGCTGTCCCCCGGCTCCATGGCCTGCAAAACCGCCTCGTCGGACAGGAGCAGCCCCCGCCGCTTCCATTGGGTCCGGCGGGCGTCCTCCGCCTCCGCTTCGTTGAGCTTTTCCTCTGCGCTCAGATAAGGCGCTCGGGCGGGAAAATATTGGACGCCCGCAGGGACGGGCCGCTCTCCCAGGGCCTCATGTCCGCTGTCGCGCAGGGCGAACAGGTACAGCAGCATCTGCAAGCCCACGCCGTTGAACACGTCGCAGTAGTCAAAGTCCTTCTTTCCAGTCTTGTAGTCCACCACCCGGTAATAGGTGCTCTCTCCGCTTTTCCAGGTGTCCACCCGGTCCACAAAGCCGCGCAGAAGGGCGTCCATCCCCTTATTGGGAACGGCAATGGGTGGAAGACCTTCGTCGCTTCCAAAGCTGACCTCAAAATCCGCCGGAGCAAACTGTGCCTCCCGCAGCTCCAGCCACAGTTCCCGGACCACCATGTCCAACTCCTGCAGGTTCCGCCGGAACAGGTAGGTCACGCGCGTGGAATCCAATTGACGGAACCGCTCCGCGGCATACTCGTCGCTGAACCGGTGGGCGATCTCCATGGTCTGCTCCAGGCTGACACAGTGGAAGCCTCCCAGATCCCGTACGCACCGGGCAGTATTCTCCAGAACCGCGTGGACATAGGTGCCGAACTCCGCCGGGTCCACCGCGGCCTCCTTGCGCTCCTTGGCCCGCAGCCCATATCTCAAGAAATAGGACAGCCGGCACTCCGCCTGCCGGTCGATCTGGGAGGCGGACAGCCGCAAGGTGCTTCCGTAGAGCTTGCGGATGGTCCTGGGGCGAACTTTCCCCAGCGTGAACTCCCTGCGGCTGACCGTTTGTTCATAAGCCTCCGAGACCCCCAGTTCCCGAGCTTCCTCTCCGGCGTTCCAGCGGGCCAGATAGGCGCCGGCCTCCCGGGCGTCCGCGGCGGCGAAGCCCACATTCTCCGGTATCGGCTCCTCGCCGCCTGCCATCTGCGCCAGGCGCCGGAACACAAAGGAGGGCTGATCGGAAGCGCAGTAGACCCGGATGCTCTCCGCCGCGCCGCAGAACACCCCGTAAATCTCCGCGAATTCCGCCTGAATACCTTCCACCGAACCGCCGGTGAGGGGCACGCCCATTCCCCGCAGGATGGTCCGCTCCTGGTCTGTCAGCACGCCGGTGGAACCGGTGTAGCCCGGCAGCTTCCCTTCCTCCGCCCCCAGCAGGATCAGGTGCTTCTGCTGATTGCAGCGCATGGCGCTGACCTGCCCCATCTGCACCGCGTCCAGAACCGGCGGAATGGTTCCCACATCATATTGGCTCAACAGCAGCCGAAGCAGCCGGGCAAAGTGTTCCGGCTCCCATTGGGTCTGGCCGAGGACGTCGTACATCTGCTCCAGGGCAGAGAGCAGAATCTCCCAGAGCTGGTTCAGGATCTGGGCGCTGCGGTTATCCCCCGCCTGGTCCATCTGCCGCGCCATCTGCGCAAGCCGCCGTTCCAGGTCGATGTCCTCCAGGAAATTCCACAGAGCCATGACCTGTTCCCGCAGATCCTTTGCCCCCCGGAATCCTTGCCGCATCCGCTCCAGCGGGGCAACGGCCAGATCCCTGGCCGCGTTCAGCTTCTCCAGCTGCCCGGACGCCTCCTCGTTCCAGACCCCGCCAAGGCCCTCCGGGTGATTTTCCCAGGGAGCGGTCCACTTTTTTCCCCGAATCCCCCAGATGACGGCATAGTTTTCCAGTTCGTCGCAGGTGTCCGGATCCAAGGGCGACAGGGCCGAGCGAAGATATGCCAGCGTATTGCGCTGCTCAAACCCGCTGAGGGCGGCGTCCAGAGCGGTCAAGACCGTATGGATCACGTTTTTTTGCAGGATCTCCTCGGTTCCCGACCGGTAGACCGGAATTCCGAACCGGTGAAAGATCAGATCCACCAGGGGCTGATAGGCGCCAAGGTCCGTACACACCAAGGAAATGTCCCGGTACCGGCAGCCCTGGGCCACCAGGCTGCGGATTCGGTGGGCAGCGTCCATGCAGACGCTGTAGGGAGACTGGCCCCGATAGGCATGGAGGCTGTCCTTTGCCTCGCCGGAGACGATGGCCCCCTGGAACAGCTTCTGCCTGGGCCCCGCCAGAGGCGTGGTCCTCTGCGTCACGGTTTCCACGCGTACCTCCACCCCCGCACGTCTGGCACAGGCCAGCAGCTCCCGGGCTGTGGCCCCTGCCTTCTCAAAGGCCAGCAACGCAGTATCCGGGCTGTCGCAGTTCATGCTCACCGTCACACTGGGGCTGACCTGAATCAAATGTTCCAATATAGCCAGGTTCTGGCGGGTAAAGTCTGGAAAGCCGTCTATGTAGAAAACGTGCTCCTGGCCGAAGGTCCCCTCCTCCAGCTGCTCCAGCAGCCAGGTCATCTGATCCCGGGGATCCCGCTTGCCCCGGGCGCAAAGACTGTCGTAGCCCTCCATCAGCAGGGCCAGCTCCTCCAGCTTCTGGGCCAGGCTTCCCTCTGTCTGTTTCGAAGCCTCCATGAGATCCTGAGACGTGATGCAGCAGCGTTTGAATTCGTCCACCCCATCCACCAGGCCGGTGAGAAACTCCGGCTTGGTCTCCACGGAGGCATAGGCCTTCAGCCGGCTGCTGAGCTGGCGGGCCGCGGCGGCCATGGCCACCACCCGGCCGCCGTTGTCCAGGCATTCTCTGGCGCCGCTGCCCATATCGTCCGCCACCCGGCGGGCAAGCCGGGTAAAGGACAGCACCTCCGCGTACCGGCTGGCCGTGTCGCCTGCGGCCATGCACAGCCGCCGTTCCGTCTCGTGGCTGATCAGCTCCGGAACCATGAGGATCCGGTTTCCCTTCCGCCCTTTCACATCGGCGGCTAACCGCCGGAAGATCTCGTCCCGGTTGGCCGTCCAGTCTTTTCCCAACAGCAGGTGCAGCATAGCCCCGCCTCCTTTTCTCTGTGCTTGCTGTTCCTGCATCATACCACAAATCCGGCTCCGGCGCAATCATTGGGCCTTCAGAAGCCTGGAATTTTCCCACTGCCCCAGCAGGTCCAGCAGCCGGAAGCGAAGCTGGTATTCCTCCTGCCCGGTCAGGGCGTCCCGCAGCGTCTGCGGGAATCCCGCCCCGGCAGCCGCCTCCGCGAAGCCCTCGGAAGTGGCCGGCAGGCACAGGGACGGGAAGGCCACGCACCACCAATTGCGCCCTTCTCCGGCGCCGATGGTGATCCGCAGAGCCTCATAGACCCCGGCAGGAAGGGAGAAGGTGTCGTATTGCCGGGTGTCAAAGGCCTCCTTGCACAGCTGTACCCGCACCGGATCATAGCAGCCCACGGACTCCAGTGCCCGGACCGCGACCTGGCGGATCTTGGGAAGATTTTCCTGAATATAGTCCCGAGCCGCCTGTACGTCGGTGAGTCCGGCCATGTCCCGCTTCAGGCTCTCCAGCACAGCGTCCCGAACCAGCAGTTTGCGGTCCTGGTCCTCCCGGCTGTCGGAATCGGCCACCACATGGAGCCGGATCAGTTCCTCATTCAAAATCTGCCGGTCTGCCAGCAGACTCCCGCACCAGACAAAACCGGCTGTCAGAGCACAGAAAATCAGGGCTTTGCAACCTCTTTTCATAAAAAAACACCGTCCATACTGAAATATCTTCAGTATGGACGGATCCTGGGAAAATCATACAGCATCCGCGGCAAACCGGCGGAAAAATCCGGGAATCCGGCTTCCCGGTCTCTTACACAGGTTTTGCGATATAGATCTGGGAATAGTTGGCCTTCAGCATGTCGCAGACCACGGCGGCATGCTCAAACTCGGCCATGATGGCAAAGACCGCGGAACCGGAGCCGGTCATCTGCTGGTTCAGAGCCCCGTAACTGTGGCAGATGGATTTGATGTAGTTGAGTTCCAGATGCTCCTCCGTGACCACCGGGTCAAATACGTTGTACACCTGCTCCGCCACCGCGCCCAAGTCGCCCATGAAGATGGCGTTTTCCATGGCCTGGTTGTCCGGCCTGCGGGCAATGGCTACGGTGTCCAGTTTCCGGTACAGCTCCGGGGTGGCAACAGAGAAGTCGGGCTTGCACACCACAAAGACGCAGTCCGGCATGTCCGGCAGCTTGCGCACCCGCTCGCCTCTGCCCTCCACCATGGCCGTACCGCCGATGGTGCAGAAAGGCACGTCACTGCCCACCCGTGCGCCCAGCTCCGCCAGGGCCGGCAGGGACAGAGGGTAGCCGTAATGCCGGTTCAGCGCCCGCAGCACCGCCGCGGCGTCCGCGCTTCCGCCGCCCATGCCCGCGCCGGTAGGAATCCGCTTCAGGATTCGGATCTCCAGACCCTGGGGGTCCTTGTTCATGGCGTCACAGTAGACTCTGGCCGCCTTCATGGCAAGGTTGCTCTCATCTGTGGGGATTCCCTCCTGGCTGCAGAGCAATTTCCAAGGCTTTCCGGTGCCTACGTCGATCTCCACGTCGTCCCGGACGGAAATGGTCTGCATAACGCTCTGCAGGTCATGATAGCCGTCATCCCGCTTGCCCAGAACGTCCAGGGTCAAATTCAGTTTGGCATAAGCGCCTTCGTATAAAGTCGTCATTGATTCGTTCCTTCCCCCCGCGCTCCCGCCGGCGCAAGCCGCGAAAAGCGCCGGCAATATGGATCATAATGAAATATTGGTTCAGCGGTTATCATTATACCGGACAACGGCGAATTTTGCAATCCCAGTTCCTGATAAAATCCGAAAACCTGTACATCCTAACCATAGTCCAATAGGAGAAATGGAGGGAATGGATTATGGATACCCTTGCGCTGATCCTGGCCATCATCGGCTGCCTCAACTGGGGCCTGGTGGGGATCTTCCAATTTGATCTGGTCGCCTGGCTGTTTGGCGGGACCGGAGCCCTGTTCAGCCGTCTGGTCTATACCATTGTGGCCCTGGCGGGCCTTTGGTGTATTTCGTTTTTGTTTCGCAGGAAATCCGTGGTCGAGGGCGAGTAGACGCGAATACGGCAGCTCCAAACCGGAGCTGCCGTATTTTGTACATTCGTACATTTAGCCGCAGCGGACGATGCAGCTGACCTCCTGATCGCCGTATGTGGCCTTGATGGAAGTGGTTCCGGCCTTCAGGGCCTTGACCACGCCGTTTTCATCCACCGTGGCGATGTGGGGATGTTCCGAAGTCCAGGTCACCTGGTTCTGCTCCAGATCGCAGTCCAGCTTCAGCTGGAACTCATAGTACACGCCAAGCATAATATCCGTCTTCTCCAGCTTCAGAACCACGTCGGGATTCGACGTGGGGGCCGTGGTTTCCGGAGTGGTCTCCGGGCTCACTGCGGGGGCGGTCTCCTCCACCGGCGGCTGGGTCTGCTCCTGCGCGGCAGTCTCCGTCGGCGCGGTGGTCGGTCCGGTGAAGCGGCAGGTCACGGTACAGGTCTGCTGGATGCTGCCGCAGGTGATGTAGATCACAGTCTCCCCTTCAGACACCGCGGTGATCCGGCCGTTTTCGCTGACCGTGGCAATGCTCTCGTCGGCAGAAGTGTAGATAATTTTGTCCGTGGTGTTTTCCGG
>CALXFT010000076.1 GCA_944387635.1 uncultured Oscillospiraceae bacterium | reverse complement strand
AGGAGGTAGAAATCTTCTACCGCTTTATCGGCAAAATTGATTAAATGACACCAATATCTTTAACTATGTGATACCGGCCTGTCCGTCCCGGATTCCGATCTGTTGATTTCCTTGTCGGAAGCGTTGGAGACCCCCGTGAGCAGGCTGCTGGGAGAGACAGTGATGGAATCGGAAGTGGATACCGTAAAAGCGCTCTCCGAAAAGCTGGAGATCATCAATTTGCAGTTTGCACGGAGAAAGGCGCTCAGAAGAAAAGTCCTTCATTGGTCGCTGATTTCATTATGCGTGATCATAGCGGCGGTTTCCGCAGCCTTAGCGGCAGCGAATAGTCCTTACTTGGGTTGGGATTATGGTGACCCTGAAATCGCCGTTGCAGGCACGTTTTTTCACGCATTCGAATGGCTGTTTGTCAGGTTGGCCCCCCTGCTCCTGGCCGGGGCAATCGTCGGAATTTACTTGACGCGGAAAAAAGTGTGAGTCCTTCTCCTCAGGCAAAATCCATTCTTGCTTGAAATCGGCACAAAGGGTAAAAGGTGCCGTTCTCTTTTACCCGGTATCCTCTATGATCACATCAGCGGCTGCAGCAGGACTGTGAGGATGAGGTGGAGATGATCGCCGGCATCATCGAATCCTGTGTAAGACCTGAAGACTGCGGTCACGGGGAATAACGGCAGAAAAGTTATCGGATCATTGACGGTTTTGAATCGGGACGTTATGATAATAGAGGTGTCGAAACTTATCCCGCACGACCTTACTGTCACTCTGGACGGCGTAACCTTCGTCATGGTTCACAACAAGAAAGAACTCCCGGCAGACCTCTCTGGGGCAGACGTGGTGGTGTTTGGCCACTCCCACAAGTATGTGCAGGAGGAAAAGGACGGCCTTCTGTGGCTCAATCCCGGCTCCTGCGGTCCGCGGCGCTTCCACCAGGAAATCACGATGATGATGGCGGATGTCAGCGGCGGGAACATCCGGGTGGAAAAGGTCGTCGTCCCACACGAGGTAACGTGATGGAGTTGGGCCTCACTTTCCCCCTCCAGCGGTTCCTGCATGTAAAGACGCCGGCCTATGGCATAGAGCCGGACCGGCGCTTTTGTTGGGATCTCCATATCATCAGCTTGAACGGGTGCGCCTGTTTGCTGGCCGTCCATTGTTACAGCCGGTACACCTTTACACGCTACGATGTGCCGCCCTTCCAATGGGCAGATATTCCCGGGCTGTTTCGGGATGGCCTTCTTGACAGCCTCACAGCCGCCGGGTTTCCTCAAGGGCAGGCGGAGGGATATCTGGGCCAGGCGAAAACCCCTCAGATCACCCGTACCCATGGCCGCCGGGAGGTGGCCTTTCTCAACCGGGCCTGGGAGGATGTGCTGGCTCTGGACCTGTGCTTGGACACCGCCAGCCAGGCACAGCCCTTACTGGATCACGCCGTCAACACCAAGCCCAGCCGGTGCGTGGGTTTCGAGGGACTTGGGCCGGCTCTGGATCGAATCGCGGCGGCATTGAAAACAGGAAGGGACCGCGCCGTGGAAATGGAACATCTATAGGCGAACGCCTGTTCCGTACAGCCGAACGAGCAGCCGCACCGCCCAAATAGGAGGAGGCAAACACTTGAACACCGAAGAATGTCTGATCTGTAAAGCGCCGCTGGAATACCTGACACGGGATGAGGTCATGGAGTGCGCCATCTGCCATAAAAAAGAGCCCAGCAAGACCCGCTGCGTGAAGGGTCACTATGTATGCAGCGACTGCCACACGCAGGGCATGGACAGTATTTTCGGCCTGTGTCTCTCTGAGACCTCTGCCGACCCCGTCGCCATTGTCCGGAAGATGATGGATCTTCCCTTCTGCCATATGCACGGTCCGGAGCACCATGTGATGGTAGGGGCTGCGCTGCTCACCGCCTACAGGAACGCCGGCGGCGCCCTCGATCTTGAGACAGCGCTCCACGAGATGTACCGCCGCGGCAAAGCCATCCCCGGCGGTGCCTGCGGCTTCTGGGGCGCCTGCGGCGCGGGGATCGGCACGGGGCAGTTTCTGTCCATTGCCACAGCATCTACTCCCCTGTCCAAGGAACCCTGGGGTCTGAGCATCCAGATGACGGCACAGGCCTTGAACAGCATCGGCAAAATAGGCGGCCCCCGGTGCTGCAAACGGGACTCCTTTCTGGCCATTCTGGCTGCCGTGGACTTCACCCGAGAACACCTGGGGGTGGAGATGACGCGAACCGTCCCCATCTGTTCTTACAGCGCCAAAAACAACCAGTGTATCGGCAGGCGCTGTCCCTTCTCGGCAGCCGCCGGGCGGAAGGCCGAGCCCCATCGGCCCGACAGACACCTCAAACTGGTGAAGCTGCCCTTGAAGTGACCGCGGCCTTGTTTCTGCCGCAGAAGAGTATTCGTTTTATACCTTCTCCAGATCAATTGCAAGAAACCGGTATTGCGCACTGCAATACCGGTTTTGCAATGTTTGGAATTCAAAAGGTAACGGTGCGGCTCGGTTCGGTGAAGGAGGAAAAGGTGGCGGTAACTTCCGTCAGGGCAAAGACCATACCAGCCCCTTCCAGGGCTGTTCCTCCCTCACCTCCGTCACCGTTCCGGAAGGGATCACCCAGATCCCGGCCCACGCCTTCCAGAACTGCTCCGCTCTGGAGCGCATCTCTCTGCCCGACTCCCTTACCGCGATCGGAACATGTGCCTTTGACGGCTGCTCCCAGCTGTCAGAGGTTCAGTGGTCGGGTACATTGACGCAGATTCCCGACTACGCCTTTCGAGACTGCATCAGCCTGGATACGCTGGAATTGCCTGCCAGCGT
Organism: uncultured Oscillospiraceae bacterium; assembly: GCA_944387635.1. Lineage (GTDB taxonomy): Bacteria > Bacillota > Clostridia > Oscillospirales > Oscillospiraceae > Faecousia. Next base: position 6,378 of record CALXFT010000076.1, on the reverse strand, counting down.
CCGCAGCATTGGAAGCAATGCTTTCTCCGGCTGTACAGGGCTTCGGCAGATCACCCTCAGCAATGCGTTGGAAACCATCGGCAGATATGCCTTCCAGAACTGCACCGGTCTTGTGACTCTGGTTTGCAACGATGGGCTTGAGACCCTTTCTGATTATGCTTTTTCCGGCTGTGCCAATCTGACTACCGCACGTATTCCGAAGTCGGTTACCTCCTGCTCATCCAGTAGTTTCCGGGATTGCCCGAAAGTCACTCTGTACTGTTATTCCGGTACGGCTGCTCACTATGCGGCAGAGCAGGCTGGCTGGAAATACCTCCTGTTGGACCAGCACGAACACACCTTTGAAGAAACGGTGGAAACGGCTGCCACCTGTACCAAAGGCGGCTCTGCCCGCTACACCTGCACTCTGTGCGGTTACCAATATGTGGAGATACTGGAACCACTGGGACATCTCTATCAGGAGGAAACGATCACACCCTCCTGCACGCAGCAGGGCTATACACTCCATACCTGTACCCGCTGCGGTGACGTCTACCGGGATCAGTACACAGAGCCGTTAGGTCATTCCTATGGCCCATGGATCATAGACCGGGAGGCCACCTATTGGGAAGAAGGCAGCATGCACCGGGAGTGTTCCATAGACGGTGCGGTGGAGACTCAGATCATTCCCAAGCTGGAGGCCTCGGAGGACATGGGCACCGTCCGCTTCACCGTGGTCAATGCGCAGAGTCTGGAACCTCTTTCCGGCGCCCAAATCCTGGCCACATTGGAGGATGGCACCGAGGTATCGGCGGTTACCGACGCAAGCGGCAAGGCCCAGCTGTTGCTGCCCCAGGGGCAGCAGGCCATCTGCGTCACTGCCGCTGGCTGTCAGCCCCGCAGCTTCCGCATCACGGTCACCAGCGGTCTCACCGAGTTGCCTGCGGTTGGTATGAGCAGTCAGCCAGTCTATGATGTTACAGTGACCTCCCACCGGATGACAAACGACGAAGTCGTGGCGGCTGGGATCGATATCAACGCAGCAGGAAATCAGCATGTATATAAATATGAACTCGAACTGGTTTTTGAACCCGAAATCGACTGGCTGAGCTTGACCTACTACATGGGTGAATCCGGCTTCCTGTTTGGCGGCTTCGGCACCGGCGCCGGTACTGGCAGCGGAAGCGGAGGCTCTGGCGGTTCCAGCGGAAGCGGAGGAGGAGGAGAAAGACCTCTCGTGGTCTGGATTGATGACGGCGGAGGCAAAGGTCACTTTTTCCTGCCCTCCGGCTCCTCCGGCGACGGAGAGAGTCTCACCATCTATCCGGTCAGCGAATATTTTTACTTGATTATCCGGGGCGAAGTACGGTGGCTCAAAGAGATGTTTGATGTGGAGATGCTGGTGGTCAACAACTCCATGACCGACACACTAGAGGATCTGAATGCCACACTGGAACTGCCGGAGGGTCTGTCTCTGGCCGCAATGGTCGGCACTCCCCAGTCCCTGACCCAGGATATTCCAGACCTGGCCGGTGGTCAGAGCCACTCTGTCCACTGGTATGTCCGTGGTGATACTGCAGGCAGCTATTCGGTCAATGCCCATCTTCAGGGACGGACCGCACCCTTTGGGGAGACGATCGATCAGACATTTACGTGCCAAAATCAGCTGCAGGTTTGGGCAGGAAATGCGCTCCATCTCCACTTTGAGTTCCCAAGCTCAACCTATTACAATGATGACTACCCCATCACCATCACTCTGGAAAATGTCTCCGACATCACCCTGTACAACCTCAGCCACAAGGTCCAGATTGAACAGGGTATGATCTATTATTACTCGGACGGCACCACAAAGGAGAAGATCGAGACCTCCCAGTGGTACTCCTCCGGCGTCATACCGGAATTCCGGCCAGGTGACAAGCTCATCATGGAAATCACCGTAAATATTTTCTTCAAGTCGGAGCTGGCCGAACAGCAGTTGGAACGGTTGATCGGAATGGTGGATGGTGCGGAGCAGCTGCTCAACGCCTACAAGGCGGTAAAGACCGGCATTAATGCCGCGCAGTCGCTGCAGAAAACTGTCACCAGCGCTATCACGGCCCTAGACGGCTTTGATTTCAATCTGCAGAATGAAGATGCTAAGAAGTTGGAACTCTTTTCCCAGCTTCACAAGAAGCTCTCTTCCCTGTACACCTCCTACTCCTCCACCGGAGACAAGACCTTCGACTCCCTGCTGAAAATGGGCAACGCGGGTATCACGGCCTCTCTGGACGCCATGGCCCAGGACCCTGAGAAGTGGCTGAAAGAAACCGCCTATGAGGATCTGTCCAAATTGGTAAAACAGGTGGAGTCCTTGGGCAACCAGCTCGCCTCCGGCGGCGGAGAAAGCAGGAAATTTGACCTGTTCGACTCCATCCGGACCCTGATCTCCGCCATCCCCATCCGCTTCGTCCTTTCCGGCGTGTTCATGACGGAGGACGAGGACAACACCACCAGCATTCCCTGGTCTTATTCCACCACGCCTGGGCACGTCCAGTATTTCGGCGTCACTGATCTGAGCCGCACCCTGATGTCCTACATCCAATACGGTTTGGCCTCCACATATGAGGATACGGTCCCCGGCATTCTTCAGCTGATCCCCGGCCTGGACGACCCCTTCCACAAAGATGAGGCAGTACAATATCTCCAGACAGTTGAGGATCAGATCACCCAGCTGAAAGCTGCCTCCGCCTCCGGCAATACCACCTTCCGGGTATGGCTGGAACGCGCGGATTCTCTGTCCCTTCTCTCCGACGGGGATGAGACCGCAGACTTTATCCTGTCCTGCGACAACGACTCGGCAGTGATGGAAAACGGAGTGCTCACCTTCACCGGAGACGGATTGATCTCCGTCACTCCCACCAGCCAGGCGGGCGGCATTTTGCACATCGAGGACGATGAAGGGCACTCGTACACCTATCAGCTGGACGTTGCAGCTCCCCATACCTGCACCCCGGGAGAGCGGGAACTGGTGATCCAGCCCACCGAAGCCTATGACGGTTTTGCCGTGCGCTGTTGCCCGGTATGCGGTGATATCATGGAAGTGGAGCTGTTGTCTTTGGACGACCTCTGCGCAGAACATGAGTTCGGCGCGTGGGAAACCGAAACTCCAGCCACCCATTCCGCAGGCGGGCTCCAGCACAGAATCTGCACAGTATGCGGTGCGGAAGAATTCCGTGCCACAGAAAAGCTTCTCTACACACAGGATGAACTGCCGGTGACTATCGACGGCACCAGCGCTGCTCAGGCCGTCACCCTGACCAACCAGTCCGGTGAACCCGCGTACGTCCATATGATCCTGGCCGCATACGGCTCCAATGGACAGATGCTGGCTGCCCGCACAGTAGTGGAAGAACTGGAGGATGGCGGAACACTAACTCTTGCCGCTACCTTCGGCCCAGGTGCCGGCGTGGAAAAAACGGCCGTCTATCTGTTGGACCCTCTGACCCTAGCACCCCTTTGCCAAGCCAGAGAGTTTTCTGTTTCTGATCTTCCTGTGCAATAAGTCGTGTTTAAAATCACCCCCTGTACCGGATGACAATGGTACAGGGGGTGATTCTATATCGTCTGACCAATGTTGGAGCGTTGTCAGCCTACGGTTGGTCTGATATAATTAATTATCAATACGGCAGCGAAACACAGTCCACCCCTGCCATTGCCGAACATCCTGGCCGCAGCCTGCTTTCTGACATAACCTTAGAAAGGAGTGTTCTTACATGCCAATGCTTGGCGCTATTTTGACCCCTCATCCGCCCGTGCTGCTGCCCGAGGTAGGCCGAGGCCGGGAACGTGAAATCAGTGCCACAGGACAGGCCATGTGCGCCGCAGCCCGGGAGGTGGCCCAGTGGAATCCCGATGTGCTGATCGTATCCTCTCCCCACACCATTTTGTATGGGGACTATTTTCACATTGCCCCCGGCGGCGGCGCGGCAGGCGATATGTCCGCCTTTGGAGCGCCTCAGGTACATATCAAGGCGGAATATGATGTTTCACTGCGGGATGAGATCGTTACTCGGGCCAGGGCCTCCGGTCTGGAAGCCGGTACCCTGGGTCAGCGTGATCCGGCTTTGGATCACGGCGTTCTGATCCCCCTCTACTTTCTGCGCAGGGCGGGCGTCGATTGTCCCATTGTGCGGATGGGCCTGTCCGGGTTCTCCGCTCTTGACCACTACCGGCTGGGGCAGTGCGTGGCGGAAGCCGTGGAGGCCATGGGACGCCGCGCCGTGTTCGTGGCCAGCGGCGATCTGTCTCACAAGCTGAAATCCGACGGTCCCTACGGCTTTGCGCCGGAGGGGCCGGTATTTGACGAGGCGGTCACCCGGGCCATGGCATCCGGGGATTTTCTGGAGTTTCTCACCATGGACCCGTCCCTCTGCGAGCGGGCGGCTGAGTGCGGTCTGCGCTCTTTCCAGATAATGGCCGGCGCGCTGGATGGACTGGCTGTGGAATCCCGGCTGCTCAGCCACGAGGGTACCTTCGGTGTGGGCTACGCAGTAGCCCTGTTTCCGGTTGCAGGAAAAGATGCGGCCCGCCGCTTTGCCTCTGCCTGTGAGCAGGCTCAGAGAACCCGGCTTCAGGAACGCCGGGCCAAGGAAGATCCCTGGGTACAGTTGGCACGGCTGTCTCTGGAAACCTATGTACATACCGGCCGCCGGCTGGAGCGCCTGCCCGACAATCTGTCCCAGGAACTGAGCGAACAGGCTGCCGGCGCTTTTGTATCCCTGCACATCGATGGGCGGCTGCGGGGCTGCATCGGCACCATCGCTCCCACTCAGGAAAATGTGGCATGGGAGATTGTCCATAACGCCATATCCGCCTGTACCCGGGACCCGCGCTTTCCTCCTGTGCGGGCCAGTGAGCTGGACAAGCTGGAATACAGCGTAGATGTGCTGGGTCAGCCTGAGCCGGTAGACTCCCCCGCCCAGTTGGACCCGAAGCAGTACGGCGTCATTGTGAGCTCCGGACACCGGCGGGGCCTTCTGCTGCCTGATCTGGACGGTGTGGATACCGTGGAGCAGCAGTTGGATATCGCCCGGCAGAAGGGCGGTATTGGCGCCAAAGACCCCTGCCAGATCCAACGATTCAAGGTGGTGCGTCATCTGTGAGCGTCCAATGCGAACTCTGCTTCCATCACTGCAAGCTGGCTGAGGGACAGACCGGCCTGTGTCGGGCCAGGGCCAATCGGAAGGGCCGGATCATCCCGCTCAACTACGGAAGGCTGACTGCACTGGCCCTGGACCCCATCGAGAAAAAGCCCCTGCGCCGCTTCTGCCCCGGCAGCATGGTGCTGTCGGTCGGCAGCTTCGGCTGCAACCTGCACTGTCCCTTCTGTCAGAATGCAGAGATTGCAACTGCGGGGGCGGAAGTCCCCACCCGGGACTGTCCCCCGGAAATGCTGGTGAGTCAGGCCCTGCGCCTGCGGAGACAGGGCAATATCGGCCTGGCCTACACTTATAATGAGCCGCTGGTTGGTTATGAGTATGTGCGGGACTGCGCCGCGTTGGCGCACGAGGCCGGGCTGCTCAATGTACTGGTAACCAACGGCACAATCGAAGAAAAGCCGTGGCGTACCCTGCTCCCGCTCGTAGATGCGGTGAATATCGATCTGAAGGGCTTCACCCCCGATTGGTACCGCACCATGGGCGGCGACCTGGAGACGGTCAAACGCTCCATCGCCCTGGCCGCCGGCTGCTGTCATGTGGAAATCACCACCCTGATCATTCCGGGGGAAAATGACGGCGAAAATGAGGTGCGGTCTCTGTCCGCCTGGCTTTCCTCAATCAGTCCCGACACTTCCCTCCATATCTCCCGCTTTTTCCCCCGCCACCGTATGACCGATCGCGCCCCCACACCGGTGGAGACCGTTTATCGCCTGGCTGGTGTGGCGCGGGAATTCCTGTACCATGTCTATACGGGCAATTGCTGAACGCCCCGGCGGTCTGCCTGCTTCATCCGGCTCCTGCTGTAGGCCTTTCGGTTCGGCACTATACGGGTGACCGGATCGAGTCCACACCAGGAACCGCGCTGCTTCGCGTGATATTCCCGCTGCTTTTTCTTGCTCTGTTTGTTCAGCGGTACCATCTGAGCCATAGCCGACATTCACCCTCCCCTTTTTATAACAACTTCCTTACATTTTCTTTTATGCCTTGCACTTTGACCGCAAATCCGTTATAGTTGTGATCCACACAATAATGTACTGCGGGTAGGGTGGAGCCAATGGCTGGGCTGTCCAGAGCCGGTCCGGCAGCGTCTGCGTGCCTTCTGCGCGGCCCATCCCGATTTGGTCCTTCTCACGGAGGAACTGAGTGATGGGGAGCTGCAGCGGGCCCTCCAGGAGCGGCGGCTGGATCTGCTACTCACCAC
>CALXFT010000075.1 GCA_944387635.1 uncultured Oscillospiraceae bacterium | reverse complement strand
ACAAGAAAGGAAGGCCCCCGGCAGGGGTCGGGGAGCACTTGCCCCTGTCTCAGCACTTCACTTAGAACGCAATGCCCAAACCTCTCAGTCAAAAATCAAAGATTTTTGCCAGCTCTCCTGGAAGGAGAGCCAAGGGCCTGGCTGTGATCGAAACACTATGCATAAGGCTGACGCTTTCTGAAACGTTTGACTGTGTTAAGTCGATAAGCATTTTCTTTTTTATCGATAAAAGGAATTTCCGCCGATAAACTCCCGCACCAAACTGGTCGGCGGGATCTCGTCATCCACATCGGCTTCCCGAACAAAATTCAGAACCTTAACAATGTTGCGGACCTGGTCATAGCAGGCATCCTCCGGCTCCACCGCTGTGAGCAGGGGGAAAATGTGCTTTTTCAGAACCGCCAATTCATACAAGGTAGAGCTGTTGAAGATCACATCCGCGTGCTCCTGGTATGGGAATATCCACCGCTTCTCTCCCCGTTGAACGGAGTCCCACATGGACAGGGTCTTCTGGACGGAGGAGCCCCTGGTCTCATAGTCCCGGACGATCCGCCGCAGAAGACGCAGATAGCTGGTAGGTATCCGGTTGTGGTCATCCAGGTTCAGGGGCAGCAGCGGACTGACGTACAGCCGAAAGATCAGATCCATGTCCACGTTGTCCGGCACCATGGCCGGATTCAGTCCGTGAAGCCCCTCCACAATGATCACAGAGTCCGGACTTAAGGTCAGCTTCTCTCCCCGCCACTCCCGGCGGCCCGTTCGGAAGTTGAAACTGGGCAGCTCCACAGTTTTCCCTGCCAGCAGCTGTCCCATATCCCGCCGGAACAGACCGCAGTCAATGGTATTGATGTGTTCCAGATCCAGCTTCCCATCCGGCCCGGGAGCGATCTTGTCCCGGTCCACATAGTAGTCGTCCAGACTCATGAGAATGGGCTTCTTCCCATGGACCCGCAGTTGGGTGGCAAGCCGGTTGGCAGATGTGGTCTTTCCGGAGGAGCTGGGCCCCGCCAGCATGACGATTCTTGCCTTCCGCTCGCAGACCTGGTCCGCTACCTGGGAAAAATGCTTCTCGTGCAAAGCTTCATTGACCCGGATCAGCTCCCGGATCCGTCCGGACGTAGTCAGGTCGTTCAGGTCCGCCACGGTCTCGCACTCCATCAGGGAGCACCAGCGCTCTCCTTCGTTGAAAACCGCGAAAAAATTCGGCATAGACGGAACCTTGGCGCAGACTTCCGGATTCTGATCGTCGGGATATATGAACACAAAGCCCCCGTCGGCAGGAATGATGTCCCAGACGGAAAGGTAGCCGGTGGAAGGCATCATCTCACCATAGTAATAGTCCGCGAAGCTGCCGTAGACATATTCGTCATAGTAGTCCGCCTCCCGCCAGGCAAGCAGCCGGGATTTATCCGTCTGTCCGTCTGTGTCAAATCGTTCCACAGCCTCCCGCAGGGGAATCCGGCGCCGGATCAGGGGAATGTCCTCCCGCACCAGATCCACCACCTTCTGCTTCAGTCTGGAAGCCGAAAACCCCGGTTCTCCCACTACTTCAATGTACACGCTGGAGCCCAGGGTGCAGTTCATCTTCGCGCGGGCCTCCGGCCAGAGCTGCCGGATGGCCAGGAACATGGCGAACTGAGCCGTGCGGATATAGCACTCCTTCCCTGCCGTATCCTCATAGCGCAGAAGCCGCACTTCTCCGTTGGATGCCGCCATAGCACGGCGAATGGAAGGCCGGTCTGCCTCCTCCTCTTTCTGCCGCACCGGGATATAGTTCAGCGTGAACACCTCACCGGCGATTTTCGCCGCCAGGGGCCGGTCCGTCAAGGTGCCTCCCTCCATGTCCAGCTGTTTCACCAGATCCAGTAAACTCTGTCCGGGCCGGGCCTGGATCTCCCGTCCGTCAATGGTCAATTTCATAAGAACGCCTCCTTCAGCACGGGGGCCGAAATGCCGTATCCTGGAAATCTGCCGCGCAATGCTCGTTTCCGCGTCTTCCGCCCGCCGCTGTTCTGTACGATTTCCACACATAACATCGCCGGTCTATTATACCATGCTTTCCGGCCATTTGAAAAGAGGAAAGAAACGATTCGATGCGTTTCTTTTCTTCAGCAGAGCTCGTATTCCGGCTTTCTTAATCCCTGGGGATGTGCTATAATGGATGAGCGAAAAAACACTTCAACCCTCGAATGGTTTTTCAGGAGGTACACACAATGGATTTATGGGAATTGACCGTCCAGGCACGCAGGGCAACGGAGGAATTACTGGCCGCCGCCCATCTGGAGCCGGGAGATACTTTTGTTGTCGGCTGCTCCAGCAGTGAGATCCGGGGCGGCCGCATTGGCAAGGCTTCCAGCATGGAGTCCGCCGCCGCTGTTCTCAAGGGGGTTCTGCCCCCTCTGCAATCCGCCGGCGTCTATCTGGCCGCCCAATGCTGCGAGCATTTGAACCGGGCCATCGTGATAGAGCGGGAAGCCGCCCGGGCTTACGGTCTGCAGATCGTCTGCGCGATCCCCCAGCCCCATGCCGGCGGCAGCTGGGCAACCAACTGCTGGCAAACCTTCCGGGACCCGGTCCTGGTGGAGCAGGTTCAGGCCCACGCCGGAATGGACATCGGTGGGACCCTGATCGGCATGCATCTACGGCGGGTTGCCGTGCCTGTGCGGCTGAGCCTGGACCACATCGGTCAGGCGATCCTGCTCTGCGCCCGCACCCGCCCGCCGCTGATCGGCGGCGCCCGGGCCGTCTACAGCGACAATCAGCCATGATCCACCGCGCAAAGCCCGCGTCCCTGTTCGAAGGGGACGCGGGCTCGCAGTTTTTGTGGCCCTATAATCTTTATGGGATCTGGCAATGCGCCAAATGTCATCAAGCCAGTGACCTTGCCGAATGGCTGCGGCGAGATCGGACAGAAGGAGCTGACTGTTAAAAACACCACATTTTCCCGAAACATAAGCCTTTTCACCCTTTTTACAGGCAAGGGGGATTTCTGCGGAAGGATTTCGCCTTTCCCTTCTACGTCCGATCCATTTCCACAATCTGCTCCGCGCATTTTACGGCGCTGGCATAGGAGAAGTAACGGACAGGGATATTGTGCTTACGGACCTCCTCGATGATTTTATAGTAGTAGGCGTGGGACAGAGCGTTGGTCTGGACCCACACCACCTCCGCGTTGCGAATCATGTTGGCATTGGGCAGCACAGTGCGGTCAACGAAGCGGACATCCGGCAGCTTGGGCTTGATTTCTCTTGCCCAGGAGTCATGCCCTCCAAATACCACGATTCGCCGGGTGGTATGACAGGGAAAGGTGATGTTTTTATCCGGGACTTCGTCCTGATAGACGCCCTCCTGCTGGTGGAATACCAGTTCCCGAAGGTCTGCCAGCTCCTGCCGTTCCAGCGAAGCCTTCATATTGGCTGCTTCCTGCTTTTTCTTCGTATCCCGCAGTTCCCTGCTGGTATGGTGAAGAGAGCCGCGCAGCTGCTCATTTTCTTTCCGAAGGGCCGAAATCACAGCCTGAAGTTCCTCAGCAGTGTCCTTTGTGTCCCTGTCATCCACTCCGGGGATGTTGTCACTTACACAGTAATGCCTGCTTTGATGCCGGGCTTCCCCCAGGATAGACATACAGTAAAGCAGCGGATGGAGTGCCTTCTTTCCTGTGATGCCATAGTAGTCCAGCTCCTCCAGCATCGTCAGATACCGCTCCGGCTTCCGGGGCATGATGCCGCCGGTTATCTCATAAATGATCTGGGCCAGGTTGTAACGCTCCTGAAACTCAGACGCCACATCGTTGGGGATATAGTCCATGGCGTACCAGTTTTCCAGATCCGGCTGTTTGATTCTCTTGGGCAAGGCCGTCTGGGCTGTGTTGGCCGCGTCTCCGGCCCCCTGGCTCCAGACCGGATCATCCTCAAATTCATATTTCCAACGAGCCCATGGAAAGCTGCCCGCGATCCATAGGAATAGGTTCACGCCGGGGAAATACAGCCAAGGAAGGTCTGAGCCGCTGTCCAGAAGATACAGGAATCCGAAGCTCAGTTTGTAGGGGTCCTCAATGGCGAAGTCCTTCCAAATGTCCGCCATTTCCTTTCCGTAGGTGTTGACGGATTCTTCGTAGGTGCGCCCATTCTGGGTGCGCAAAAAGAACCACAGGTCGCTGACTTTGTCCTCCAGCAGCTCGGAGCGTTTCTCCAATGCGTCCTGCTGGTCGTCCAGCTCTTTGGCTATGCGAAGGCTTTCCGCGTGGGTCCTGAAAAGCGGATTTGTCAGCGGTATCGGCGGGAGCCCCCGAAAATCCGTGGGCATTGGGATTTGGTCAATGGGCGTCCTTTTGCCTTGCTGACGACCTTCCTCAAGGGTCGAGACGAGCTTCTCCTCTTTTTCCCGCAATGCCCGAAAATCTTCATCCAACTGTTTCTCTTCCAGCGCATAGATCCTGCGGCTATAATAGTATCTGTCAAGCCAATCCCAGAATTTTTCAGTAAAGGCAGACGCCGCGTCTTCCTTGGATGGTTCCGGGATAAGGGCCAGTATTTTCTCAAACCGTTCTCTGGAGGGGACTTCCTGCCTGTGGATATTCTCGGCTGTGAAAAGGTCCATGAATATCCGCTGGGGCGTCGGCTCCTCCCGACTTGATCTTATTCGATTGTTGGGTACACAGTCGCAGTTGCGGGATTGGATAACATCCATCATGCCGAAGATCATATCCTCGCTGTGGCAGGGGTCCCAAACAGCGGGCGCGCATATGTTGTCCAATCGCTGGGAATCCGCGCTGATCCATTCCATTGCATGAGAGAGCTTGTCACAGTCCCGCAGTTGGTCCAGAATCCAGATGGCGATGCCCATGGAAAAGGTGTTCATTTCTTCCTCCGCGTCATAGGCGGGCATGGGCTGGGAATTGGCCCGTGCCCAGTCTTCCGTCACGAAAAAGTCTTCCATATCCGGGAACTGCTGCAGCACACGGCGCTCCACCTGCTTTGCGCAGCTTTCGGTAGCTTTGACTCGCCGCTGGACGCGGACCGGGTCCAGATCCAGGCCGGCCTTTACCGCGGACCCTCTGAAGGTTCGTGTTTCCACCTGCTTCTGCATAAAGCGGTAGGCTTCCCGAACAACACTGACAGAAGACGGCGTGGTATTGTATGATTTTGCGCCTGCGCCGCTTTTCCTGCTGTTCTTTTTCTTTTTTGCCATAAGTCACGGCCTCCCGTGTTTTCTTATTCTTATTCATAATCATTATATGAGATACCGGGGTGAAACGCAAGTATTCAGTGAGTCAAGCACAAAAAGTCCGGCCCACCAGTTTTCGGGCAGGCCGGAGTTTCTCACAAAGATTTTTATTTCGTATCCGCATAAGGCGAAGGCATGTCCGGGACCGGTTCCGTTGGCAGGCAGGCAAGCAGCTCAAATTGTCCATTCCGGATACCCGCATCCAGCGTACCATGATACCGCTCCACAATTTCACGCATTCCGGGAATGCCGAAGCCATGGATAGACTTATCCTTTTTGGTAGTTGACAAATCCGTCTGGACCGGACCGCCCACGGGATTACGAACCTGCAGCATGAACAAGCCCTTTTCCGCTTTACAGCGAACGGTTATCTTCCCCTCCGGGGCTCCCAGAGAACCTTCGATGGCATTGTCCAGGGCATTGCCCAGCAGCGCGCACAGATCCACGTCCGCAACCGGCAGATTCTGAGGCAGCGAAACGGCGATGTCCGCGCGCAAGCCTTCCCGGCCAAGCTTGTCCATTTTGGCGGCAAGCACCACATTGGCGATTTCATTGTCGCAATAATGCTGGGTGGTTTGGAGCGCCTCGGAATCGGAAATCCGCTTCAGGTATTGCAGCGTCTTTTCTTGATCCCCCGCCGCAAGCAATCCCTGCAGAACAGCCAAGTGGTTATTCAGGTCATGACGCAGGCGGCGCACCTGAATTTCCTGCTGGCGTAAATTTTGGTAGTAGACTTCCCGCAGCTGCGCCATGTGGTTGGCTTGCTCTAGCCGTTCATGATCTTCCAAAACAAGAATTGCCGCAAGCAGCATGAAGGAAGTCAAAAGCGTAACAGGCAGAATCACCAGCCCCTGATTCAGGCCAACCGCATTGACTTCCAAAGACTCGTACCGATGGGAGGTCAGAAGGACCACGGCAATCAGCGAGCAAAGGGGCATAGCTACCAGTGTCAGCACCAGTTTCCAAAGGCGCGGGGACAGCTCCGGAGGGTTCTTCGGCAATTTGTTTCGAATTGCCAGATAGAATCCTCCATAAAATACCGGCCGCATGAGGCTTCTGAGAAGATTGCAGCGGTCCAGATCCTCCAGGTAGGTGTCCAGGGTAGCGTTGACGGACATTATCAGGGAAAAGAAGATCATGGTTACCGTTGCGCGGCCAAGCAGTTTTCCACGGCTGCACAGAAGTCCCATCAGGAAAAACGCCGGCATAGCGTAGAGAAAATTGTGGTCTCCGATCCAGATGATCGTAACACTGGTTATTCCCAGTGTCACATACAGCACGGCCCGCCAAAACCAGCCGCGCCGCATCTGAACAAACCGCGTCCACATGCGGTAAAGGAAGAATACGTTTCCCACCAAAGAAAGGCTCCACGCACTGCTCTGCAAAAACAACCCCAAGCCCCGTATGAGTTCGTCCCGCATTGCCTAGCCCTCCAATTCTGCCCGTGTCAGTGCCAGCAAAGCGGATTGCTGACAGGAGCGGCTCACCGGCAAACGGGTATTATCCCGAAGGATAACCTCGCCGCTCTCCAGCCGATCCACGGCCTTGGCCTGAACCAGATAGCGCTGATGAACGCGGACGAAGCCACTTCCCACCTGGGCTGCCACCGCATCCAGTTTATCGTAGAACGTGTAGGTTCGGTCCGGCGTGACACAATGAATCTGCCGCCTGTCAGAAGCGAAGTACAATATGTTCTGTAGAAGGACACGGTAGTAAATATCTCCGTTGCGGCACACATAAGTCCGATCCAGCTCCCGCACCAAGGCTGTTTGCGCGCGGTCCAATACGGATTCCAGCTGAGCTTTCTTTGGCGGCTTCATCAGATAGCCCAGAGCGCCCACAGAATACCCGTCGAATACATGGTCCGCGTGTCCGGTGACAAATACCAGCTGAAGCCCCGCGTCTGCTGAGCGAAGCCGCCGGGCAGTTTCCATGCCGTCGATCTGGCGCAATTCCATGTCCAGAAAGACAATATCCAACTCCCCCACATGGCAGTCGTACCAGCGGAGCATGGTTTCCCCGGAAGAGAATTCTGCAAACCGGCTCTGTATTTTTCTTGCCTCCAAGACGCGCTCCAGGGCGGATCGAAGGACGAAGCGCGCGTCCTCTACATCATCACAGATTCCTATTCGCAGCATTTCCGTTTCCCTCCGCCGTAGAAAGACTTTTCCTCATTGTACCATGGAATTCACATTCCGCCAAACCAAACTTGACAGGATATCCGCCAAAAATGACATCGGGCGCTTCTGTGGCGCGAAACTTTACAGCAGCAGCCCCATATATGACAACCTCGCTTGCGGCGGTACGCGTTTACTGCTATGGTGTTGTTATCCATAAATCCTTCATTATGTATTACGCGAAAGGACTGTGATACCATGCTAAACGTACAAAACCTGCACAAATCCTATCAGGTGGGAAAAACGGCTTATGAGGTGCTCAAGGGTGTGTCCCTGGAGGTGCAGAAAGGGGAATTTGTAGCTGTAATGGGGCCCTCCGGTTCCGGAAAAACCACCCTTCTGAACTGCGTTTCCTGCTACATCCCCATCGACAGCGGCAGCATCACCTTGGCCGGAACGGAGCTGGCTCGTCTGGACGAGGATGCTCTGGCCGATGTCCGCAACCGGCAGCTGGGATTTGTGTTCCAGGACTTTCTGCTGCTGGACGGCTTGACCGTTCGGGAAAATATTCTGCTGCCGGCGATTATCGGCGGAACCGTCAACTCCCAGACAGAGCAGCGGGAAAACCAGCTGTGCGATGTTTTTGGCATCAGCCATATCCGGGAAAAGTACCCGGCGGAGATCTCCGGAGGTGAGAAGCAGCGCACGGCTGTGGCACGTGCTCTCATCAACCATCCCCTGCTGATCCTGGCCGACGAGCCCACCGGCAATCTGGATTCCAAGTCCAGCCGGGCGGTGATCCGTTCCTTTGAACAGGCCAGGGAATCCCTGGAGGCAACCATTTTCATGGTGACCCATGATTCCTTTGCCGCGTCTTTCTGCGACCGCGTGGTAATCCTTCAGGACGGTCTGGTTTGGCGGACGCTGGAAAAGGGAGTGTATGACCGAGCCGCCTTCCAGAATCGGCTGCTGGATGCCATCCGGGACATGAACAGGGAGTGAGCGTATGAGAAATTTATCCGATGTTTATAAGAAGCTTCGCCGCAAAAATAAGGGGCAGTATGTTCTCCTGGCAGGATGCAATTTCTTTTCCGTACTGCTGATTACCGCCTATATCTGTATGATGCGCTCCCCTACCATCCTCAGCGTCCTGCCGGAAGGCGGCGACTCCCGAAAACAGGTGATGATGGTGTTTGTCCTGGCGGTGGTGGGCTGCGCGGTGTTTACCACTTATGCCGCCGGTCTGTTCTTCCGTCAGAGATCTCAGGAAATCGGCATATTCCTTGCCTTAGGCGCCAGCCGACGCCAACTGCGGACAGAGATGATAAAAGAACTGGCGGTACTTTCCTTCGTCACCTGCGCGGCCGGAGCCATACTGGGAGGTCCCCTGTCCTGGGGGATATGGCAGATATTTCGGATGTTTTTAGTGGATTCTCAGCAGATGGTTCTGACATTTGACCCCCGTTCCTACTTCCTGTCCCTGGTTTTTTCCGCCTATGTAATCGCTATGCTGTTCCTGATGGGAAGCCGAAGGATTCGCGGCACCAACATCATGGATATTGTCCAGGAGTCCCACCGATCCGAACCGATTCGGGAAGTAAAGCAGTGGTACGGCGCGGTTGGCATTGCCTTGGTGATTGTCGGCGGATTTGCCGGGTATTGGACGCCCGGATTTTTCATCAGGGAGCTGCACTGGTATCCCCCCGCCGTAGTGAGCGCGGTTTTTTATCTGCCGGCCCTGGTGGGCATGTATATGCTTTTGCTCCACACAGTTGTAAATGGCTGGCGGAAAAATCGGAAGTATCAGGACATTATTGCCACATCCATGATGAAATTCCAAGGGCGGCAGACCGTGCGGAACATGCTGGTAATGACGCTTCTGATTGCCGGTGCGTACTTTGCCGCGTTTTACGCGCCCATGATCAGTTCCAATTCTCAATACAGCTTCTCCAGCCGCCCCATAGACTTTGAATACCACTGGCGCAACGACCAGAACCTTCCCCAGCGGGAAGAGGTGGAAGCTCTGGCAAGAGAATACAATGTAGACATAACCTCCTGGGCAGAGGTGACAGCCGCTTCCCTGGGCGGCGACGGGATGGTTTCTCTGGAACAAGATAACGGAGCCCTGGGTACCACCTACACCACGGAATACCGGGAAGTGGCCTCCGGTGCTACATTCTTCTCCGAGTCTGCCTGGA
>CALXFT010000074.1 GCA_944387635.1 uncultured Oscillospiraceae bacterium | reverse complement strand
CGGCCCTGGAGGCCGCCAGCAGCCCCTGCAGCACCGGTCGAGCCCCGGCAGACCCGGCAGCGTCGGTTGAGGCGCAGCGGTACCGGTCAGCACCCGGTTGGAACGCAGCGAACCTGACAGCACCACGGTCGGAACGCAGCAAGCCTTGCTCAACAGTGCTTGCATCGTACACGGAGCGTTACAAACCCTTAACGATACAGCACGTGCCTGCCTGCTCGACATACTTAATAGGAGACTGGGAAGAAAAACTTTAGTTGGGTAAAGTGTCTTTTGTTGAATGAAAAGAGGAGGGGAGACTTCTTGTTCTCGGTGGTGGGAGAAGGAGAATCCTGGCTGTGGCATTGGTTGGAAGAAGAGAGTCTCTTTTGTCTGCGTGAGACAGAAAAGACTCTTTTTTGTTCGGAGGAAGGGGGATACAATGTGTGTGGCGGGATTGTTGATAGGAAAGCTAAGCAGCCCCCAGTCAGATTTTGCAGGGTGGCTACCGAAGCGGAATTGGATGGGCAGGCAGCCCTGTGCTGGCTGGTCAGAGCCCGTCAGCTTGGATTGGTTTGCCGTGTCAGAATCAAGAAATACCGCTCTTACAAAGGAGAAGTTGGTAAAATTGCTCCCAATTTGCTGAGCCGGGACTTCTGCGCTGAAAAGCCAAACCAGAAATGGGTCACCGATGTGACAGAGTTCAGTCTATTTGGCCAGAAACTGTACCTATCGCCAATTCTGGATTTACACAATGGTTACTTAGTCAGCTATACCATCTCTGAGCGACCGGTTCTGAGTATGGTTACTACCATGCTGGACAAAGCTTTTGAAACCATACCGGACGGAACTGGGCTGATCCTCCACTCTGACCAAGGCTGGCAATACCAGCATAAACAGTATCAGCGTATGCTTCGTGAGAAGGGTATTCGGCAGAGCATGAGCCGCAAAGGTAACTGTCTGGACAATGCTGTTATAGAAAACTTCTTTGGCTTACTCAAAAGTGAGTTACTGTATCTGCAAGAATTTCAGTCCATGGAACACTTTAAGTCGGAACTGTATGCCTATCTGGACTACTACAATAACCAACGTATTAAGGCAAAGCTAAAGGGCTTGCCGCCTGCAATTCACAGACAGCAAGCCCTTTCGGCTGCTTAAACAATTTTTTCCTTCAAATATTGTCTAACTTTTTGGGGTCATTTCAAAACGGCTCAAAGGGCCGCTTTTATGGAATTCACCCATTGTCACAATGCGTATTAAATTGTCCAAAAACCTTGCACTTGAACAAAGCCATTTTGCCTTGAAAGCCTTGGGCTTCAAGGCTTGTGGCTTTGTTGTGTGTGTAATTTCGTTTCTCCATAGCACCCCCCTGATGTAGTTTGCTTTCCTACATCAGGGGGCCTTTTGTCACTGTCCGTTTTTACTGGATCTGTTCATAACGCGGCAGGCCCTTCACTTCGCCTGTTCCATTGATAAGCCTATTATTTTGCAAATGCACGGTACAAAAATGTCACGATCTGTGAGCGACTACAGATGACATCGGGCGAAAATGTAGTGTCGCTTGTACCGGTAGTAATATTCTCCCGCACAGCCCAACTCACAGCCTGCGCATAGTCTGCGGATGCCGGCACATCGGAGAAGTTACTGCCGCGGGCGGCGGACTTTCCATCCAGACGCCAGAGATAGGTTACCACATCCGCACGGGTGCAAGCCTCATCGGGGTCCAGGTTTAAATCAGTGACAACCCCCTGCTGATAGGCCCAAAGCATGGCTTTGTAGTAATATTTGTCGGGGGAAATTTTACTGTTGCTGTAGGCGCTGCCGCCGGAAACTGCGGGGGAGCCCGCAGCTCGATACAGGAAGGTCAGGATTTGGCTCTGGGTACAGATCTGATTAGGGGAGAAAGTGGTATCGGAGGTGCCGTTGGTTATACCCATGTCGATGGCCCAGACCATGGGCTCGTAGTAATACTCCCCGGCCTTGGTGTCCTTAAAGGGTACGTAGTGCATGGTCACGTCATCCCCGAGGATATTGCCGTTATCTTTTCCGATGGCCACGCCGCCCCAGCCGTAGGCAGTGCCGGCGTAGTAAATGTCCCGGATGTTGTTGGATGCCTTAAAGCACGTTGGGCGGATCTCCACCAGACTGCTGGGGAGATAGAGGGTTTTTAGAGATGCGCTGTTTAAAAACGAACTGCCTTCAATGGTTTTGACTCCCTCGCGGATGATAATCGTTTCCAGATTGGGACACTCCAGAAAAGAAGTACTTTGAATGGTCTGGACACCGCTCCCCACCGTGACAGAACGCAGGGTAGAAATTCTGGCGAAAGCATACCCGTTCACCGTTGTTACACTGTCCGGGATCACCAGCGTTTGGAGCGCGGATTCGATAAAGGCGCTATCACCAATTGTTTTCAGGCCGTTGTTCAGGGTAACATACTTCAGATTTTTGCAGTAAGCGAACGCATACAATTTGATATCTCTCATGCTGCTGGGCATGGTCACGCCGGTGAGGCCGGTATATGCAAAGGCCCAGATGTCAAGTGTCTTTAAGGTGTCAGGCAGGTCAATGGAGGTGAGGCTGGTGCAGTGCTCAAACGTGTCATATCCAATTGTCTCCAGACCATCGGAGAGACTTACCTGTGAGAGATCGTAACAGCTCTGAAAGCATGCGGTGGGCAGAGCTTTCACACCCTTTCCCACTGCGGCGCTTTTGAGAGCGGTGCACCGCTCGAAAGCACGGCTCCCCAGTTCGGTCACGCTGTCGGGGATGACGATGCCCGTAAGGGATTTACAGCCTTGGAAGGCAGAGTCGCCGATGCTTGTCACGGTGCTGGGAATAGTGACTTGGGTGATCTGGTCGCAATCTTTGAACGCGGCAGCGGCAATGGAGGTCACGGTGCCGCCATCGATGGTGGTGGGGATCTCCAGAATGCCCCGGGCCCCGGTGGCGCATTTTTTAATGGTCACAGTTCCGTTGTTGTTCTTGACATACTCAATGGAGCCAAGCCCCACATGGGCGTCCACCGCCACCACGTTCATCGGCAGACAACCCACAATCAGGCAAATCGCCAACAACAGGCCGAACAGTTTTTTGTGTTTTTTCATTTGACATTTTCCTCTCTTGAACTATTTTGTCCTTGCTTTGCGGAATAGCTTGCATATTCCGGACCGCGGACCCGCTTACTGCCCGCCGTTGGGCTTCCCCAATCGGCGTCATCAAGCGCTATACGTGAGGACGCTTTATCGCGTCCTCACGAAAAGGTATACGCAGTTGCCATGTGTCAGCCCTCATACGTTTCCCAGACGCCTTCTGAGCGGGCGCGGTAGACCGTGCCGTCGGGGCAGTACTTGAAGCAGGTGACAGACTCTCCTGTGACGCCGCTTTCCGGCGAAATAATGAAGACCTTGTTTTCGCTCCACCGGGAGTCGTATCGAAGCTGATAGCAGTTTCCATCCGAATCCAGGGCATTGATGATGCGCTCCACCTTGCTGGTGCCGCCCGCCTTTACGGCCACGATGTTCTGCCAGTCCGCCAGATCGGACGCGACGTATTGCGCGGCACTGCCGGTGACCTTCAGGGTACCGTCCGGGGTAAGGCCGACGATTTGGGAGCTTGACATGGTGATGTAGCTCAGTTCCCCCCAGGAGAGGATGTCCTCGGCGTAAGCGCCCTCCGCCATCACGGTTCCGTCCGCCAGAATAGCCGCCACGGTAATCTCTGTTTCGCGATTGTCATCATCGAGAGAGGTGAGCATCCGCTTCTGCGCGGCAAACACCGCGATGTTTTTCCATGTAAAGAAGGACATGCCCGCGTAGTCTTCGCTGTCCGTGAATACACGGCCATCCGCCGTCAGAATGAAATAGTCACCCCGTTCCGCGCTTACGCCCGCAAAAGGACCTGACACGGACTCCCCATTCTCCGTGGACAGGTCCTTGTAAGCGTCTGTCCGCCGCTGGGAATGGACGACCGTCTTGTCCATGACATCGGTATAGTTGTCCGGAGAAGCTTCCCGCAGCGCCGCGTTGGGAAAATCATCCACATAAATGGTATAGATGGCATCCTGCGTGACAGCGATAATGCTCTGATTGACGTTGGTGGTGTTGTATGTTCCGTCGATGACGCCGTCCATGATCTTTGTGTCATGGAAATATACCTCGCCGCTCTTCGTCAGCGCAAACAGCTCCATCTCGCTGGATGAGTCGATGATGGTTTTCAGGTCCGGCAAGGCGGCATATTCCGCCGCAAATACACGACCGGTGTCATCTACCGTCAGTACGGAGCCGTCCTCCAGCAGGAAATAGTTCCCGGTGGTAAGGCGGTCGGCCGCCTCCATCGCGTCTTTCACATACTGGACGGTCTCGGCGGACTGGGGTGTGCTGCCGGCGCCGTTCCCGGAAGGGTTTCCGGTTCCGGCAGCTCCGGAACCGCCGGAAGGCGCCGAACCGCCTGGCTGCCCGTTGCCGCAGGCGGCAAGTGACAGCGCCACGCAAAGAGACATCAGCGCGCAAATCGGTTTTTGGAATCGCTTTTTCATCCTGTACCTCCTCACTCGTTTTTTCTGCTCTTGTATGGCCGCAGCCGCTCGGCTTCCCCTGTTCATTACAAAAGATCCAATATATTCTTTCTATTAACATGCATTTTTCTGCTGTCAAGCAAGTTGAAATTAACAATCGAATGTTAAAATTCACTTGCTTGACTGGATATGGCTTTTATGTTTAGATTATCCTGTCATACAATTTACACAAAGAGCCGGATGATGAACCGTACGGGGATGGTCATATGAAACAAGCCAGACAACTTGATTTTACGCGGCGGGTGGGAAACCGGGAGCTGAGGCAGTTTCTGTTTCCCCTCTTCCTGTCCGCGGGCTTCCAGTGTATCTACGCCATGGTGAATACGGCGGTCCTCAGCAGGTACCTGAGCCAGGACGCGGTGGCGCTGACCGGCGCGTGCTCCGGGTGCGTGTCCCTCATCAACGCCACGCTTCCTGCCTTTGTCAGCGGATTCGGCGTCCGCCTTTCCCGCTGCATCGGCTCCGGCGACCCGGAAGAGATCCGGCAGGGCTTCTGGGGGGCGGTATATCTGACGTCAGCCTTAGGGGGCCTTTGCCTGGCTTTTCTCCCCCTTGCCCAAAGCATCCTGCGCCAGGCCAACGTTCCGGAAGCGATGATGCCGGGAGCCACTGCCTATTTTCGGGTCATCCTGCTGGGCGCGGGGATCCTCTATCTGAAGCTGATTTTGATCAGCGCCATTCAGGCCATGGGAAACAGCGCCGTCCCAGCCGCCGTGTCCATGGCGGGCGTGGTGGTGCAGACAGTCCTGGTGGTCTTCCTGATCGCCGGCCTGCGGGTGGGGATCACCGCCCCGGCGTTTGCCATGCTGCTCAACAATCTGTGGCAGGTCCTGGCGCTTCTGTGGTTCCTCAAAGAACTCTCCCGCGGCCGGATCTCCTTTGCCTCCCCTGCCTGCATCCGGCGGGCGCATTATTGGGACACGCTGGCCAACGGCTGTTCCAAGGGGCTTATGTTCCTCTTCCTGTCCGCAGGCTCTTTTTGTATGCAGCGGATGGAAAACCGTCTGCTCACCGACCTGCTGGCCGGGGATACCTATTGCGATCAATATACCTCTTTGTTCTCGGATTTGCTCGGTGTTTACGGAACCGCCGCCGTGGTGATCGTCGGGCAGAACGCGGGGCGCGGCAATTACGATAGGATCCTTGACTACGTTCGCAGGCTGTTTCGCCGGTCCCTGCCTGTTTTTGCGCTGATCGCGGTTTTGTGCCTTGGATTTGCCCCTGTGCTGATCCGGGGACTGGCGGGGGACGGCGCGTCTCAAGCGGCCGTGCAGGCGGGGATTTTTCAAATGCGGGTCATCGTTGTGTCCTATCCCTTTCTCACCGCGCTGGTCATGCTGCGGTATTCCCTCCAGGCCATGGGGGATTACCGCGCCATGCCCATCTTCGGTTTGATTGAAATGACCATCAACATTGCCATGTCCCTGCTGATCCCCCGGATCGGATATCTGGCCGTCTGTCTGGGGCTTGCGCTGAGCAGGATCGGAGCGGGTTCCGCCGCCATATTCCGCTACCGGCGCTTCATGGAGCACAGGCGGCAGCATACCCTTTGATGCCTGCGCCATCCTCTCGTAAGCCAAAGGAGGAATGCCCATGGATGAGCTGAAAAAAATTCTGGATGGTATCCTTTTGAAGTCCCTGGAGGTCAGGCCCGAAGTGCGGTGGCTGCAGAGACAGCATCTTCGTTTTATGAAGGAGAACGGCCTGACCACCAAAAAGGACGCCGATGGGTTTCTGTATGAAAAAATGTACGCCGCCCTGCCCGAGCAGGAGGCGCAGCTCACAAAGATCCGCTTCTGGCGGACCGGACATCATATCCCCTCCGACAGGAAGCAGCTCATGACGTTTGGAAAAGCGCTGGGGCTGAGCGGCGAAGAGCAGCTGTATCTGCTGCAGTTCTACGCCGACCGGAGCGATCTCGTCTTTGACACATCCTCCGCCGGCGACCCGCGCTATCAGGAGCGGCGTGGGGGCATGGATACGATGATCCGGGAATATCTGGACAAACTTCATCCCATGGAACGGAGAAAATACGGCGTTCTGTCAGAGGACCCGCTCCCCAGCCTGCGGCACATCTACTTCAGTCAGGCCTGTGAATACACCTTCCGGCCCGCCGAATCTGACAAGCGGCAGATCAGCCGTATGACCAGTGTCTCCTACGGCTCCGAATTATTGAACAACACAAAGCTTTTGGGGGAGATTCCCCGGAAAACCATGATCCGGCATATCCTGCTCATGTGCATTCCCTTCATCAATGAACGGGTGATCAGCACGTATTTATCCGCCTTTGGATACTGCCCGCTGCACGCGGAGCACACGCTGACCATCGGTGAGCGCTTCGACGCCATGCTGCTGGCGATTCTCGCCCTGTATCGGGAGCGCTGTCTTCATAAAAGCCCGGAGGAATGCCGCAGATGGCTCCAGGAGGCCTTCTGTTACACCGATCAGTATCTGCGTGCCCAGGGGCAAAACAGGCTTCGCCCCTTCTTTTTTAAGACCTTGGAAAAGAAAGAGGTCTGAAGTATGAACGAGTTCAACTATCAGGAGCAGCTTCTGCTGTGGAAAAGAAGACAGCTTCTGCTGCAGCAAAAGTACGCGGACACGCCGCCCGGATTTCCCTCTCCGGAAGCGGAACAAGCGGCGTGGGCCGCCTGGGAAGAGGAATATGTGCGCTTTTTGGAACATGGATGCTTCAAGATCCAGGATACCGCTCTGCCCTCCATTTCCGTCCCCCTGATCGGGCGGGAAGAGGAGCTTGCCGCTGTCCGGGACACGCTTGCCGTCTTTCACACGGCCTTTCTGTACGGCATGGGCGGCATCGGGAAAACCGCCATCGCCCTGACCTATCTCACCCGATACCGCCATGAATACGACCATGTCCTTTATGTGGTGACCGGCAGGGGGATCCTCCAGGCCGTTTGCGACGACTCGGCCGTTTCCATCTCCGGGCTGCAGTATGACCGGAAGCGGTATCCTGTGCTGCGGCAGTATTTTCGGGAAAAGCTCAGCGCGCTGCAAACGATCAGCAAAACGGAAAAGCTCCTGATCGTCATCGACAATCTGAATATGCCCGCGGATAAGGATCTGCGGCAGTTTCTGGAACTTTCCTGTGACAAGATCATCACCACAAGGGTTCATTATGACATCGTGCCGGAGGGGGAAAAGCTCCCGGTCAACGCCCTGCGCCCGGATGACTGGCCGGAGCTGATCCGCACCTATTACAGCGGCTCAGAGCCGGCGCAGACAGAGCGGCTCCTGCATTACGGCTATCAGGTGAA
Organism: uncultured Oscillospiraceae bacterium; assembly: GCA_944387635.1. GTDB lineage: Bacteria > Bacillota > Clostridia > Oscillospirales > Oscillospiraceae > Faecousia. Next base: position 2,085 of record CALXFT010000074.1, on the reverse strand, counting down.
CGGCCACACCCTGAGCCTCAAAATGGCGTCCGTCCGGGCTTCCCGGGGGGAGACCGCCGGACAGCCGGACGACTGCGGGGACATCACCGACCTGCTCTCCTCCTTCCGGCTGAAGAAAGCGGAGCTCCGGGCGCTCCTGTACTTGTCCGTTCTCGCGCCCCAGGGCATGGAACAGGATCTGTTCCTTTTTGTGTCCGGCGCGTCGGAGCGCACCCTTACTTCCCTTCGGAACTATCTTCTGATCGATGCGTACGGCTCCATCCTGCAGGTACATCCGCTGATCGCCGAGGCGGTCAAGCGTATCATGCCGCCCACCTGCATCAATTGCAGCCGGCTGCTGCGCGGCTTTGAAAAGCATATGTATGGAGATGATCCGGGGATCGGCACCTGGAGCCGCACCTATGAGGAAAACCGTGCCCTTGAGCCCCACATATTCGCCCTTTGCGAGGCGTTTCCCCAGCCTGCCCCCTGGCTTGCCACCGCCTTCGAGGAACTCGTCACCTTTTTGTGGGTCCAGGGGTATTACGAGGAGGCGCTTCCCTATGCCATTAAGGTATACGAATCGGTGATGGACTATTACGGTCCCAACCATGTCCTGACGGGCCGGGAAGCCCTCCGGGTGGCAGCGGTCTATCACAACCGTCTGGATCACGACCAGGCGCTGATCTGGTACCAAAGGGGATATGAACTGCTGAGCGCGGCGAGGCCCCGGACCCTTGAAGTGATGGATCAGCTCAGTTCCGCCTGCATGAAACTCGCAAGGGAATACAGCCACCGAAGGGATCCGGCGGCCCAGGAACAATACGCAAGCGAGTACAGATCAATTCTGCGGGACCTTATGGGCCTGTACGGCAAGGATATCACGGAATGTCAGAAAGAGTTCATCTCGATCAAGCATTATGATTTTTTAATTGAAGAGGCAAAGCACGCGCTGCGGGAAGGGCGCGTCGGGGATTCCCAAAAACTCAATGCGTCGATCGAACGATGGGCGGAAATTTATGGGAAAGACCTGGCATACCGGAAAGCGCCGGTCACGGAGCTGAAGATTGCTCTCCTGATCCGCACCGGCCAACTGGAGGACGCGGAAAAAGCCGCCCGGGAAAATATCCAGTTCACACTCCTGTACCGCGGTGAGAAATTTAAGGACTATCTTTCCCACCTGGAGATTCTGGCGGATGTGCTATCCCTGGAAAAGAAAACGGCGGAGGCTTATTCCATATACGAAGAGATTCTGGTGCGCCTGCAGCGTGACTACCCGTACGAAAAGAAATGGATCCAGAAGATCATGGATCAGCTGACCAGCGCTATGTAGCTTTCAGGAAGCGGGATGCACATGGACGGAGCCACTGGCCGGCATCTTCCTGCTGCCTGTTGGCTGCAAAAATCCAGTACCGATCGTACGGAGGTAACCGTCAAAGGAGCAGGCGGATAAAGTTCCATGAAATAATGGAGCTGGAAGGCTGCGCAACTCCGTCAGAATGATCAACCCGGGAATATAGTAATCGGGCTCGCCTTGGATGGCGGGCCCGATATGTTTTATGTGCGCAGAAAGTTGTATACCATGCCGATTGACGCCGCTTGGGCGCCTGGCCAGAATGGTATAATTTTTTGAAAAAGTTTTGGATTTGATGTAGTATTCGCCGCTAAAACCGTAGTATATAGGTGAAGCCGGAAAGGAGGCGGTGAGATGATAGACGATGAAAAAATCATAGAAATGTTCTTTGAACGGTCAGAGCAGGGCATACGGGAGCTGGATATTAAATACGGAAAAATATGTCACAACCTCTCGTTCAACATCGTGAACAACAGGCAGGATGCGGAGGAATGTGTCAACGGCGCTTACTTAGGCGCGTGGAACGCCATTCCCCCGGTACACCCCAACCCGCTGCTCAGCTACATTGTGAAAATCGTTCGGAACATTTCCCTCAAAATCTATTGGAGAAAAGAAGCCGCCAAACGAAGCGGTCACTACAAAATTGCCTTAGAGGAAATCGAGGGCTATATCGCTGACCAGAAAACCGTGGAAGATGAAATCGAAGCCAGAGAGTTAGCCCGTATCATTGGGGAATTTTTGGACACGTTGAC
>CALXFT010000073.1 GCA_944387635.1 uncultured Oscillospiraceae bacterium | reverse complement strand
CGAAGATATGCCGCAAATTGTGTTTGGGTCGATGGCTTCAGCGCACTATCTTGGGTGGCGTGAATAATTCAGGTTTATCTTTTCCGAAACTGGAATTGACATGTTCCTGATTTCGTCCTATACTTAACTTGTTGAAAACCGGCAGATTCGGGCCTCGCCCAAACCGGCAGCCCGCAGCCGTGGATTTTCTGGTTGGAGGTATATTATGGATGTATCCTTTTCGGCATTTGTCCGGGGCATGACGGAGAACCCGGCTCTGCTGATCAGCGTCATGCTGACCCTGGGTGTCATATTCGTCAACGGCTGGACAGACGCGCCCAACGCCATTGCCACCTGCATCACCACCCGCTGCATGGGCGTCCGGTCCGCCATCATCATGAGCGCCGTGTTCAATTTCCTGGGCGTTCTCATCATGACCAAGATCAACAGCTCCGTGGCCAGCACCATCAGCAACATGGTGGATTTCGGCGGCGACACCCACAGCGCCCTGATCGCCCTGTCGGCGGCTCTGTTCTCCATTGTGGTCTACAGCGTCGGCGCCTCCTGGTTCGGCATCCCCACCAGCGAGAGCCACAGCCTCATCGCCGGCATCACCGGGGCCGCCGTGGCCATTCAGGACGGCTTCGGCGGCATCAACAGCGCCGAGTGGGTCAAGGTCCTCTACGGCCTGGCCGCCAGCGTGATTCTGGGCTTCGGCTCCGGCTGGCTCATCTGTAAGCTGATCACCGTCCTCTGCGCCCGCATGGACCGGCGCAAGACCAACCCCTTCTTCCGGAGCGCCCAGATCTTTGGCGCGGCCGCCATGAGCTTCATGCACGGAGCCCAGGACGGCCAGAAGTTCATCGGCGTTCTGTTCCTGGGCGTGGCCTTCGCCCACGGCCAGACCAGCGTTCAGGGCGTCACCATTCCCGTGTGGCTCATGCTCCTGTGCAGCGTCGTCATGGCCCTGGGCACCAGCGTAGGCGGCGAGAAGATCATCAAGTCCGTGGGCATGGACATGGTGAAGCTGGAGAAGTACCAGGGCTTCAGCGCGGACCTGGCCGCCGCCTTCGGCCTGCTGATCTCCAGCCTCTTCGGCGTCCCCGTATCCACCACCCACATGAAGACCACCGCCATTATGGGCGTAGGCGCCGTGCGCCGGCTGTCCGCCATCAACTTCGGCGTGGTCAAGGACATGGTCCTGACCTGGGTCTTCACCTTCCCGGGCTGCGGCATCATCAGCTACCTCATGGCCAAGCTCTTCATTGCAATCTTCTGATACAGAATCCAGAATACATACAGATAGGAGAATTCCCATGGCTAAGAAACAGGATGTCTATTATTTCGACAATTTCATCCAGTGCGCCGAATACGCCTCCCAGGCAGCCCGGCTCCTGGAGAAGACCATGCGCGGCTTCGACGTGACCAGGCTGGAGGAGAACTTCCAGCAGATGCACGCCGTGGAGCACGCCGCCGACCTGAAAAAGCACGAGCTCATGGAGAACCTGGTCAAGGCCTTCATCACCCCCATTGAACGGGAGGACATCGTCCAGGTCAGCCAGAACATTGACAGTCTGACCGACAAGATCGAGGACGTACTCATCCGAATCTACTTCAACCGGGTCACCCGGCTGCGCCCTGACGTCTTCCCCCTGGTGGACCTGGTGGTCCAGTGCTGCGACGAGGTCCAGGCCCTCATGCGCCAGTTTAAGGATTTCAAGCACTCCAAGGAGCTTAAGAGCCACATCATCCGCATCAACTCCCTGGAGGAGGAGGCAGACCGGCTGTACGTCAAGTGCATGTACGATCTCCACGGCGCCGAAAACGACGTGCTGGAAGTCATCGCCTGGCGGGACATCTACACCTATCTGGAAAAGTGCGCCGACGCCGCCGAGCACATCGCGGACATGGTAGAAGGCGTGCTCATGAAAAACTGCTGACGCCAAGCCGCCCCGCCGGGGCGGCTTTTGTAAAAAAAAGAGCCGTCCCTTCCGGACGGCAGTGTGTAAAAAGAAGTGACCCTTGACCGTTTCGCTGTTACCCGAATCCGTCAAGGGTCACTTCTTTGAACTCTTGATATCTAACATCATTGGTTAACCTCACTTTCCGCAGGATCAGACGCCGCCGGCTGACAAAAATTGAATCACTTCCGGATGTTGTTTTTTGCCTGAAAACAGTGCTCTATGTGAACGGAAGAAATGGAAAGCGGCTGTCTGTTTGGTCCCAAATTTGTTTTGGAACCGAGGCTTTTCAAATCATTGGTATCACCTCTTTGTAGCTATAAAATACCACATCCCCAGACGAAAATCAAGGCGGAATGTTGTATGAATCCTCTGCCTCAGATTTAAGCAAAAGGCAGAATCTTCTCCGGATACCCCTTTTTTCCTTGCAAAAAATACGCAGATATGGTAAACTAAGTGTGTTGGGGGTTTTCCGGCTCATGATGGATTTCCAGATTCTTCCTCTTTCCATAGGCAAGATTAACATGCCGCCGGGACAAATTCCCACAGAAATCGACTTTCTGCGCATTGACGGCATCCCCCCGTGGGTGGTATACTGTTAATGGAAACACCGAACCCTTATGACTGACGGATGAGTGGAGCACCACATGGAGTAAGGGCATATTCCCTAAACTGCCGGCCGTCTGGGCACACTTTCCCTGAAAAGGGGATAAGTGCGCCCTTTTTTGTTTTCTTAAGGAGGAACACGCATGAAAAAAGTAGGTATCGTCATGGGCAGCGACAGCGATCTGCCGATCCTGCGCAAGACCATGGACACCCTGGCCTCTCTGGACATCCCCTATGAGTGCCACGTCTATTCCGCCCACCGCACCCCGGAGGAAGCCCGGGATTTTGCCCGTTCCGCCCGTGCCAACGGCTTCGGCGTAATCATCGCCGCGGCGGGCATGGCCGCACACCTGGCCGGCGCCATTGCCGCCAACACCACCCTTCCCGTCATCGGGATTCCCTGCAAGTCTACCTGTCTCGACGGCATGGACGCCCTTCTGTCTACAGTCATGATGCCCTCCGGTATTCCGGTGGCCACCGTGGCCATCAACGGAGGTGTCAATGCCGCTTTGTTGTCTGCCCAGATCCTGGCTGTGGCGGAACCGGAGCTGGCCGAAAAGCTGGACGCGCGCCGGGCCTCCGACGCCGAAAAGGTCCTGCAGAAAGACGCGGCTCTTCAGGCCGAGCTGAACGCCTGAGCCCTTCCCCTCAACGCGGCCGCCGGCGCGTTCCGGCGTAAAATAAAGGAGGATTACCATTATGGGTGGTTTTTTTGGGGTAATTTCCCGCAAAAACTGCATTTATGACGTATTTTTCGGAACCGACTATCACTCTCACCTGGGTACCCGCCGGGCGGGCATGGCCTTCTACGACCATGACACCGGCTTCCAGCGGCAGATTCACAGCATCGAAAACACCCCCTTCCGCACCAAGTTCGACGCCGACATGTCCAAGTTCACCGGCCATTCCGGCATCGGCTGCATCTCCGATACGGACCCCCAGCCCCTGCTGTTCCGGTCCCACCTGGGCACCTTCGCCATCTCCACGGTGGGCATCATCAACAACGCCGAGGAGCTGGTGCGCAGCTTCTCCGGCCCGGGCAAACAGTTCATGGCCATGTCCTCCGGCAGCGTCAACGCTACGGAGCTCACCGCCGCTCTGATCAACCAGAAGGAGAACCTGGTGGAGGGCATCCGCTACGCCCAGCAGACCATCGACGGCTCCTGCACCATTCTGCTGCTCATGAAGGACTGCATCATCGCCGCCCGGGACATGCTGGGCCGCCTGCCGGTGCTGGTGGGCAAGAGCGAAAACGGCTGCTGCGTCTCCTTCGAGTCCTTCGCCTATCACAAGCTGGGCTATGAAGATCACTACGAGCTGGGTCCCGGCGAGATCGTGAAGATCACCGAATCCGGCGTGGAGCGGCTCCAGGCCCCGGGAGACAAGATGCGCATCTGCGCCTTCCTGTGGACCTACTATGGCTACCCCAACTCCAACTACGAGGGCAAAAACGTGGAGGTCATGCGCTATCACAACGGCGAGATCATGGCCCGGGACGAGGAGAAGAACGGCACCATGCCCGATGTGGACTATGTGGCCGGCGTGCCGGACTCCGGCCTTCCCCACGCCATCGGCTACGCCAACCAGTCCCACAAGCCCTTCGCCCGGCCCTTCGTCAAATACACCCCCACCTGGCCCCGGTCCTTCACCCCCGCCAATCAGGAGATGCGCAACCTGGTGGCCAAGATGAAGCAGATCCCCGTGCCGGAGCTGATCAAGGACAAGAAGCTGCTGTTCGTGGACGACTCCATCGTCCGGGGTACCCAGCTGCGGGAGACCGTGGAATTCCTCTACAGCAACGGCGCCAAGGAAGTACACATGCGCTCCGCCTGCCCGCCCATTATGTACGGCTGCAAATACCTGAACTTCTCCCGCAGCAATTCCGAAATGGAGCTGCTTGCCCGGCGGATCATCCAGAATCTGGAGGGCCGGGAGGGCCAGAAGCATGTGGACGAGTACGCCGACAGCACCACCGAGCGGGGCCAGTGCATGCTCAAGGCCATCTGCGAGGAAATGGGCTTCGACTCCCTGGGCTACCAGTCCCTGGACGGCCTGCTGGAGGCCATCGGACTGGACCGGGACAAGGTCTGCACCTACTGCTGGACCGGTCGGGAATAAGGCCCGGCCCCACCATTCTTATAAAAAGGAGCGTCACCATGGATCACAACCATTCCCATTCCGCCAGCTACGCCGCCGCAGGCGTGGACATCACCGCCGGATACAAGGCTGTGGAACTGATGAAGAAGCACGTGGCCCGGACCCGGAACGAAGGCTGCCTGGATGACGTAGGCGGCTTCGGCGGCTGCTTCGGCCTGCCCATTGCCGGGATGGATGAGCCGGTCCTGGTCTCCGGCACCGACGGCTGCGGAACCAAGGTCAAGCTGGCAATCCTCATGGACAAGCACGACACCATCGGCATCGACTGCGTGGCCATGTGCGTCAACGACATCATCTGCGTCGGCGCCAAGCCCCTGTTCTTCCTGGACTATATCGCCTGCGGCAAAAACGTGCCGGAGAAGATCGCCCAGATTGTCAGCGGCGTGGCCGAGGGCTGCGTCCAGTCCGGCGCCGCCCTCATCGGCGGCGAGACCGCCGAGCACCCCGGCATGATGCCCCAGGAAGACTACGACCTGGCCGGCTTCGCCGTGGGCATCGTGGACAGGAAGAAGATTCTGGACAACAGCCGCATGGCCGAAGGCGACGTGGTCATCGCCCTGCCCTCCACGGGCATCCACTCCAACGGCTTCTCCCTGTGCCGGAAGGTGTTCAACATCGACAATAACGACCCCCTGCTCTACGAGCCCCGTCCGGAGCTGGAGGGCGGAACCATAGCCGACGCCCTGCTGACTCCCACCAGGATCTACGTCAAGCCGGTTCTGGCCCTGCTGGAGCAGGTGGACGTGAAGGGCATCTCCCACATCACCGGCGGCGGCTTCTATGAGAACATCCCCCGCTCCATCCCCGACGGCCTGTGCGCCCGGATCGACAAGTCCGCCGTGAAGGTTCTGCCCATCTTCGACCTCATCGCCTCCTTCGGCGGCATCCCCGAGCGGGACATGTTCAACACCTACAACATGGGCGTGGGCATGAGCGTGGTGGTCCCCGCCGCCCAGGCCGATACCGCCCTGACCGTTCTGAAGGAACAGGGCCTGGACGCCTACGTCATCGGCCGCATCGTCAAGGGGGAGGAAAAGGTGATCCTGGTATGAAAACCAAAATCGCGGTTTTGGTCTCCGGCGGCGGCACCAACCTCCAGGCCCTGATCGACGCCCAGGGCAAAACCCTCCTCAGCGGCCAGATTGCCCTGGTGGTGTCCAACAACCCCGACGCCTACGCCCTGGAGCGGGCGAAACAAGCGGGTATCCCCACCGCCGTGGTGACGAAAAAGGCCTGCGGCTCCCAAGCCGCCTTTGAAGACCGGCTGAAAAGCCTCCTGAACGAACACGGCATTGAACTGATCGTTCTGGCCGGATTCATGACCATTCTCACCGGGAGCTTCACCTCGGCCTATCCCAAGCGGATTCTGAACGTCCACCCCTCCCTGATCCCCAGCTTCTGCGGCGCGGGCTTCTACGGCCTGCGGGTCCATCAGGCGGCCCTGGACTACGGAGTGAAAGTCACCGGCGCCACAGTGCATTATGTAAACGAGATCCCCGACGGCGGCGAGATCATCGCCCAGAAGGCAGTGTATATCGAACCCGGGGACACCCCCGAGACCTTGCAGCGGCGGGTCATGGAGCAGGCCGAGTGGGTTCTGCTGCCCCAGGCGGCGGAGCTGGTCAGCGCCGGGCTTCTGGCCGCCAGGGACAAATGATTTGGAGGTATGAGCATCATGAATGTGTATGAAACCAAGACCATGGGCAGCCGCCTTTCCGGAAACCGCTACCCCGGCCGGGGCATCGTCCTGGGCCTGACCCCCGACGGAAACTACTCCGCCGCCGCCTACTTCATCATGGGCCGCAGCGTCAACAGCCGCAACCGGATCTTTGTGGAAGAGCCCGACGGCATCCGCACCCAGGCCTTCGACCCCAGCAAAATGGTGGACCCCAGTCTGATCATCTACCACCCGGTCCGCCAGGTGGCCCGGAGCCTGATCGTCACCAACGGCGATCAGACCGACACAATCCGGGACTTTCTGGAGAAGGGCCTGACCATGGAAGATGCCCTGCGGACCCGGAAGTTTGAGCACGACGGTCCCAACTGGACCCCCCGGATCTCCGGCCTGCTGTGTCCCGACGGCAGCTGCAAGATGTCCATCCTCAAATCCGTGGACCCCGAGGGCAGCGGCTGCGTCCGGTTCACCTATGAATACCCAGGCAAGGCCGGTCTGGGCCACTTCCTGCACACCTATGTCTGCGACGGCGACCCGGTGATTCCCACCTTCCAGGGGGAGCCTGAGCGGGTATCCATCCCCCAGGACATGGACGCCTTTGTCAGCGACCTGTGGGAGAACCTGGACGAAGACAACAAGATCTCCCTGTTCGTGCGCTACACCGATCTGCGGACCGGCGTCTTCGAGCAGAGGATTCTCAACAAGCACATCTGAGACAAGGAGGAACGCATTATGAAGGAATTCGCTTTGAAATACGGCTGCAACCCCAACCAGAAGCCCTCCCGGATCTACATGGCCGACGGCTCTGACCTGCCGCTGACCATCCTCAACGGCCGCCCCGGCTACATCAACTTCCTGGACGCCCTGAACGCCTGGCAGCTGGTCAAGGAGCTGAAGGAGGCCACGGGCATGGCCGCCGCCACCTCTTTCAAGCACGTCTCCCCCACCTCCGCCTCCGTGGGCAAGCCCCTGTCCGAGGCCCACAAGAAGGCCTGCTTCGTCGATGACGTGGCCGGTCTGGACGAAAATCCCCTGGCCTGCGCCTACGCCCGGGCACGGGGTACAGACCGGCTGTGCTCCTTCGGCGACTGGGTGGCCCTGTCCGACACCTGCGACGCCCTCACCGCCAGCCTCATCGCCCGGGAGGTCTCCGACGGCGTCATCGCCCCCGGCTACACCGACGAGGCCCTGGCCATTCTGAAGGGCAAGCGCAAGGGCGGCTACAACGTGGTGGCCATTGACCCCGGCTACGTCCCCGCCGAGCAGGAGACCAAGCAGGTCTACGGCATCACCTTCCAGCAGGGCCGGAACAACTTCAGAATCGACCGGAGCCTTCTGGAGAATCTGGTCACCCAGAACAAGACCCTGCCCCCTTCCGCCCAGATCGACCTGATCGTGGCCCTGATCACCCTGAAGTACACCCAGAGCAACTCCGTCTGCTACGCCTGGGACGGCCAGGCCATCGGCGTAGGCGCGGGCCAGCAGTCCCGAATCCACTGCACCCGGCTGGCCGGCTCCAAGGCCGACACCTTCTTCCTGCGCATGCACCCGAAGACCCTGGCCCTGCCCTTCCGGGAGGACCTGGGCCGTCCCGGCCGTGACAACGTCATCGACGGCTACATCAACGGCAACGAGGAGGACGTGTGCGCCGAGGGCATCTGGCAGAACTACTTCACCAGCCGTCCCGAGCCTCTGACCGAGGCGGAGAAGCGGGCCTACCTGGACAAGATCACCGGCGTAGCCCTGGGCTCCGACGCCTTCTTCCCCTTCCCCGACAACGTCAAGCGGGCCAGGGCCTCCGGCGTCAGCTACATCGCCCAGCCCGGCGGCTCCATCCGGGACGACCTGGTCATCGAAGAATGCGATAAGTGGGGCATCGCCATGGCCTTTACGGGCATGCGCCTGTTCCATCATTAAATTGCGTCTATGCCATAGGGGACGGGAAGCCGCCCTCTATTGGCGCGTTTTGCGGAAGGAGAAATCATATGAACATTCTGGTCGTAGGCGGCGGCGGACGGGAGCACGCCATCATCCGCAGCCTGAAAAAGAACCCCGATGTGAAGACCATCTACGCCCTGCCTGGCAACGGCGGCATCGCTCAGGACGCCCAGTGCCATCCCATCGCCGCCACGGACATCGACGGCATCGTGGCCTTTGCCGAAAGTCACCCGGTGGACTACGCCGTGGTGGCCCCCGACGATCCTCTGGTCCTGGGCTGCGTGGACGCCCTGGAGGCCAAGGGCATTCCCTGCTTCGGTCCCCGGGCCAACGCCGCCATCCTTGAGGGCAGCAAGGTCTTCGCCAAGAACCTGATGAAGAAATACGGCATTCCCACCGCCGAGTACGAAGTCTTCGACGACATGGACGCCGCTCTGGACTACCTGGACACCGCCCCCATCCCCACGGTGGTCAAGGCCGACGGCCTGGCCCTGGGCAAGGGCGTAATCATCGCCCAGACCCGGGATGAGGCCAGGGCCGCCGTCCGGGATATGATGGAGGACCACGTCTTCGGCGCCTCCGGCGACCACATCGTCATCGAGGAGTTCCTCACCGGCCCGGAGGTCTCGGTGCTGGCCTTCACCGACGGCGAGACCGTCAAGCCCATGGTCTCCTCCATGGACCACAAGCGCGCCGGAGACGGCGACACGGGCCTGAACACCGGCGGCATGGGTACCGTGGCCCCCAACCCCTACTACACCGAAGACATGGCCCAGGTCTGCATGGACGCCATTTTTCTGCCCACCATCCGGGCCATGAAGGCAGAAGGCCGGACCTTCCGGGGCTGCCTGTACTTCGGCCTCATGCTGACCCCCACAGGCCCCAAGGTCATCGAGTACAACTGCCGCTTCGGCGATCCCGAAACCCAGGTGGTCCTGCCCCTGCTGGAGAGCGACCTGCTGACCATCATGAAGGCCACCACAGAAGGCCGCCTGGCCGAGACGGACGTGACCTTCTCCAACAAGCACGCCTGCTGCGTGATCCTGGCCTCCCAGGGCTACCCCAAGAGCTACCGCAAGGGCTTCGAGATTACCATGACCCAGGAAGCCGCCGCCCACACCTATGTGGCCGGAGCCAAGCTGGAAGGCGGCAAGCTCCTGACCTCCGGGGGCCGGGTCACCGGCACCACCGCCGTGGCGGACACCCTGGAGGAGGCCATCCGGGAGGCCTACCGCCTCAGCGACGGCGTCCGGTTTGAAAACGCCTACCGCAGAAGCGACATCGGCCAGCGGGCGCTGCTGGCAAAGTCCTGACAGACGCAAGGAGGAATCGACCTATGGTATATCGCGTATTTGTAGAAAAAAAGGAAGGGCTCGCCAACGAGGCCAGGGGCCTGCTCAGCGAGGCCCGGAACCTGCTGGGCCTGGAGACCCTGGAGGACCTGCGGCTGTTCAACCGCTACGACGCCGAGAACATCACCCGTGAGCTGTTCGACTACGCGGTGAAGACCGTGTTCTCCGAGCCCCAGCTGGACCTGGTTTCCGGGGAGCTGGACCTGCCCGGCGCTTATGTCTTCGCCGTGGAATCCCTGCCCGGTCAGTTTGACCAGCGGGCCGACTCCGCCGCCCAGTGCATCCAGATCATCTCCCAGGGTGAGCGGCCCCTGATCCGCACCGCCAAGGTCTACGCCCTCTACGGCAAGCTCACCGAGGCCCAGATCGCGGAATTCAAGAAGTACGTCATCAACCCTGTGGAATGTCGGGAAGCCGCCCTGGAAATTCCCGAAACCCTTGCCATCCAGTATGAGATTCCCACGGAGGTGGCCGTCCTGGAGGGCTTCACCAAGCGCAGCCGGGAGGAGCTGGCGGACTTCATCCGCGACTACGGCCTGGCCATGGATTTGGACGACATCGCCTTCTGCCAAAACTACTTCATCCGGGAGGACCGGGACCCCACCATCACCGAGATCCGGATGATCGACACCTACTGGTCCGACCACTGCCGGCACACCACCTTCGGCACCATCATCGATGAGGCCGTCTTTGAAGATCCCCTGCTGCAGCAGACCTACCGGCGCTACCTGGACACCCGGAAGGCCCTGGGCCGGGAGCACAAGCCCATCTGCCTCATGGACCTGGCCACCATCGCCGTCAAGCACCTGAAGGCCCAGGGCAAGCTGCCCAAGCTGGACGAGTCCGAGGAGATCAACGCCTGCACCGTGAAGATCGACGTCACCGTGGACGGCGTCACGGAGCCCTGGCTGCTGCTGTTCAAGAACGAGACCCACAACCATCCCACGGAGATCGAGCCCTTCGGCGGCGCGGCCACCTGCATCGGCGGCGCCATCCGGGACCCCCTGTCCGGCCGCAGCTACGTCTACGGCGCCATGCGGGTCACCGGCGCGGCGGACCCCCTGAAGCCCGTCTCCGAGACCATCCCCGGCAAACTGCCCCAGCGTAAAATCGTCACCACCGCCGCCGCAGGCTACGCTTCCTACGGCAACCAGATCGGCCTGGCCACGGGCATTGTAGACGAGATCTACCACCCCGGCTACGCCGCCAAGCGCATGGAGATCGGCGCGGTCATCGCCGCGGCCCCCGCGGAAAACGTCCGCCGGGAGCGTCCCGATCCCGGCGACGTGGTGATCCTCCTGGGCGGCGCCACCGGCCGGGACGGCATCGGCGGCGCTACCGGCTCCTCCAAGGCCCACAACACCCAGTCTGTGGAGACCTGCGGCTCTGAGGTCCAGAAGGGCAACGCCCCCGAGGAGCGGAAGCTCCAGCGGCTGTTCCGCAATCCCGAGGCCTCCCGCCTCATCAAGCGGTGCAACGACTTCGGCGCCGGCGGCGTGTCCGTGGCCATCGGCGAGCTGGCCGACGGCCTG
>CALXFT010000072.1 GCA_944387635.1 uncultured Oscillospiraceae bacterium | reverse complement strand
TCAGCCCGGCAGTTACCGCGTGCGGGCCTTCCTCATGCACGGCGGGGAAAAGACCTCCGAGTATGTGGCTGTGTTCCGGGTGAACGAGGACAAGACGGTTGCGCCGATCCCGGAGAAGTCCAAAGCGAAGTTGGAAAAAGAACCGGCATAAAGCTCTAAAAGGTTTCTTCGACCATTCTCCGCGGAGAAATCCGTTGCTTGCGTGGTATACTGTGAGAAGGGAAAAACCTTCCCACGGTATGGCAGGTATCATACATACAGCAAAGTACGTTCATCCATGCAAGTCAGAGAGGAGTAATAGCACTTATGGAATTTACCGCTGTCAGCAGATTGGAGCGAACCACCCTTACGGTGGAGGTAACGGTGCCGGAGGTGGATCAGACCACCCAGTACGCCTATTATCTTCTGGAAAAGACCCAGGGTGTGCTCAAAAAGCAGTTTTATCTCAAAGAAAATACGTTTACCTTCCCGCTTTCTGACCCTGGTACCTACGCGGTGCAGGTATATGTCCGCCACTGGCCCAACGGGCCGGATGGGAATTCCGTCACCACGGTAAAGGAGAGCAACTGGATCCCGTTTTATCCCACCAAAGTGGTGCCCTATGAGCGGCTGGAGGAGGAAGATTTCCGGTCTACCGTGGGCACCACCTACGACATTGTTTGGGACGGCGTCCACTATGAATTTTTTATCCACTATAAGCCGGACTGTCCACAGGCCGTAATTTTCGGAACCGGAGATGTGGGGCCGTACCAAAGACCATATTTTGCGCGTATTAGTTGGGCTGGAGACCTTCCCTGCACCGCCATCTATTACAGCGACCCTACCTCCTATCTGCCTCCCTGCACTCTGGGCTGGGGCTACGGCACCAACGACCGGTGGGCCCTGAAGGACATCTCCGCTCTGCTTCGGAAAATTCTGGACAAGCTGCATATTCCCACAGACAATACGCTCTTTTATGGTTCCTCCGGGGGCGGCTATACCTCCATGCTTCTGGCCGCCATGCTGCGCAGCCGTGCCACTGTCATCAATCCTCAATTTATCATAGAGAAATTTTACCCCGCACACATTGCGCGGTTGAAGCAGGTCTGTCTCAAAGAGGGGGAAACACTGCTGCCGGAGCGGCTCCATACTGCTACCTTCTTTCAGCAGAAAGGATATTTTCCGCCCCTCCATGTGGTCCAGAATATCCGTGCGAAATTCGACCTTAAAACACAGCTGTCTCCTTTTCTGGAGTCACTGTCTGACCTTTCTATTGACTGTACCAACCGGCTGCACATCGAATTTTACTCCCATGAAGCCGGACATAATGGTATGCCGTCCAAGGAGGTCTGTCTCAAGCATATATCGGAGGATCTGGTTGTAACAGAAACTGTGGTTCCCCCCAAGATTGAGCAGAGCAAAGCCGTCTCCACTCCCGTGCGCAAACCGTCTCCACTCCCGTGCGCAAACCGTCTCTGAGTATTTACGGCAGCTGTGTCAGCCGGGACATTCTTGCCATCTGCAACGACACCAAATTCGATCTGAGCGCATATATTGCCCGGCAGTCCGTCCTGTCCGCAGTATCGCAGAGCATTCCGGTTGGAACTATCCCGCTTCATAACGACTCGCCCTTCCGGGTCCGGATGGTAAAATCCGACCTGGAGAAAGATGCGTTTGAAATTCTTAAGGCCAGTAAGAGCGACTATCTTCTGTTGGATTTGATTGATGAGCGATTTCCTTTGCTGTCTCTATTTGGGAGTTATATCACCGCGTCCCCTGAATTTTATGAAAGTGCGCCAGAGCAGTGCCGATCGGCGAAGAAACTGGAAAAGTATATAAGAGACGGCCAACTTTATCTTGACGATTGCTGTGCAGAGGAGTTGTTGGAGAAATTTTGCACCAGGTTGAAGGAAATTTACAAGCCGGAACAGATCATTTTACACCATGCGGTCATGGTGGATGCATATTATTCAAAATCCGGACAGCTGAAATCTTTTGAGCCGTCCAAAATCCATCAAAACCATCACATGAACAAGATAATGGACGTTATGTTCAGCCGGATGCTGTCCTATCTGTCCGGCGCACATGTGATTCAAGAATGTGATGGGATCGCAGCTGATGAAAACCACAAATGGGGGCTTTCGGCAATGCATTACCGGCGGGAATATTACGAACGTGTACTTGCCCGGCTCTATGAGATCGCCGGATTGCAAAGATAGAATAGATTTGAAGGAGCTTGCCTCATGAAAAAGATCATGCTGGTGTTTGGTACCAGGCCGGAGGCCATTAAGATGTGTCCTCTGGTCAACGAACTTAAGACCCGGGAGGGCATTCAGGCCCTGGTGTGCGTCACCGGTCAGCACCGGCAGATGCTGGACCAGGTGCTGGAGGCCTTTTCGGTAACGCCCGACTACGACCTGTCCATTATGAAGGACCGCCAGACCCTGTTTGACGTGACGGCCAACATCCTCCTGAAGATCCGGGAGGTATTGGAGGCGGAAAAACCCGACGTGGTGCTGGTCCACGGCGACACCTCCACCACCTTTGTCACCGCTCTGGCCTGCTTCTACCTGCAAATTCCCGTGGGCCACGTGGAGGCCGGCCTTCGGACCCACAATATCTATTCTCCCTTCCCGGAGGAATTTAACCGCCAGGCGGTGGGCATCATCAGCCAGTACAACTTCGCCCCCACCACCATGGCCCGGGACAACCTGCTGGGGGAGGGCAAGCCGGCGGAGCGCATCTATGTCACCGGCAACACGGCCATTGATGCGCTCAAGACCACCGTCCGTGCTGACTACACCCATCCTGAGCTGGAGTGGGCGGAGGGCAGCCGTCTGATCCTCATCACGGCCCACCGGCGGGAGAATCTGGGCGAGCCCATGAAGCACATGTTCCGTGCCATCCGCCGGGTGTGCGACGAGCACCCGGACGTGAAGGCCATCTATCCCATCCACATGAACCCCGCCGTGCGGGAGATCGCCTCGGAGATCCTGGGGGACGACGAGCGCATCCGCATGATCGAGCCGCTGGACGTGCTGGACTTCCACAATTTCCTCTCCCGCAGCTACCTCATCCTTACTGACTCGGGCGGCATCCAGGAGGAGGCCCCCTCCCTGGGCAAGCCGGTGCTGGTGATGCGGGACACCACGGAGCGGCCGGAGGGCATTGCGGCGGGCACGCTGAAGCTGGTGGGCACCGAGGAGGAGACCATCTATCACAGCTTCAAGGAGCTGCTGGAAAATCCGGAGGTCTACCACAGCATGAGCACGGCCAGCAACCCCTACGGCGACGGGCTGGCCAGTCGAAGGATTGCCGATATTCTCCAGTACGGAAAGACCGAGCTCTGATTGGCAGAGATAGAACAGGTCCAACTGTTGGCACTACCGTACTTGCAGCAATATTCTTCTCTTCCATACGTAAATGAGAGAGGCGTCGCTTGCGCGACGCCTCTCTGCTTACTTCTCATTTGTTACTAACAGGAATATTTCCCTGTTGTCTACATAATCCGGTTCAATGCAAGATGCCGGTTCAGCCGCCCATGGCGACGCCAAAGTAGTCCATGACAAAATAAATCTGTTCCGACTCCGCCAGGCGGACAATGACGTTGTTGATCTCGTTGAGCTGTTCCTCGGTGAGGCTGTCATAGGCCACCCGCAGCTGTGCGATCTGGTCGGCATAGCGCTCCCGGATGTAAGGCCGGTCCAGGAACTGGCCCTTTTCCCGCTGGACCAGGGCATCCTCAATGCAACTCATCAGGATGTTCATACAGTCCTTTACCTCTTGGGAGGTACCGGGCTTATAACCCTGGCTCTTGTGGTTCTCCACAATAATCTGCAGGTACTCTGCCACCTTGGCCTCCTCGGCCTTTTCCTCCTCCGTGGGCTCCTGGGTCTCCGGAGGCGTCTGCTCCCCACCCGACTCGCCGCCTGTGGCACCTCCGCCGGCGCCCGGCTGCTGGGATGCGGTGGGCTGAGGCGTCGCGGTGGGCTCCTGGGAGGCGCTGGGCTGGGGCGTCTCATCCGGGTCCTCCGTCTGCTGCCCGGCCACATCCACCAGCCGCTCCAGCACCACAGCCACCGCGGCCCGGGTAGCGGACGCCTGGGGCTGGAACTCCATGCCGCCGGACACGGGCACGCCCTGGATCAGGCCCAGAGCCACACACACGTCCACGCTCTCCGCCGCAAACGCGGAGATGGAGCTCCCGTCCAGGAAGGTATTGCCCCCCTGCGTGTAGGACGCCAGATCCATGCCGGCGCATTTCTCCAGGAACCGGGTCATCATGGCGCACATCTGCTCCCGGGTGATGGGATCATTGGGGGCCAGCTGATTGTTCCCCACTCCGGCCACCAGCCCTACCGCTCTGGCCCAGGCCGCTCCGGAGGCAAAGTAGTCGGAGGTCTTCACATCGGAGAAGGGCTCGGCGTCGGCGGGCTCCTGGTAGACGTTCAGGAGCTTGGCGGTCCGCTCCATGACGGCCACGAACATGCCCCGGGTCATGGTGGCGTCGGGGAGGAACTCCCCCTTCTCATTACCGGAAAACAGGCCCCACTGGGCCACCTGCTCCATGGAGGTCTGGCCCCAGTGGCCCTGGATATCGGAGAACTCCACCGACGCGGCAGGGAGGGCCAGAAGGCTGACGGTAAGGGCGGCGGTCACCAGCCCACAGGTAAAACGTTTCATAGAATGTCCTTTCTGAACAAGCGCGGGATATGCAAACGCATATCCCGCGCCGTTTCTGTCTGATCGGTTTGGCCGGTTACTGCTTGTCCAGGGTCACGGTCATGGTATACTCGCCCAGCAGCGCGTTCAGCGCACCGGGCATCTGGCCGGGCAGGACGCTGGCCTGGCTGAACTTGCCGCTGATGAGGTCCAGCCAGCTGCTGTAGGTCTCCTCACTGGCGGTCACCGTGACGGAGAAGGTCATGTCATTCCGGAACTTCTTGTTCTCGTCCACGAAGATGCCGTCCTTGTCGCCCAGGAGCGCGGCCATGTTCTGAATGGTGCCGTTGTAGCTCACGCCGTAGCCGTCCTGATACTTGTCCTCGGCCCGCTGCAGCAGCTCCTCATAGAAGGCGGCGTCCTGGCCCAGGCTCTGGTAGAAGGCGGCGCTGTTGGCCGCGTTGTTCTGGATCAGGGTGACATAAGCGCCGGTGTCCTTGAGCGTCAGGGTGCCGTTCTGGTTGTCGGTCACAAAGTTGGCGGGAGTGTTTCCGTTATACAGGGCCTCAGCCTTGGCCTTCTGGTCGTCGGTAAAGGTCAGGCCCAGCTCGGTCTCCATACGGCTGATGGCCTTGTCCTTGGCGGCCTCGAACTTCTCGACAGACTTGTCGTAGTAAGCGCTCAGGTCCATGGATACGGTCATGACCACCGGGTCCTTGGTGATCTCAGTACTGTTGTAATTGTCGGGCAGCGAGCTGATGTGATTGCGGTCAACGCCGATGTCGGTGAAGATCTTCTCCACCTGTTCTTGATAGCCGGTGGCGGCCTCTTTGATTGCCTCGGGGGTCATGCCGCTGACCACCTGCTCCAGCTCGGGCTTCTGGGCCACAACCTGGTCGATCTTGTTCTGGATCTCCTCGTCGGTCATGCCCCGCACCTGGTCGATCTTGCCCAGCAGGTCGTCCATGGTCAGAAGCTCATCCTTGGAGAAAGACATGGAGCCGCCGTTCTGGAGCTTGCCGATGAGGGCCTCCAGCTCGGCCTGGGAGACGCGGGTGCCGGGGGTGAAGTCGGTGACCTTCACGGAAACAGCGGCGGAGATCACGCCGGTCTGGGAAATGCTGACTGTGACCTGCTGATCCTTGACGGTCTGGGTGCTGGTCTTGCCTTTGACCCGGTTCAGCGCCTCGTCGACGCAGTTCCGGATCGCATTTGCGTTATTGCCGGTGGTCAGATCGGTCAGCACAGCGCCGAACGACTGATCCCCGGTAACCTTGCCATCCTGAATCTTGACGTCGTACTCTTTCCACACCTCCGGGACAAAGGTCGTGACGCTTTCCGGCAACCGGATGGAAGCCGTAATGGTGTAGCTGGCGGTCTCAGTGGTGGGAGTGGGGGTGGGAGTGGGGGTGGGAGTGGGTTCCACGGTTCCACCGCCGCCGCCACCGCCGCCGCCACCGCCGCCAGTGCCGGTGCCGGGCTTCTCGTCATCGCCGGTGGAACTCTCACCGGAGGCCAGCAGCTTGTCCAGCAAGCGGATGACGGTGGCCACCTCGGCGCGGGTGGAGTGATCCAGGGGATTGAAATATCCCTTCTCGTTGCCGCTGATCAGGCCCCACATCTGGCACTGCTTCACCGCCTCTTTGGCAAAGGCGCTGATGCTCTCGGCGTCCAGGAAGGTCTTCTCCTCCACCGTGGTCTTGAAAATCTTCTTATCCTTCTCGGCCCGGTACGTCAGGAAATTGGTCATGATCACGCACATCTGCTCCCGGGTGATGGGGTCCTCGGGGGCAAACTTGTTGTTGCCGATGCCGCTTACGATCTTTTTCTCCGCCGCCCAGTTGACCGCCTGGGTGTACCAGGTGTTGTCGGGAACGTCGATAAAGGCGTTTTCACTGGTGTTCACGGCGCCGTCCAGCCGGTACAGGATGGTCACGAACATGGCGCGACTCATTTCCATGGTGGGCGCGAACAGATCGTCGGATACGCCGACCATGTACTCCTTCTCCGTCACATACTGGACGTAGGGATAGAACCAGTCGGTCTTCTTCACATCGGTGAGCTTATCCACGCTCAACGCCATAGCCGGGACGGCCATAGATCCGAGCAGCATGGTGCCGGCGAGGCACACGGATAATGCTTGTCTTTTCACGGTCATTTCTCCTTACTATGTTTCAATTTCTTCTTCCAAACATTCAAAAAGAACCTGGTCAACTGTACAGTTCGGTCATTTTAGCCGCTTTCCAGTTCGCCTTACTGTCCTCGTAGTAAGCGCGGATCTCGCTGACCAGCGCGGTGGATTTCCCCTGTTCCTTCAGGATCGTCTGGATCTCCGCCAGAATGGCCTCCACTTCGGCGTCGCACTGCTTTTCCTGTGCAATGAGAACGTCTACCTTGGACTGCACAATCTCCAGCTTCTTCTCTTTCACCTGCTGATCTTTCGGAAGGGACCAGAACTCCCGCTTGGTGGATTCCACCGCCTCGTTGAGGAACTCCCGGTATCGGGACTCCACCTGATAGAGACGGTCAATGCACCCTTGTAGCTCCATCTGTAGCCGGTCCTCCTCCGACGAGTTCGTGGGCTGGGACGGCTTCACGGTAGGCGCCGGAGTCTGGAACGGCGGCGTAGTGGCACTGCCGCCCGGGTTTGGGGTCTCTTGCGGCTCCGGCGAATCTGTTGGAACGGTTTGCGCTCCCCCGGTTTCCTCCTGCCCCTGACTGGCGCTGGGTTTTGAAAGTCCGTATTGCTGGAGGATGTCCTCCTGTTTCTTATCCTGCTCCGCCTGTTTCTGTTCCAGCGACTCCGCATTGGAGGTTATGGCCAGATACAGCGCTTTCAGGTTGTTTCTCTGTGCAATTCCAAACCATGCAATCCCCACAGCCACAATCAACCCCACTACGGCAATGCTTCTTCGAATCCAGCGCTTCTTTCCTCCGCCCGGTTCTTTCTTCCCTTTGCCGGAATGAATCAAGCCAATGGTTCACCATCCTTTATGCATGCTGCGCGCTGTACAGGAGGCTCTGAGTTCCTCCGGCCACGAGACGCGCATACCATGATACATTGTATATTTTACTTCATATGCCCTGGTATTTCAACTGGAAATTTCAATTTTGTTCCGCTATCCACCACCGCGGAGCTCCTGCCGGCAAGCCCTGGACAGCTCGGCCGCCATCCGCACGGAGTTCCCTGCGCATAATACAGAATGACCAATCAAAAAACGAGTCCGTGGACACACTATGTCCACGGACTCGATCGTCTTTCCAGGTCAGGCCGCTTACCCCTGTCTGGGCACGATGTGATCCCGGTCCTTGTAAATGCTCCCGGCGGGAATGACGCCCCGGACGCAGGAGGTGGGGTAGACGCTGCTCCCCCGGCCCAGAACGGTGCCCGGGTTGAGGACCGAATTACAGCCCACCTCCACGAAATCGCCCAGAATGGCCCCCATCTTTTTCCGGCCCGTCGGGATGGCGGTCTCTCCTTTCACCACCACCAGCGTCTTGTCCGATTTGACATTGGAGGTGATGGAGCCCGCCCCCATGTGGCTCTTGTACCCCAGGATGGAGTCGCCCACGTAGTTGTAGTGGGGGGTCTGGACGTTGTCGAAGAGGATCACGTTTTTCAGCTCCACGGAGTTGCCCACCACACAATGGGCCCCCACCAGGGCGGAGCCCCGGATGAAGGCGCAGTGGCGCACCTCGGTCTCCGGTCCGATGATACAGGGCGCGCCCAGATACGCGGTGGGCGCCACCATGGCGGTCTTATGGACCCAGACCTGAGCCTGAGGCTGGTCGTATTCCTCCGGCGAGAGCCTTTCTCCCAGGGTGAGGATCAGATCCTGAATGCCGTCCAGCGCCTCCCAGGGATATTGGAACTGCTTCAGATAGTCCCCCGCCAGGGTGTGGGACAAATCCAAAAGTTCGGTAACCGTCACATTCATAGGCATAGGAAAACCTCCCGCTGTTTTGATTTGCGCCGCTCTGTCGCTTGGCTGTAAGATTGCCTCCCAATCTCAGTCCGCCTTTTGGCAGAGATAAATGGTTCGTTCATGCAGTCATCGCGATTATAAACCAAAAGAACGGCACAGGCAAGTCCAACCGCGTCCAATCGTTCCTTCATTCCGGCGCACTTCCCGATGCAACGGGACGGAACGTTGCAAGCTCCGTCTAAATGCCCAGAACCGCGGCGACGGCTTTTGTCACATCAGCTCCGGTTTCGTCCACAAGCACCCGGACCGACTGCGTCCAGGACGACCCGTCGATGCTGGAGAGAAGGAGGGTCTTTTCGTTTTCCGAAATGGCCAGAAACCGACCGTGCCCGTATACGGCGGCCGTCCAGCCGGACGAGGCTTCCGCCGGGGCCCAGTGGATGCCGTCCGTGCTGCGATACGCGGATGCGGCGGACGCGGCCACAAACACGCCGCCGCCAAATTCCAGGCCGGTCAGGCTGTCAAAGGAGCCCTCCGTGTCATACCACGAAGTACCATCCTGACTGTACAGAACGCGGTTGCCCGTAGCGATGACAAAAGTTCCATTGCCGTAGACACACCGATCAAAGGTTTCAAGTCCCATGTCTTGCGCGGTCCAGGACTGTCCGTCGTCGCTGTACAGCATTGTCCAATCGCCCACAGTCAGAAATCGCCCGTTCCCGCAGGTCACGGCATAGAGATTCGCGCCGCTGTGAACTTCGGACCAATGGTCGCCGTCGCTGCTGAACAGAATGGCGCCGATTCCAACCGCCACCCATTTCCCGCCGTGGAACACAACATCCGCAAGCGGAACTTGGTTCTGCGTTTGGATTGGCGCCCACGTAAGACCGTCCTCGCTTTTGTAAATGGCCCCGTTTTCGCACACGGCGATGAAGCGCCCGTCTCCGTAGGCCACCGCGTTCGGTTGGTCGGTAAGGCTCGTTTCGACCATCTGCCAATCCACCCCGGTCTCGCTCACGGCGGCAAAATACGGCGCGAGCGCAACGTATTTCCCGCCGCCATAGGCGATGCACCGGTATGCCTCGTTTGCCGGATTGAGCGGCATGGAAATTGCCGCCGTTCCCAGCCGGATTCCGCCGGGAGAGAGGGTCCCGTTTTCCTGCTTGTGCTGCAACGACTCCCCGTCGGCAAACAGGATCTGCGCCGCGGCAACGGCGTGTGGATTGTCCTTGTCCTCCATATGGGCGCTCAGGGCCTGCTGTACCGCCGCCGCGCTGCCGGCAGGGTCCGCCCCCACCTGCTCTGCGGTGACATTATGAGGATTGTTTGTATCTGCGATGTGCAGTCCGACGAGACGGCACGCGCTCACGGCCGTGGCGCTCGGGTAATCCCCCCGGGGTAGGCCGATATCCGCGCCGGAGGGGAGGACGTCCCCCTCAAACCACACACTGCACACGCCTCCGGGCACAGCCAGCGTGTTGAGGAGCACCTGCACATCCTGGTGGAGCTCCTCGTACACTGGCGTTGCAAGAGCGTAACATATCAATACAGGAGTACCAGCCTCAGACTGCACCTTACAGAATTCCTTCATTTCGGCAGAGGTAGTTTCCGCCCCGTTTGGCAAAACATCATTACCGATGACAAGCATGACGCCAAACCACACACCAGCCGATTGATTCGTTCCGTTTGCGCCTCTCTCAGCAAAATGTGTACAGAATGGGTAATGCGATTGCGCCCCATCTTTGATAGATACGCCGCCAAAATAGGGCGCAACATAAGAGGCACTTTTACCCCAAGCGGCTTCTGTCAGATCAATCAATTTCACATTTCGCTCAATGCACCAAACGCCATCTCTTCTGATGATTCGGTCATAGTATGCAGCCTTTGGAATTGAGACGGTTCCGGCATACGCCATCCGCAGCGGCTCCAGCTCCTGGCCATCCGCACCGATCAGCGGGATTTCTACGTCCACATTAGATGGCTCCTCGTAGCTGGTGGCCTCGCTCCCCACCTCGATCTGGGGCGTGATGGTCACCCCGGTCATATTTACCCCGTCCGCAATCCGTATATTGACCGTTACCATTGAAGGGGCGGACAGGGAGAACGTGATCCCACTTTTATAGGATGAGATCCCTGTACCCGTTTGTTGAGTCCCATCCGGGGTATACAGATTATAATAGATCTGAATAGAATCATCTGGATAGTCTGCGGGTAAGCCGCTGAGGTGATACGTTCCCGGCGGAAGCACAAAACCTTTCAACGAGCCCAATGAACCAAACGGGGTAATAAAAACGGCCGATCCTTTTCTGTCCGCTATACCGGTAAGGGCAATTGACCCGCCATCGGAAATGGTATAGAACACCCCAAAAAGAGTTCCCGCTCGGCTTGCTTTGGAGAAATCCACCAGATTCTTCCCTGCCACACGGACTTTCAGCGGCCCCTCCACGCTCTCCATACTCACCGGCGCATCGTAGGCCGGTGTCCCGCTCAGGACGGTGTTGCCCTGGATATTCTCCAGCGACAGGTGCCCGCCGGGGCAGGTCTGGCCCATGGCGGCCTGGCCGGAGATCACGGTATACCCGGGCATTTGCTCCGCCGGGACCATACCCTGATCGTTCAGGCTGGCGGCGCCGACCATATCCGGCGTATAGTCCCCCGTTTCCGGCTTTACATCCCCGTTGCGTCCGTTGAACGCAACGACCCCGGAGTCGCCTTTCTCACCCTGGGGGCCCTGGGGACCGGGGTCGCCCCGCTCGCCCTTTTCACCCTGAGGGCCCTGGGGACCGGGGTCGCCCCGCTCGCCCTTTTCACCCTGAGGGCCCTGGGGACCGGGGTCGCCCCGCTCGCC
>CALXFT010000071.1 GCA_944387635.1 uncultured Oscillospiraceae bacterium | reverse complement strand
GGTCACCTGCCGGCCGGTAATGGGCCGCGCCACGTCCCGGCCCCCGGAATTTCCCCGGCGCACCGCCTCCGCCACGGCGGCTACCGCCTTGTCCTGCCCCACCACATGGCTCGACAGCAGACCCTCCAGCCCCAGCAGCCGCTCCCGCTCTCCGGCTGTGAGCCGCCCCACGGGGATTCCGGTCCGGGCGGAGACCACCCAGGCAATGTCCGCCGCCGTCACGCTGCGGGCGCGCCGGACCTCCCCCGCCTTGGACAGGGACTGCATTTTGTCCCGCAGCTCCGCCGCCTTTTCAAACTTCCGCTCCCGGACCGCCCCCTGAAGCTCCTGCTCCAGCTCCTTTCTGGCCGCCCCGCCGCGGAATCCGGGCAGCTCCTCCATTCTGGCCCGGGCGGCGCCCTCGTCCAGAAGGTCAATGGCTTTGTCCGGCAGATACAGATCCGGCAGGTACCGGACGGACAGCCGCACGGCCTCTTTCAAAGCGTCATCGTGGATGCGAAGATGGTGGTGCCGCTCCAGCCCCGGTTTCAATGCCCGCAGAATGGCATAGGTGGCCTCTTCTCCCGGCTCTTCCACCATCACCGGCCGGAACCGCCGCTCCAGAGCCGCGTCCTTTTCGATATATTTACGGTATTCCTCACGGGTGGTGGCGCCCAGCATCTGCAGCTCTCCCCGGCCCAGAGCCGGCTTGAAAATGTTGGCCGCGTCAATGGCCCCCTCCGCCGCTCCGGCCCCGACGATGGTGTGCATTTCATCCACGAACAGGATCACGTCTCCCGACCGGCGGATCTCCGACAGCACATCCCGCAGCCGTTCCTCAAATTCGCCCCGGTATTTGGTCCCCGCCACCAGGCTGGCCATATTCAGGCTCACCAGCCGCTTATCCTTCAGCTGGGGCGGCACGCTGCCCATGGCCATCCTCTGGGCCAGGCCCTCGGCGATGGCGGTTTTCCCCACCCCCGGCTCTCCTACCAAAGCAGGATTGTTCTTGTTTTTTCGGCACAAAATGCCGATGACCATGTCGATCTCCTTCTCCCGGCCGATGACCGGTTCCATGGCCGACGCCTTTACGATCAGGTCCTCGCTGAACTGTTCCAAAAGCTTCGTTGTGACCGCCTCCTTTTTCCCCTTTCCGGGAGCGGACCGCTCCCAGCGCAAATCGTCCAACATATGGGTAAACAGCACATCCGGGCTGATGCCGTTGAGCCGCAGTAGCTCCACCGCGGCGCAGGATTCCTGCCGGGCCATGGCCAGTAGCAGATGCTGGGGCAGGATCTCCCGGTTTGATTGCAGCTTTGCCTCATTGGCGGCCGCGCGCAGGATCTGCCGTGCCTCCGCGGTCAGGCCCTGGGGCAGGGGCAGCTCCGGGGTCCCCGCGCCGTAGAGCACCTGGACCATGGCCTCCGTCAGATCCGGGTCCAGTCCCAGCAGGCGAAGCATCTGCCCGGCTCCCGCAGGCACCCGGGACAGAGCCAGCAGCAGATGGGACGACCCCACATAGCTGTGGCCCAGGGTCCGGGCCGTCCTGCCGGCCTGCTGGATCAGTTCCTCTGTCAAGGTATGGTAACGCAAGGGATACCTCCAATTGTCCGAATCGATGTACTTTCCGTTTCCGCACAATCATTGCCACTGGCAAAAATTTTTATTCTGGTTTTTTGAAAAAGGAATTGCAATTTCAAAAATACATGCTACAATGAAAGTGCGTTACGAATATAACGCGTAATAACATACAAGATAATGGAGGTAAATTACATGGCATACCAGATCACCGATGCTTGCGTGTCCTGCGGTTCCTGCGCCGAGCAGTGCCCCGTTGAGGCTATCTCTGAGGGCGACGGCAAGTACGTCATTGACGCCGACGTCTGCGTTTCCTGCGGCTCCTGCGCCGAGCAGTGCCCCGTTGAAGCCATTGAGGAAGGCTGATCCTTTTTAAACCAGAGATTGGCCTGCGCATGTCTTGCGCAGGCCGGTTTTTTATTGTATACTGTATGTATTCTGGCGGAATTTACGGGATTCCCATCCCGGACAGCGGAGGCCTTATGGAGCGTTTACACGGCGGATTTACCCTGGAGCTGTCGGAGGGGGCCTTCCCTCTGACTACGGATTCCCTGGCTTTGGCCCACTTTGTCCGCCTGCCAAAAAACGCCCGGGTTCTGGACCTCGGCTCCGGCTGCGGCGCCCTGGGCCTGCTGCTCTGCGCAAAGGACCCCGCCTGCGCCGTCACGGGATTGGAGCTGGACGAGGAGGCCCACCGGGCTGCCCTGGAGAACATCCGCCGCAACGGCCTGTGTACCCGTATGAGCAGTATATGCGCCGATCTGCGGTCCGTGTCCGGTCAGTTTCGCCCGGGGCAGTTTTCCTGCTGCGTATCCAATCCTCCCTATTTTTCCGGAGGACCCGCCAGCCGCCGGCTGCCTCAGGCCCGGAGGGAGGACGCCTGTTCCCCGGAGGATCTGTTTCAGGCCGCCGCCTGGGCTCTGAAATACGGCGCGGATCTGTTTCTGGTCCACCGGCCGGAACGGATGGCCCAGCTGATCGCCCAAGGGTCCCGGGCCGGGCTGGAGGCCAAGCGGCTGCGCCTGCTGCGGCACCGCCAGGACGGTCCCGTCAGCCTGATCCTGCTGCAAATGCGCAAAGGCGCCAGGCCCGGGCTGATCTGGGAGGAGCGCGCCCTTTACGACGCCGCCGGGGCGCCCACCGGATATTACCGGGAAATCTATCACATGGAGGAGACATAACATGGCCGGAATGCTGTATCTGGTCCCCACCCCCATCGGCAACCTGGGAGACATCTCCCTGCGCTGCCGCCAGACCCTGGAGGAAGCGGATTTCATCGCCGCCGAGGACACCCGGGTGACGCTGAAGCTGCTGAATCATCTGGGGATCAAAAAGTGCCTTGTCAGCTACTACGAGCACAACAAGGCCTTTCAGGGACAGAAGATTCTGGAGCGGATTCTGGCTGGCGAGACCTGCGCCCTGGTATCCGACGCCGGAAGCCCCGCCATCTCCGACCCCGGGGAGGATCTGGTAAGGCAGTGCGCCCAGGCCGGGGTCACGGTCTGCGCCATTCCCGGCCCCTGCGCCGCCGTTACGGCCCTGAGCGTCTCCGGACTGCCCACCGGGCGGTTCTGTTTCGAAGGGTTCCTGTCCACCGCCAAAAAGAGCCGGCGGGAGCATCTGGAATCCCTGAAAACCGAGCAGCGCACCATGATCTTCTACGAAGCGCCCCACAAGCTCACCGCCACCCTGGCGGATCTGGCCCAGGCCTTCGGCCCGGACCGGCCCGTAAGCCTGTGCCGGGAGCTGACCAAGCTCCATGAGCAGATTCTGCGGACCACTCTGGGCGAGGCCCTGGAGCTCTACACCGCCCAGCCCCCCAAGGGAGAGTTCGTCCTGATCGTCGCCGGCGCCCAGCCGGAAGAGAAGGAAGCCCCCAGTCAGGAGGACATTGCCCGCCGCCTCCAGGCTCTCATGGCCCAGGGCCTGAGCCGCAAAGACGCCGTCCGGCAGACCGCCGTGGATCTGCGGCTTCCGAAAAACGTGGTCTACGACGCCGCGCTCAAGGCCCTTCCGGAAGATTGACCCCGAATATCAGCAAAACCCCTGAAGGGTCCTCCCGGACCGTTCAGGGGTTATTTTACAGTATTCATAATCTTATAATAACTCAGCCATTTGCTGTACGCATTCCCGGCAGAC
This sequence comes from uncultured Oscillospiraceae bacterium, assembly GCA_944387635.1. Lineage (GTDB taxonomy): Bacteria > Bacillota > Clostridia > Oscillospirales > Oscillospiraceae > Faecousia. Next base: position 7,804 of record CALXFT010000071.1, on the reverse strand, counting down.
GCTTTTCTCGTGAAAATCCGTAAGTTCCTTAGAGGCTCCGCAGAAAACACAGGCAGGCTGATATTTCTGCAGGATGATTCGGTCGTTCTCCATACAAATCGTCAACTCATCCCGAACAGATATGTCCATATACCGGCGTAATTCGATGGGAAGCACAATTCTTCCCAAATCATCTACTTTTCTGGTAATTCCAGTAAGCTTCACGCTTCCACCCCCTCTTATTATTTTCAGTGGCGAATTGCTGGTTTATCGGCTTATTTGCAATATCATCATTATAATAGCATATTGCCAAATAGTCAAATGCTTTTTTGCGCACCCCCACGATTTTGTTAAAATTATACATACTATCTTTGAACCCCCCGCCATATCTTTCTATAAAAGGAGGAACGGAGCATGGTGATGAGTTGGATCTGGACCGGAATGGTCCTGGCAAGCATTCTTTGCGCCCTGATCGGCGGCAGCGGCGGCGCTCTGGCGGCGGCCGCTCTCCAGGGCGCGCAGGCAGGCGTAGGCCTGGCGATATCCATGGCTGGGGCCATCTGCCTTTGGAGCGGCGTCGGAAAGCTGATGGAAGCCGTGGGGATCACCGACCGGCTGTCCCGGCTGACGCGGCCCATTCTCGGCAGGGTCTTCCCCTCTACCCGTTCGGACCCGGCCTTGGCGCGGAATCTGAGCGCCAACGTCTGCGCCAATCTGCTGGGCCTGGGCAACGCGGCCACCCCCATGGGCATCCAGGCCGCCAAACGGATGCGCCGGGGGGACACTGCCACCGGAGAACTGTGCCGCCTGGTGGTGCTGAATACCGCCTCCATTCAGCTGATCCCCACCAACGTAGCCGCCGTCCGCAGCGCCCTGGGATGTCAAAGGCCCTTTGACATCCTTCTTCCGGTGTGGATCACCAGCTTCCTCTCCGCCGGTCTGGGCGTGGCGGCAGCCTGGATGCTGGAAAGGACGGGCCGGAAATGACGGATTACATTGTACCGCTGATCCTGTTCCTGACGGCGGCAGCGGCCCTGGGGCGGAGGGAGAACGCCTATGACCACATGCTCCGCGGGGCTTCTCAGGGATTGGAGCTGCTGATCTCCATCGTTCCGTCCCTGATCCTGCTGATGACCGCCGTGTATATGCTCCAGGCCTCCGGCGCCATGGGCATGCTCAGCAGCATTCTCAGCCCTGTGTTTTCCCTGTTCGGCATCCCTCCGGAAACCGCTCCTCTGGTCCTGGTGCGGCCCATCAGCGGAAGTGCCGCCTTGGCGGTGGGCGCGGACCTCATGGCCCGCTACGGCGTGGACTCCCCGGTGGGCAGAACCGCCGCTGTAATGCTGGGCTCCACAGAGACCACCTTTTACACCATCAGCGTCTATTTCGGAGCCGCGGGAATCCGGAAAACCCGCTATGCCATTCCCACCGCCCTGTTTGCCGACTTCGTGGGCTTCTTGACCGCCTCCTGGACCGTCCGGGTCTTCTACCCATAGGCAAAAACGCTGTCTTACCCGGTCGAAACCGGCTCAGACAGCGTTTCATTTTATTCCTCCCGTTCAGAAAGCTCCGGCTTTGCGGAAGCGCTCCGTCTTCTGCGGCGGCGGGGACGGCTGCTCCCCTCCTGGGCGGAATTCTCCGCCCGCCGGGCGTAGGTCTGGGCGGCCTCGGAGGTGGCCTCGTAGGTCAGGCGGCTGACCCGGGTTCGTCCGTCAGGCTGCTGGGACAGGCGCACCCGGATCAGGAATTTCCCATGCTCCGGACAGGTGGCCAGGTCCATATACCGCTGGCCGGGCTGGGCATACCAGCGGGACCCCAGCATTCTGGCCCCGCAGATGGGACACAGATTCTCTTCCCCGGCCATGGCGCTCAGGGCGGCCCGCTTGTCGGCGTAGTCATAATACACCTTCCGGGCAATGCAGCCGGGGAGCTCCGCGCCGTGGAAGCCGTTTTCGTGGCTCTTCAGGGCCGTCTCATATTCCGCGGCCCCCTGTTCCAGGTTCAGCCTGGCGCAGATCAACGCCGTGTGATAGGCGTCTCCCAGGGCGTCGTGGGCAGGCCGGGTGGCTTCGATGCCGAAGATTTCCATGGCGGTCTTCAGAGCCTTCTGGGCATTGGAGCCGTCGGTCTGGGCATTGAAGATCATCTGGGCGTTGTACCACCGCTGGGTAAAGTCTGTCTCCAGCCCGTAAAGACGCAGATTCTCCCGCAGAATGCCGATGTCGTCAAACCCCCAGGTCAGGAAGACCACGTCCTCCCCGCACCAGGCCCGGAACCGCTCCATAGCTTCCGGAAAAGGCACGCCCTCCTCCCGCAGCCGGGATTCCTTGATCCCGGTGAGCTTGCTGACACGCCGGTTCAGGCGGCGGTAGTATTTGGGCCGCACCATGATCTGAAACTCATCCGCCACTTCCTTTTCCTCGGTCAGCCGGACAGCGCCGATCTGGATGATCTCTCCCCGGATCGGAACCGGCAGTACTTTTTTCGCCGAGGGTGACCCGGGCCAGGGCTGATTCCATTCCATATCCAAAACGATGTAATTCATTGCTACAACCTCTGTCATACTTGATCCTGCGTATTATCATATCATATCCCCATGGTCTCTGTAAACAGAAAGTTGCGTAAAAATGGCAGCTATGGCGCATTTCCTCCCCCGCCATGCCATTTCCCGGCCATTCCCGGCAGATTTCTCCGGATTTGGAAAAAATTCACGTCCCGAAGACCAGGCTTCGGGACGTGAGAAGCGTCTTACAAAAGATCCCGGACCAGGGACAGAGCGTCTTCGTCTGCCACCAGAATAAAGTCCGGATGCAGCTGCAAAATGGAGCCCGGCGCCTGAGGACGGATCGGTCCAAAGAAGCAGTCCTTCACCGCCTGGGCCTTCTTCACGCCGTTGACCACCAGCAGGACCCGCTTGGCCTTCATAATGGAGCCGATGCCCATGGTGTAGGCATGGGTGGGAACATCGTCGCGGCTGGCAAAGAAGCGGGCGTTGGCATCGATGGTGGAGTCGGTCAGAGCGACCTTGTTGGTACCCTTGGCAAAGGCTTCCGCCGGTTCGTTGAAGCCGATGTGGCCGTTGGGTCCCAGACCCAGCAACTGCAGGTCCGCGCCGCCGAAGCCGTCGATGATGGCGTCGTACCGGGCGCACTCCCCCTCCGTGTCCGGATTCATGCCGTCAGGAATGTTGCAGTTGGCCTGGTCGATGTTCACGTGATCAAACAGATTCGTCCGCATGAAGTAAGCGTAGCTCTGGTCGTGGTCCTTGGGAAGTCCCACATATTCGTCCAGGTTCACGGTCTTGACCTGGGAGAAATCCAGATCCCCCGCCTCAAATTTGGCGATCAGTTCACGATAAGTTCCCACAGGGCTGCTGCCTGTGGCAAGACCCAAAACGCAGTACGGCTTCAGCTGGATCTGGGCAGCAATGATATTGGCGGCCTTGCGGCTGACGTCCTGATAGTTCTCAGCTCGAATCAATCTCATGTTGTTTCCCCTTTCAGAGTTCGCGGTTCCCGCTGTTCATATGCATATTGTATCACCAAAACGCCTTTGTGTACAGAGCTTTTGTGCAATTTAAGTTAATTTTTGCACATCCATCCGTTTTTCCTGACAACGCCAAATCTGGCCTTATTTTTTTGTAAGCAATTGGTTCTGGTTTTATTGCCAGTTCTTGCTACAATGGTGTCACAAAACAGAACGGAGGCAATGTTATGGAAAAGAAGATCATCTCTACCCGCAAGGTCGTATTGACCGCGCTTCTGGCCGCCCTGACCTTTGTGGGCTCGTGGCTGCGGATCACTCTGCCCCTGAGCATCGGCGACACCACGTCCTTTCATCTGGGCAATATTATGTGCGCCCTGTCCGGACTGCTGCTGGGTCCCTGGTACGGCGGACTGGCCGCGGGCATCGGCTCCGCCCTTTTTGATCTGACAGATCCCCGATTCATTTCCGATATCTGGATCACTTTCCTGACCAAAGGCGCCTACGGCTTGGCCGCCGGTTTCGTGGCCCGGTCCGGCAAGAATCCCCTGACCCACGCCCGGGCCGCCGCGGCCACCGCCGCCGGCGCTGTGGTCTACGCAGCCCTGTATCTGGCCAAGAGTTACTTTGTCACAGGCCTGTTGGAAAGCGGTCTGACCCCGGAGGGCGCGCTGCTGGTCGTCATCGGCAAACTGCCCGCCACGATCTTCAACGCGGTGGTGGCCATTGTCTTCGCCCCGATTCTGGCTTTGGCCATCCGCAAGGCACTGGACCGGAATCACCTGTCCGTGGACTGATCCCCTCCCATCAAAACCGGAACGGCCCCGCCAGCCGCTCCGGTTTTGAATTTTCGTTTTATTCACACTTCGCTTTTCCGTTGTGGTATAATAAAGAGCGAGCGCCGAACCGAGAGAGGAGGATCTGTCATGTCATTGCAAAGTCTCATGTTTCGCTGCAAGGCCGGGAAAAGCGATCGCAAGCGCGACGCCATCATTCCCCTGCCCGCCGGCATCACCGAATGCCGCAACATTGCCTATGGTCCCTATGGCAAAAGCAATTTGCTGGATGTATACTATCCCAACGGGACCGGCACTCCCCTGCCCACCATCGTCAGCATCCACGGCGGCGGATATGTCTACGGCTCCAAGGAGCTCTACCGCCGCTACTGCATGGATCTTGCCCGCCGGGGCTTCGCCGTGGTGAACTTCAATTACCGTCTGGCCCCCAAGTGGAAGTTTCCCTCTCCCCTGGAGGATACCAACGCCGTGCTGCACTGGGTCCACAAGAACGCGCGGCGGTATTTCCTGGACCCGGGCCGGATCGTCCTGATCGGCGACTCCGCCGGAGCCCAGCTTGCCAGCCAATACGCCGCCATTTTTACCAACCCGGACTACGCGAAGGGCTTCTCCTTTTCCGTACCGCCCATTCGGCTCCGAGCCCTGGGTCTCAACTGCGGCATGTACGACATGGCCGCCCGGGCCGCCGCGGAGCGCAAGGGGCTGGTCCTGGATTATCTGGGCAAGGGCCTTCCGGCAGACGATCCCAGGTTCCTGGTTCTGGAAGCCGTAACGGACCGCTATCCCCCGGCCTACATCACCACCGCCTGCCATGATTTTCTGCGGGAATGCGCGGAGCCCATGTATCGCTTCTTACAGGACAAAGGGGTCCCCTGCGCCTGGAAATGCTACGGCAGTCCGGAAAACCATTCCGTGGGCCATGTGTTCCACGTAAACATCACCCTGCCGGAGGCCATAGCCTGCAATGACGATTCCGCGGCCTTCTTCCGGCAGTTCCTGTGATCTTCACATACGCAAAACCTTCCCCGGAGGCAGCCTTGCGCCGCTTCCGGGGACCGAATCGTTTATGGCAAAAAAGCGCGTCAGCGGCGGCAGGATCTCCTGCCGCCGCTGTTGGTTTTGGAAAAAACGGGGATTACACGCCGGAGTAAGCGGCGAAGCCGGCATCCACAGGCAGCACCACGCCGGTGATGGCGGAGGCGGCGGTGTCGTCGCACAGGAACAGGGTGGCGCCGATGAGCTCGTCAGCGTCCACGAAACGGCCGGTAGGCGTGCCGGCAAGGATCTTGGCGGAACGAGCGGTGGGGGTGCCGTCGTCGTTGAACAGCAGGGACTTGTTCTGAGCGGAGACCAAGAAGCCGGGGGCAATGGCGTTGCAGCGGATGCCGCTGCCGGCGAAGTGGGTGGCCAGCCACTGGGTGAAGTTGGAGATGGCGGCCTTGGCGCCGGAGTAGGCGGGGATCTTGGTCAGAGGAATGTAGGCGTTCATGGAGGAGATGTTCAGGATCACGCCGTGCTTCTTATCGACCATGTCCTTGGCAAAGGTCTGGGTAGGCAACAGGGTACCCTGGAAGTTCAGCTTGAAGACAAAATCCACACCGCTGGGCTGCAGGTCGAAGAAGGTCTTGCAGCCTTCCCAGGCCTCATGCTGATACTCGTTGTCGGTGGTGGCCCGGGGGTTGTTGCCGCCGGCGCCGTTGACCAGAATGTCGCAGGGACCCAGATCCTTCAGAACAGCCTGATGAACTTCTTCCAGCATCTCAGGCTCCAGGACGTTGGCCTTGTAGCCTTCCATAATGTAGCCCTCGGCCTTGATCTCGTCGGCCAGCTTCTTGACGGCCTCTTCATTCAGGTCCAGAGCAGCGACCTTCGCGCCGGAGTAAGCGAAAGCCCGGGCCATAGCGCCGCAGATCAGGCCGCCGGCGCCGGTGACGACGACGACTTTACCGGAATAGTCAATGTTCAGGGGAAGATTCGCCATTTTGTATTACCTCCATAAATTAGCATGGTTCGGAACCGGGCGGACCGGTCCCAAAAATTTGTACAGATTTATTATAGTGGATTTTGTTCTGTTGCGCAATAGGAAAATACAGTTTCCCGGGGCATTTGTGGAATCTGTCAAAATTCCCCCGGGACGCCTTGTGAAAAAAATCCGCATATCACGGAAAGGCGCGGCCGGAAAACCGGCCGCGCTGGTTTTCTTGTTTTACCCGAAGGGCGGACCTTACTTGGCTTCCTGGGCCTGCTTGTCCAGCAGATCCCAGACGCCCAGCATGTACATAATGCCCAGAGCGCGGTCATACAGGCCGTAGCCGGGCCGGACGGTGCCGGGACCCTCGCCCCACAGATGACGGCCGTGGTCAGGACGGATGTAGCCTTCGTAGCCGCAGTCGTGGTAAGCGCGCAGAATGTCGATGATGCCGGTATCGCCGTCGCAATCCCGGTGGGAGGCCTCGGAGAAGTCGCCGTTCTCGAAGTGCTTGACGTTGCGGATGTGGGCAAAGGCAATGCGGTCGCAATGCTTGCGGACGATCTGCGCCACGTTGTTGTTGGGATCGGCGTTCAGAGAGCCGGAGCACAGGGTCAGGCAGTTGTAGGGATTGTCCACCATCTTCAGGAACCGGTCGATGTTCTCGCCATTGGTCAGCAGACGGGGCAGACCGAAGATATCCCATGGGGGATCGTCCATGTGGATAGCCATCTTGATGCCGGTCTCCTCACAGGTGGGCATCAAGGCTTCCAGGAAGTACTTCAGGTTGGCCCAGAGCTTTTCATGGTCCACATCGGCGTAGTCCTTGAACAGCTGGTCCAGTTTGGCCATACGCTCAGGCTCCCAGCCGGGGAAGGACATGTTGTACTTCTCGGTGAACTCCATGATGTACTGAGCCATGGCGTTGTAGTCGTCCTGGATCATGTTCTTTTCATAGAACAGAGCGGTGGAGCCGTCGCCCACGGGGTGGAACAGGTTGGAACGGGTCCAGTCGAAGATGGGCATGAAATTGTAGCAGATGACCTTCACGCCAAACTTGGACAGGTTACGCATGGTGGTCTTATAGTTTTCGATGTACATGTCCCGGGTGGGCTTGCCGATCTTGATGTCGTCGTGGACATTGACAGACTCTACCACGTCCATGTTAAAGCCGTAAGGCTCCAGCTGTTTCTGAACTTCGGCGATCTCCTCTACTTCCCAAATTTCGCCGGGCATTTTGTGGTGCAGCGCCCAGACAATGCTGGTGACACCGGGGATCTGCTTGATATCGGAAAGCTTGATGTTGTCATTGCCTTCGCCGTACCAACGGAAACCCATTTGCATAGGCATATTCTGATTCCTCCATTGCAATAATTTCGCAAATAACCCTCAGCAAAGGCATGATAGGCTACCGCTATTGTAGATTATACCACAGGCTCCCCCATTCTGACAATGAAAACCGGGAAAAATTTTCACCAAAAATGCAAATTGAAATTTATATAACCTGAATTATTCGCGGAGGCTCAGCTTATAGTCCAATAACTGTACAGTAGCAACACAATACAGCTATTTTCTA
>CALXFT010000070.1 GCA_944387635.1 uncultured Oscillospiraceae bacterium | reverse complement strand
ATATCACTTGGTTGCAAGAGGTAGGGCTGTTTTGCCCTGCCTCTTTTTTTGCCAATTAATATTTTACACTAAGCGGTCCGGGTCGTTGTCTGTGGACCTATGTTTTCATAGGATTTCTCAGTTAAGACCTTTATTCCGAAATGATTAAGATCTTAAAAAGAGAATCCGTATCAGGCCATGGTTCCCGCACAGCCTGCTTTCTGCAGAGGACATTTTCCGGCTCTTTTTGGGCTGTTCATTCCATCACAGGCCATTTCTGATCCTTATCGCTGAGGTTCAGGGGGGTGCCGTCGGCCAGGCAGTAGCCCTGGGCGCTGGCGGAGCCGGAGTACGCGCCCCGGACCTGGGGCCAGGCGATGCCGATGGCCGGGTCGTTCCAGGCAAGGCCCCCTTCGTCGTTGGGGTGGTAGAAGTCGTCGCACTTGTAGCAGAACTCGGCGGTGTCGCTGAGGACCAGGAAGCCGTGGGCGAAGCCCCGGGGGATCAGGAACTGCTTTTTGTTCTCCTGGGTCAGGACCACGCCGTACCACTTGCCGTAGGTGGCGCTGCCGGGCCGCAGGTCCACGGCCACGTCAAAGACTTCACCCCGGATCACCCGGACCAGCTTGGTCTGGGGGTACTGCTTCTGGAAGTGGAGGCCCCGCAGGACGCCCTTGACGCTCATGGACTGATTGTCCTGGACGAAGGGGATGTCCAGGCCCGCCTCGGCCATGTCCCGCTGGCTGTAGGTCTCCATGAAGTAGCCCCGGGCGTCCCCATGGACGGCGGGGGTGATGAGGCACAGGCCTTCAATGCCTCCCAGGTTCTTTTCCACTGTAATCTGTCCCATAGAAAATCATCCTTTCTCCCGGAATCCCGCTTCCTCCAGATACCGGGCCAGGGCATCCTGCCAGGTGGGAAGGGGCTCGAAGCCGGCCCGGATCAGCTTGCTCTTGTCCAGTCGGCTGTTGAAGGGCCGCAGGGCCTTGCTCTGGCCGTACTCGGCGGTGGTCACCGGCGTCACCTGGGTGTCATAGCCCATCTGCCGGAAGATCTCACAGGCGAAGTCATACCAGCTGATGTAGCCGCCCTCGTTGGTGGCGTGGTAGCGGCCGTAGCGGTCCGTCTGCACCATGTCCACCAGAAGCCGGGCCAGGTCCAGGGTGTAGGTGGGGGTGCCGATCTGGTCACAGACCACCCGCAGGCTGCGGTGCTTCCGGCCCAGGTCCACCATGGTGCGGATGAAGTTCTTGCCGTTGAGGCCGAAGACCCAGGCGATGCGGACGATGAAGTACTTCTCCAGGGTCTCCGACACGGCCAGCTCGCCCTCCAGCTTGGTCTGGCCGTAAAAGTTCAGGGGCTTGTAGTCCCTGCAGTCCGGGTCCCAGGGCTGGCTGCCCTGGCCGTCGAAGACGTAGTCCGTGGACAGGTAGAGCATTTTGCAGTCCAGATCCCGGCACACATTGGCGATGTTCCGGGTGCCGCCGGCGTTGATGGACCGGACCAGGGCCTGCTTCTGCGGCTCCTCCGCCGCGTCCACGGCGGTCCAGGCGGCGCAGTGGATCACCGCGTCGGGGGCCGCCTGGGTGAGGACGGCCTTCACCGCCTGGGCGTCGGTGATGTCCATAGGCACATAGGTCATCGCTTCCAGAGCGGGGCTGTCCTGGAGGCCGCTGTACCGGGGCGCCAGGTCGCTGCCCACACATTGATGGCCCCGGCTCCACAGCTCTTTGATCACGTCGTGGCCCAGCTGGCCGCCGACGCCGGTAACAAATACTTTCATAGCTTGCTCCTTCGTCCTGCCTCAGCCCAGGGTTTCCCGGCTGCCGTACATTTTCTCGTAGTAGTTCTGATACTCGCCGGAGAGAATGGTCTCCCACCACCGGCGGTTTTCCAGGTACCAGGCGATGGTCTTCTGGATGCCGTCGGCGAACTTGGTCTCCGGCTCCCAGCCCAGCTCCCGGTGGATCTTGGTGGGGTCGATGGCGTAGCGCATGTCGTGGCCCTTGCGGTCGGTGACGTAGGTAATCAGGCTCTCGGGCTTGCCCAGGGCCTTGCAGATGATCTTGACGATGTCGATGTTGCGCATTTCATTGTGGCCGCCTACGTTGTAGACCTGGCCCTCCCGGCCCTTGTGAAGGATCAGATCGATGGCCTTGCAGTGGTCTTCCACATACAGCCAGTCCCGGACGTTCAGGCCCTGGCCGTAGACCGGCAGGGGCTTGTCGTTGAGGGCGTTGGCGATCATCAGGGGGATCAGCTTCTCCGGGAAGTGGTAGGGGCCGTAGTTGTTGGAGCACCGGGAGATGGTCACGCTCAGGCCGTAGGTCCGGTAATAGGCCAGGACCAGCAGGTCCGCGGAGGCCTTGGAGGCGGAGTAGGGAGAACTGGTGTGGATGGGGGTCTCCTCGGTGAAGAACAGGTCCGGCCGGTCCAGAGGCAGGTCCCCGTAGACCTCGTCGGTGGAGACCTGGTGGTAGCGGCGGATGCCGTACTTGCGGCAGGCGTCCATGAGCACCTGGGTACCCAGGATGTTGGTGCGCAGGAAGACCTCGGGGTCCTCAATGGACCGGTCCACGTGGCTCTCGGCGGCGAAGTTCACCACCATATCCGGCTTCTCCTCTTCAAAGAGCCGGTACACGCCCTCCCGGTCGCAGATGTCCAGCTTCACGAACCGGAAGTTGGGATTGTCCATGACGGGCTCCAGGGTGCTCAGGTTGCCCGCGTAGGTCAGCTTATCCAGGCAGACAATCCGGTAGTCGGGGTAAGTATCCAGCATGTGGAAGACGAAATTGCTTCCGATAAATCCGGCGCCGCCGGTCACAATAATGGTCATGGGAGCATCCTCTTTCTGTTATTTAATGTAGGGCAGGCGTTTCGCCTCCCTTTTCCCGCGCACAGGCGGGGGCGCGGTGTTTATTTCGTCACGTCGATGAACTTGCCGTCCAGGACGTCCTTCAGGTACTGGCCGTACTGGTTCTTCTTGAGCACTTCGTAGACCTTCATCACATCCTCCCGGGTGATCCAGCCGTTGAGGTAGGCGATCTCCTCCAGGCAGCCGAGCTTGCGGTGCTGGTGGGTCTCCATGGTCTTGACGAAGTTGGTGGCGTCCACCAGGCTCTCATGGGTGCCGGTGTCCAGCCAGGTAAAGCCCTGGCCCAGCAGCTCCACGTTCAGCTGGCCCTGGTCTAAGTAGATCCGGTTCAGGTCCGTGATCTCCAGCTCTCCCCGGCGGGAGGGCTTCAGGTTCCTCGCGTACTCCACCACCCGGTTGTCATAGAAGTACAGGCCCGTGACGCAGTAGTTGCTCTTGGGCTTTTCGGGCTTCTCCTCAATGGACACGGCCCGGCCGTGCTCGTCAAACTCCACAATGCCGAAGCGCTCCGGATCGTCCACATAGTAGCCGAAGACCGTGGCGCCCTTGCCGCTTTCGGCGTTGGCCACGGCGGCCCGCAGCCGCTTCTTCAGGCCGTGGCCGGAGAAGATGTTGTCGCCCAGGATCATGGCCACGGTATCCTGTCCGATGAAGTCCGCGCCGATGATGAAGGCCTGGGCCAGGCCGTCGGGAGAGGGCTGCACCGCGTAGTCCAGCCGGACGCCGAACTGACTGCCGTCGCCCAGCAGCTCCCGGAACCGAGGGGTGTCCTGGGGGGTGGAGATAATCAGGATGTCCCGGATTCCCGCGCTCATGAGCACGGACATGGGGTAGTAGATCATGGGCTTATCGTACACGGGAAGCAGCTGCTTGGATGTGACCTTGGTCAAGGGATACAGTCTGGTGCCGGAGCCTCCGGCAAGAATGATTCCTTTCATGGGGTGGTGTCCTCCTGTTTTCGTATTTTCTCCGGACCCCAAATCTTGGCCTCCATGGGGCCGGTTTTTCCCCTGAAATAATCCCGCAGTCCCAGCAGAATATAGCGCAGCCGCTCTGCGCGCCGGTCCAGCAGCAGCACGTGCAGAGGCGAGCGCGCAAAAATCATGGCCGCAAACCGCAGCCGGTACTTGGCCGGGGTGTAGGGCCGGAACAGCAGGCGCAGGCAGTCCCGGATCTGGTAGTACTCCCGGTAGGGCTCCCCTCTGCGCAGGTGCAGGGGACCAAGACGGAACTCGCCCTGGCCCACGCTGTGGCGCAGCACCACCCGGTCGGTCTGGCAGCAGATGAGCCCCGCGGCCTGAAGCCGCCAGCACAGGTCCCAGTCCGCCAGGTCCAGGAACAGGTCCTCGTTCCAGAAGCCCACCTGTTCCAGGCGGCCCCAGGTGGTGAGCATGGAGGAGGTGATGACGCTGGAGACGGCCCACAGCCCCTCCCCCAGCCCGGTTCGCAGCCTGGGCGTCTCCACCCGGCCGCTGCTGGTGTTGTAGTACACCGGTCCCAGGCAGCCCACGGCGGCGCCGGCGTCCAGGGCCTCTTCAAAGCACCGGATCAAGGTCCGGACGTGGCCCGCTTCGATCCGGGAATCCTGGTCAAAAAACAAAACCCAGTCCTCCGCCTGCCAGCCCCGTCCCCGGTCCTTCAGAACCCGGTCAAAGGCCCGGGGCAGGCCCAGGTTCTCACCGAAAAAAATGTATTCGGCCTTCCCTGCCCGCTCCAGAGCAGAAAAGAAGGACCGGTTGGAACAGCTGCTGTTGTCGCAGATATACACCCGGTCCGTCTGGGCGGCAAGAAGGGCAATGTTGTCCGCCACCGCCGCGTCGGGGTGGTAGACCGTTACCAAAGCATATGTCATGGCGGTCCTCTCCCGCTTCTCGCTGTAATCAGAGTTTCCCTAGCGGAGAATCCAGCGGTAGGTCTTCTTTCGCAGGGACATAGGCATCAGGCACACCACGGTCAGGCCCGCCACCACAAGCAGAAAGCTCCAGAAGGTATACAGGCCCTTGCGGTAGAAACTCCACCGCAGGGCAACGGCGAGCTTTAAGTACTGCCAGCCGCCCCGCCGGTTGTACATGCCGTTGTCCACCCGCATATAGCACAAGGTCTGGGGCAGATTGCGGCCCTGGGCTCCTGACAGAAGCAGGTTGCCCCACAGGGCGTAGTCCTCATGGAGGATGTTTCTGGGATAGCCCCCCGCGGCCATGACCACAGATCTGCGGTACATCACCGTAGGGTGGTTAAAGGGGTTGCGCATTCTGGCGTAGCGGAGAATCTCCTCCTGGGTCTGGGGCATGTCCTTGTGGGAGACCACGTGGTCCACGCTCTGTTCGAATTCATCGATGGCGCCGCCCACAACGGCCAGCTCCGGCTGGTCCCGGAAGGCTTCCAGCTGCAGCCGGCACCGGTCCGGCAGGGCCACGTCGTCGGAATCCATCCGGGCCACCAGATCGTTGCGGCACTTGGTCAGGCCCACGTTCAGCGCGTTGGCCAGGCCGCCGTTTTTGTCCAGCCGGAAGATCCGCAGCACGCCGCCGTGGTCCCGGGCCATCTGTTCGATGACCTGATCCAGCTCCGGCGTCAGGGGGCCGTCGCACATCAGGACGAAATCATCCGTGGGAACGGTCTGATCGAAGATGCTCTGCATGCTCTGACGCAGGTACTCCGGCTTCTCTCCGCTGTAAACGGACATCAAAACACTGTACTTTTCCAAATCGAAACCTCTCAGCAATCGATCGTCTCTTGGATAAAACCGGCTTTGGGAATAAGCCGCCCTCCGGAACGGGCCGGGTACGGCTGCCTTGCCTCGTTTCATACTACTTGAATTAAAACCTTTCATCCCAGCGGAGGAAAGGTTTTAAAATAGAATCCGTATAGGCACGGCACGTTATTATAACACACCGCGCTCTGTTTTTCCACCGGCAATTTTCCCTTTTTGTCAATTTCCAAGGAGCATTCTTCAGCAGTAGAAGTCCCGGATCTTCTTGGCCCGGCTGGGGTGGCGCAGCTTGCGGATGGCCTTGTTCTCGATCTGGCGGATACGCTCCCGGGTGACGCCGAAGATCTGGCCCACCTCCTCCAGGGTGTGGGTCCGGCCGTCGTACATGCCGAAGCGCATGCGCAGCACGTCGGCCTCCCGCTCGGTCAGGGTGTCCAGGATCTCCTTCAGGGCCTCAGCCAGCAGGGCGTTGGAGGTGGCGTCAGCGGGACCGGGGGTCCGCTCATCCTCCACGAAGGAGCCGATGGAGGTGTCCTCCTCGTCGCCCACAGGGGTGTCCAGGCTCAGGGTGTCGGCGGCGGTGCGGTTGGCCTCGATGATCTTCTCCACGGGCAGATTCAGCTCGGCGGCGATCTCCTCCACCGTAGGCTCCCGGCCCAGCTCCTGGACCAGCTTGCGGTTGCAGCGGGTGGCCTTGTTGATGACCTCTACCATGTGCACCGGCACCCGGATGGTCCGGGCCTGATCCGCGATGGCCCGGGTAATGGCCTGACGAATCCACCAGGTGGCGTAAGTAGAGAATTTATTGCCCTTGGTCCAGTCGAATTTGTCCACCGCCCGGATCAGGCCCGTGTTGCCCTCCTGGATCAGGTCCAGAATGTGCAGGCCCCGGCCGGAATACTTCTTGGCAATGGACACCACCAGACGAAGGTTTGCCTCGGTGAGTTTGTTCTTGGCGGCCTGGTCCCCCTCGGAGACCCGCTTGGCCAGTTCCACTTCCTCCTCGGCGGACAGCAGCTTAATCTGGCCGATCTCCTTCAGATACATGCGCACGGGATCGTCCAGGCTGTACTCGGCGGCCAGATCCACCGGGTCCACCAGCTCCGCCTCTTCCATGTTGGTTAGATCGATGTCGTCCACGTCACCGGCCAGAAGCATATCGTCGTTGGACAGATCCAGGTCCAGATCCGCTGTGACCAGCTGGATGTTCATATCCTCCAGGCGGTCGTAGATCTCCTCGATCTTCTCCGGGGTCAGCTGGAGCTTCTCCAGCTGGGCGTTCAGGTCCGCGGCGCGGATCATGCCCTCTTTCTTGCCCTGGGCAATGAGGTTCTGCAGGGCGGCCTGCGCCTCCTCCGGGCTGTTCTTGGTCGGTTTCTTTTGAGTGCTCATGACAAATCCCCTTTTTGTCTGTATATGTAAATTTAGATAGAAAATGGTTCCGATACGAGCCCGTAACAAAAAGGGCCATACAGTAACTACTATACCCCAATTTTCCCGTTTCGGCAAGGGGTTTTTCCGGAAATTCACGGCAGAAATCCGGTTTTTCAAAAAATTTTTGCCGTCTGCGTCAGTGTTCCTCGGATTTGGGGAAAACATACGGTTTACTTTTTGGAAAATATTCGGTATAATGGATTCATTAGCCTGTATTTTCCGGGACTTCGGTTCCGGTGCTGCTGAAAAATGTATTGAGGTGCCTGCATGACCGAACTGAGCAAGATCCGAAATTTTTCCATCATCGCCCACATCGACCACGGTAAATCCACCCTGGCCGACCGGCTGCTGGAGGAGTGCGACGCAGTGGACCAGCGGGTCCGGGCGGAGCAGCTTCTGGACTCCATGGAGCTGGAGCGTGAGCGGGGCATCACCATCAAAGCCACCGCCGTCCAGCTGCGCTATGCCGCCGACGACGGCAGCATATATTCCCTGAACCTCATCGACACCCCGGGCCATGTGGACTTCAACTACGAGGTCTCCCGGTCCCTGGCCGCCTGCGAAGGCGCCGTGCTGGTGGTGGACGCCTCCCAGGGCGTGGAGGCACAGACCCTGGCCAACACCTATCTGGCCATCGACGCGGGTCTGGAGGTCCTGCCCGTAATCAATAAGATCGACCTGCCCTCCGCCCGGCCCGCCGAGGTCAAGGCGGAGGTGGAGGACATCATCGGCATCCCCGCCGAGGACGCCCCCGAGATCTCCGCCAAGAACGGCATTAACATCCACGCGGTTCTGGAGATGATCGTCCGGGACGTGCCCGCCCCCCAGGGGGACCGGGAGGCGCCCCTGCAGGCCATGATCTTCGACAGCCAGTACGACTCCTACCGGGGCGTCATCGTCTACACCCGGATTCGCCAGGGCACCGTGCGCCCGGGCATGGATATCAAGATGATGGCCACCGGGGCGGTGTACAAGGTGGTGGAAGTGGGCACCATGAGTCCCGGCGGCCTGGTAAGCGCCCCTGCCCTGGGGGCCGGCGAGGTAGGCTACATCACCGCCTCCATCAAGACCGTGGCGGACACCCGGGTGGGCGACACCATCACGGGCCTGGACCGTCCGGCTTCGGAGCCTCTGCCGGGCTACCGGCCGGTGCAGCCCATGGTCTTCTCCGGCGTCTATCCCGCCGACGGGTCCAAGTACCAGGACCTGCGGGACGCCCTGGAGAAGCTGAAGCTCAACGACGCCTCCATGAGCTACGAGCCCGAGAGCTCCATCGCCCTGGGCTTCGGCTTCCGCTGCGGCTTCCTGGGGCTGCTGCACATGGAGATCATCCAGGAGCGCCTGGAGCGGGAGTACAACCTGGATCTGATCACCACGGCCCCCAACGTAGTCTACCGGGTGACCAAGACCAGCGGGGAGACCCTCATGGTCTACACCCCCCTGGACTGGCCGGACCCCATGGAGATCCAGCTGGCGGAGGAGCCCTTCGCCAAGGTCAGCCTCATCGCCCCCCAGGACTATGTGGGCAATATCATGGACCTGGCCCAGCAGCGGCGGGGCGAGTTCAAGGACATGGTCTACCTGGACGCCAGCCGGGTGGAGCTGCACTACGAGATGCCCCTGAACGAGATCATCTACGACTTCTTCGACGCCCTGAAGTCCCGGACCAGGGGCTACGGCAGCCTGGACTACGAGCTCATCGGCTACCGGCCCAGCCGCCTGGTGAAGCTGGACATCCTGCTCAACGGCGACATGGTAGACGCCCTGAGCTTCATCCTCTTCGCCGACAACGCCTATCCCAGAGCCCGCAAAATCTGCGAGAAGCTGAAAGACAACATTCCCCGCGCCCAGTTCGAGATCCCGGTCCAGGCGGCCATTGGCGGCAAGATCATCGCCCGGGAGACCATCAAGGCTCTGCGCAAGGACGTGCTGGCCAAGTGCTACGGCGGCGACATCACCCGGAAGAAAAAGCTCCTGGAGAAGCAGAAAGAGGGCAAGAAGCGCATGCGGACCTTCGGCACCGTCTCCGTCCCCTCGGAAGCCTTCATGGCCGTGCTGAAGCTGGACGACGAATGAGCCTGCCGCTCAGCCCTTCGCTTGCCCAAAGAGGCCGGCCAAGGGCGCGGCGCGGGCTTTCTCCCTTTCCCTGATTCCAAAACCTTAGGAGGTTTATCATGCCAATTCTCACCAAGCGGCCCAACAAGACGCCGTTGGGTATC
The DNA here is from genome assembly GCA_944387635.1 of uncultured Oscillospiraceae bacterium. Classification (GTDB taxonomy): domain Bacteria; phylum Bacillota; class Clostridia; order Oscillospirales; family Oscillospiraceae; genus Faecousia. The sequence goes on along the minus strand of CALXFT010000070.1, from coordinate 2,527 downwards.
TATATCCACGTTCCCTTCTGCCGCAGCAAGTGCCAGTACTGCGACTTCTACTCCCTGGCCACCAAGGACGACAGCCTCATCGACGGCTTTCTGGACGCGGTGTGCGACCATATCAAGGAGGCAGGCGAGCTGGCCCCCGGATATAAGGTGGACACCGTCTACTTTGGCGGCGGCACCCCCTCCTTCTTCGGCGGCGACGGAATGGCGGAGATCCTGAACACCATCCGCCGGAACTTCGACGTGGTGTCCGACGCGGAGATCACCTTCGAAGCCAACCCGGACTCGGTGTCCGACCGGCTTCTGCGGCGGCTGCGGGCGGAGGGCTTCAACCGGGCCAGCCTGGGCATCCAGTCCGACAGCGATGAAATGCTCAAGAAGCTGGGCCGCCCCCACACCTACGCCCAGGCGGTGTCCGCCTACCAGAAGATCCGCAAGGCGGGCTTCCGCAACGTGTCCGTGGATCTGATGTACGGCCTGCCGGGCCAGAGCCTCCAGGACTGGCTGAGCACCCTGGACACGGTGCTGCGGCTGCTGCCGGAGCACATCAGCTGCTACGGCCTGAAGATTGAGGAGGGGACCCCCTTCTGGGGCATGCGGGACGTGCTGAACCTGCCCGGCGACGACGAGCAGGCGGAGATGTACCTGTCCGCCGTGGAGGCCCTGCGCAGCCGGGGCTTCCGTCAGTATGAGATCTCCAACTTCTGCCGCAAGGGCATGATCTCCCGGCACAATATGAAGTACTGGACCGGCGGGGAATACCTGGGCTTCGGTCCCAGCGCCAGCTCGGACTTCGCCGGCAAGCGCTACACCCTGAAGCGGGACCTGCAGGCCTACATCAACGGCATCCGGGACGGCGGGGACATCATGGAGGACATCCAGGAGATTCCCCTGCGGGAGCGGGCCGGGGAATATCTGATGCTGCGGCTGCGGACCAGCGTCGGCATCGCCGCCCAGGAGTACGAGAAGGCCTTCCTGCTGCCCTTCGCCCCGCTGGAGGAGGTCCTGGAGAAGCACCGCCGGTACTACCACACCACCCAGACCGACACCGGCCGCTGGGTCCTGACCCCCAGGGGGTATCTGGTCAGCAACGACGTGATCACCGATCTCCTTCTGGCCCAGGACCAGTCCGAACCCATGAAGCGGATCTGATTGCCCCGGCGCGGCTTCGCCCCCCGCCGGACCTGTCTTCACCGCCGCGTACCCCAAGGGGCGCGCCAATGCGGCCCCACAGGCCGGGTCCATGGGCCCGCAAACAGAATAAAAATGCAAAAACCGCGGCCCAGCCGCGGTTTTTGCAACAAGAAAAGAGGAGAGGAAAAAATGAAAAAGATGAAGAAGTTAGCGAATTTATATCATCGGGCCGGTTTTTTCTTCAGCCCTGGGGTTTTTTCTTTATGTCTACATTCTACCCCGAAATTATTAAGGAAAAAAGCGAGTAAATATTAAGTTCCTGTGAAGTTGTATTACTGATAATTTATGCCCGCCGTTTAATCCTATCTCTTGAATTAATGGAGTGTCAACCAAGTACCTCAATCGCTATCTTGCGATGTTTGCTGCCCTCGAACAGACGGGGCGTTCCCTGTTCCATCCTAACGTGGACGCCGTGAGAACCATGCTTGCCCATGTGAATACCGCTCTGCCGATCCGCTCCCTGCGTAAAGATGGCCTGTTGTCAATTTGACGATTAGGTCCAATGTTTTAAACTAACACGTTTGTTTATATCAAAGACATTACCTATTGAGCCTATGCCCCCGGTTCTGCTATTCAAAGAACCGGGGGTTTCGGTATATTCGACATTCCATTTATTCTCCGATACAATGACAGTATCAAAACGAAGGAGGAATGACTATGGACATCCAATATATCCGCATAAGTGATTACTACATCCCAGACCTGACACTGCTGGAGGAAGCCCGACCTATTGGCAAGTGGGAACGAATGCAACGGGAGTATCTGAGAGAACATCAGTCGATTCGCTACAACCGGCTGCTCCTGTCCGGCGAGCTGTGGACAAATCTCGCTGACCTGAATCAGCAAGCGCAGGACAGGCAGGAACGGATGATTAACCAGATGAAAGATGCCGAGAGAATCACGGAAGCGCTGAAAGTCAGCGACCCAATGTCATGGGTGCAGCGCATGAACAATATCCACGCCAGAGCCGAGGAAATTGTCCGAGAGGAGCTGATTTATGTATGAACGCGGAAGAATATATCCGAATGCTCAAAACATATATGGCTTTCCGTAATCCCAACCTTGGCGATGGCGGCTCCATTCTGTCACTTCTCTATGAAGCTTATAGCAACGCAAACCGTATGGATGATGCCCAGATTAAGACAGATTCTTATGAGCTTTATCGTCTGATGAACGGAATGCCCCTGCGGGAAATGGATTGGATTTCAATCCCGTCTGCGCCCTCTGTAGAGACCATGAACACTCCGGGTTTGTGCACGGGGTACAGGTCGGCATTCGGTTAGCGCAGGAAATACAGATTGCTGAATAAATCATATATTCAATGCCTCGGCTCCGT
>CALXFT010000069.1 GCA_944387635.1 uncultured Oscillospiraceae bacterium | reverse complement strand
GCTATAATCAGTCATGTGCATAACCTCCTGTGCGTCCATGTAGGTGTCCTTTACACTTAAAATTATGCACTCCAACGAGCAGAGCCGTACTCAATGCCTTTTCGGTATTTCTTTGCGTTCTTGCCTTTCAGATACACCGCAAGTCTTACGATTGCCGCGCCTGCAATACCGATAAGCACCTTGATGTATGCGCTGCTGATTCTATCAATCGCCGGATTTGTTATTTTCAGTCCATCGAATACAACGGTTGGGGAATACATAAGCGCCATATTCAGCGTTTCCGTCTGTATCATACTTCCCGCAACCTTTTTTGTGGCAGCCAGCAGCGTTATGCTGCCGGAACTTGCAGATATTCGGCTGGTCTATTTGGTGTGCTCCATTTTGTTCCTTGTCAATGCCTTTACCACCGATCAGGCCGAACCAATCCCCTTTTACATTTTCACACAAGGCGATTTGGCAAAACTGATCTGGCAGCATCCGAGGTATCTGCAAATTCATGTGGGCAGCGCCTGTCTTAATCTGGCCTTTATGATTGGGATCGGTGTTCTGGCAATCGTTCTCGTTGCAATAAAACGGCGGTTCTGGAGGGCAGAGTGATGGTAAGGCTTGAAACAAAAATCATGGGGATCAATCCGTTTTGGATCTCTGCTTTATTGACTGCCGCTTTTTTAATCGTTTGTGCAACTGGCGGTGACAATGTAAATTGGGGCTATTTAGGATTTGAAGTCTTGTTTCCGTTTTATATGGCGATCGCGGTTGGCGAATGGTGCCCGACAAGAACGGATCGGATGTTCGATGTGATCTCCGCACAGGGAAAGTCCCTTTTCCTTTGGATTGTGCGCAGATTCCTCCTGCTGTTTGTGACTGTTACAAGTTTCGCGGTTGTCGGGATATTAGGCACAAGCATCATCACAAAAACCGCTTGCATTGGAGAGCTGCTTCTGACTTTTCTGCCGACCGCCTTTTTCCTGTCCAGCGTGTGTATATTCATTTCGTTGTTGAGCAGCGTACCGCACATTCCCACGATGGCAGTCGGCGTGATATGGCTATTTTCCATTATGTCTATGAGCCTCTTGCGCTTCCGGCCTATGCAGTACCTCTATCTGTTTATTCGGTTTGCAGGCATTGATAATGCAATATGGATTTTGAACAAGCTGGTATTGCTTCTCATTGGGATTGTTCTGTGGCTTTGCGTTTTTCTTGTTTGCCAAAAGCGCCTATGGGTGAAATGACCTCATTCGCGGTCAAAACCCTGCCATTCGTGGACATTCCCGCAGGCGGGCTTCTATTGGTATATGCTTGCATTGTAAACAAGAAACCAAATACCATACAGAAATATAGGAGGTAATTGTATGCGTCACTTTTATTTTCGTCTGATCCTCGGCATCGTATTCGTCTGCTGCATGATTTACAGCTTTGTCACCATGAACATCCCGTTTGCGCTGCTGTATCTTTTCCTCGGTGGGGTATTCCTTTTTTCCGCCTATATAGACCATGCTTGCAGCAAACAGACGACTGAGGATATTGAAGGTCACTTACAGTCTTGCGAAAGCTGCAAAAAGCTATATGAGGAAATGCGTTCAGATCTCTGCTCTGCATTGCAAATGCCGGAGTTTGACAGCCGAAAAATATTTCGTCATGCAAAAAAAGCGTTCTTGCTATCATCCTCGCTTTAGCAGCTGTCATAAGTTGTTTCGTGATTAACGCTGGCGGCGCTTGGATGGGCGGCCCGGCGGAAGTCGGAAACTTTATTACTACTATTTTCTACATTGCTTTTTGGAGTGTATTTTCTGTTGCTTCACGCAAGTATGTTCCGCTCAACAAAACATCTTTTATAATTAGCTTGCTCACATTTATTTCAGCTTTTGTTGGATTAGGCGCCAGTCTGCTGGATCGAGGCGGATTTATTGCGGCTCTGCTAACCACCTTTTCTTCTATTCCATTCTATGGGTTACGCTTGTTTTTTGACTGGACAGAACTCTACGCTGTGGCAACGGTTCTTTCTCTTGGATGGCATATTTATGCCCGATATATGAAATGTAAATTAGAAAACACATTTTCTCCAGATGCAAAGGGGTGATCAAGAACAGCTTATTATTTACCAAAAAATTTTTACAAATATGCTTATCGACTTTAAACAGCAGAAATTACAGAGGACTCGTACCGGCTCAGAAACCTGCGCGCCCCTTGGCTCCCCTTGTGAAGGGGTAAGCGAAGGCGGCCCGCAGGGCCGCAGGCTGTGCTAAGTCGATAAGCACAAAAATTTATAAAATAATATACCGAAAAACACCCTAGCAAATCGAAATAAAAAAACAGGGCTGTCTCAAAATGCAAATTCTGAAAAACAGCCCAACAAATTGCATAAAAACGGCTGGATTGCCTTGATTTTGGTAATCCAGCCGAGCTTATTTGATATGCGTTTTCTTGAAAGCGTTATTATGAGACAGCGCCTTTCATGACGTATCTCACCGAACCGACTTGGCGTACTCCGTGGGCGTGATGCCAAACTTCTCCTTGAACTGCCGGGAGAAGTGATGCACCGTGGAATACTGCAATTCCGCCGCGATCTGGGTAAAATTCAGGTTGTTCTCCCGGATCATCTGCTTGCTCTCCTGGAGCTTGATCCGCCGGATGTACTCGCCGGGAGAGATCTGCAAATGCTTGTGGAACAGGGCCGTCAGATAGCTGGGACTCACGTCCACCTGCCGGGCCACCAGAGGCACCGACAGCTTCTCCCGGATGTGGGCGCCGATGTACTGCTGGGCCTTGCGGATGATCTCGTTCTCGCTGTGGATGGCGTTGGAGGTCTGGAGCTTCCGGTCCTTGGGATCGTCGGCCTCCCGAAGAAGCATGAGTAGCAGAAGATTCAGCTGAGACAGGATCACGTCATTGGAATAGACGTCCATCCGCTCCTGCTCCTGGAGCATGGCCTGGAGCAGGGCGGCCACCTGCCGGGGCGCGGTGAATTTCCGGTTCAGCAGCCGCTCCAGTTCCGCCCCCCGGAAGTCGAAGGACAAGGTGACAAACCGGGGCGCCACCCCAATGTCCGCGTACTGCATATGCCACTGGTCCGGGCCGTAGATCACAAGATCCCCCTGCTTGAGCAGCAGGTCCTGGCCCTCGGCCACAGAGTGCAGAGCGCCCTGGTCCACATAAGTCAGCTCCGCCATGGGGTGGGATTCTCCCGGGAACAGGAACCCCTGCTCCTTCTCCTGGTAGAAAAAGGTATAGATCCCCTCCACCTGGACCCTGGGCTCCACCAGCAAACTGTCAAAAGACCGCTGTCCCACCTGCTCTGGGGCCTTCTCCGCCGCCAGCAGAGCCGTGGCCTCCCCCAGGAAAGGCCGCAGGGAAAACAGAATATCGCTCTGGAGCCGCACGGATTTGTCCAGATAGTAGTTTTGATAGACGTCCCCGTCCCGGCTGACCGACAGCACGCACATGCCGGTGCCGCAGCCGATCCAGGTTTCCACCCGGGTCCGGTAGATCACCAACTCCGTCTGGGAAAGCTGCCAGGTGACGGCTTTCTCTCTGTCCACCCCGGCGGCGCTCTGAGCACGCTCCGGCAGGACCATGCCGAAGCCTTGAAAATTGACCTGATTCAGATTTCGGATCATAGCGTTCCCCTCCCCTAAAAGAACACTCACAAGCATCGATACATATGCAAAACAGACCGCAGTCCCGATTGTTCCTCGCCTTTGCTTCCCTTCCCCCGGCGGTTCCCGGCTTCAGGCGAAAGTCTGCCTTCATTATACAAGATAACCTGTCAGATAGCAAATACTTTTCTCCAATTTTCACAAAAAACCGCGCCGCCCTTTCCCTGGAGAAAAGGCGGCGCGGGATTCGTCAAAAAAGCTTACCGCTGATATTCAAATTCAAAGTCGTAGATGTCCACGGTGTCGCCGTCCTGGATGCCCATCTCCTCCAGACGCTGGAACAGGCCCACCTTTCTCAGCTGCTGGTCAAAGTAGTTCCGGGACTCGTAGTCGTCGAAGTTGATGTTCTGGACCATCCGCTCCAGCCATGTGCCGGTGATCAGCCAGGTGCTGCCGTAGTGCTCTACCTCAAAGGCGCTGGGGTCCGCCGGGGCCTCGACGACCTCCACATACTCCGGCTCGTAGATGGTGACCGGCGGCAGAGTCCGCAGCCGCTGGGCCACTGCCTGCATCAGGAGCTTGGTACCCTGGGTGGTGCCAGCGCTGATCTCATAGAGCTGGCAGCCCGCCGCCTCCACCGCGGTCCGCAGCCGCTCCAGGTTGTCGGAGTCCGGGGGCAGCAGGTCGATCTTGTTGGCGGCCACGATCATAGGGCGGTCGCTCAGATCCAGGCTGTAGTTCTTCAGCTCGGCGTTGATGGTGTGAAAGTCCTCCACAGGGTCCCGGCCCTCGCTGCCGGACACGTCCACCACGTGGACCAGAAGCCGGCACCGGTCGATGTGGCGCAGAAAGTCGTGGCCCAGGCCGGCGCCCTCCGCCGCGCCCTCAATGATGCCGGGGATGTCCGCCATGACGAAGGACACGCCCTCCTCCACATAGATCACACCCAGATTGGGGAACAGCGTGGTAAAGTGGTAGTTAGCGATCTTGGGCCGGGCGTTGGAGGTGACGGAGAGCAGGGTGGATTTTCCCACATTGGGGAAGCCCACCAGGCCCACGTCCGCCAAAAGCTTCAGCTCCAGGATGATATCCCGCTCCTGGCCCTTCAGGCCCGCCTTGGCGAACCGGGGGACCTGTCGGGTGGGGGTGGCATAGTGGGCGTTGCCCCAGCCGCCCCGGCCGCCCTTGGCGATGATGAAGTCCTCGCCGGAGGACATATCGGCAATGATCAGGTTGGTCTCGGCGTCCCGGACAACGGTGCCCCGAGGCACCTCCACGATCAGAGGCTCGCCCCGCTTGCCGGACATTTTCCGCCCCATGCCGTTGGCCCCCGCCTGGGCCTGATACTTGCGCTTGTACCGGAAGTCCAGCAGGGTGGACAGATTGTCATTGACCCGCAGGATCACGCTGCCGCCGTGTCCGCCGTCGCCGCCGTCGGGACCGCCGGAGGCCACATACTTCTCCCGGTGAAAGGCCACCGCGCCGTCGCCGCCCCGGCCGCCGATGACCGTAATGCGTACTTTATCTACAAACATAAAAAACCTCCCTGTTTGATGAGGATGGATAAAACCGGACGATTTATACGGGCAAACCCCCGCTGGAAAGCGCAAACAGGTCTTTGCGCTTTCCAGCGGGAATTTTGAAAAAAAGCTGCCGCGGCATGCGGCAGCTTTCTCGTTCAATTACTGCTCCGCGTAGACAGAGCACTGACGGCGATCCTTGCCCTTGCGCTCGAACTTGACGGTACCGTCAACCAGAGCAAACAGGGTGTCATCCTTGCCGATACCAACATTGACACCGGGATGGATGTGGGTGCCTCTCTGACGAACCAGAATGTTTCCGGCCAGAACGAACTGACCGTCCGCACGCTTCGCGCCCAGCCGCTTGGACTCAGAGTCACGGCCGTTCTTGGTGGAACCGCCGCCCTTGTGGTGCGCGAAGAACTGAATACCAATCTTCAGCATGGTGTTACACCTCCATAACTTCAATATAATCCGGATATTCGTCCCGCAGTCCGCACAGGTACACCATCATACCGGCAAGAACTGCCTGAACGGTGTCTTCCTCATCGCAGGACGCGGGGAGGGTCAGGGTGACGCGGGCGTCCGCGTCCTTCACCCGGACCTTGGCCTTGGCGCCGCACACATCGTTGATGATGGCCTCCGCCATGGCAACCGCGGCGCTGACGGCGGCGCAGACAATGTCGCTGCCTTCCTCCGCATAGCCGCTGTGACCCGAGACAGAAAAACCGGTGATCCGGTCATTCTCGGTAGAAAATTCGCACTTGGTCATACTTTACAGAGCGATCTTGGTGATCTCAACCTTGGTGTAGGGCTGACGATGGCCGATGTGGCGCTTCTCGTTCTTCTTGGCCTTGTAGCGGATGATGTCCAGCTTCTTGCCCTTGCCGTTCTTGACCACCTTGGCCTCCACGGCGGCGCCTTCCACCACGGGGGTGCCGATCTTGGTGTTCTCACCGTCCAGGACGGCCAGAACCTGGTCGAACTTCACAGCGGACTCAGCCTCGGCGTTCAGCTTCTCGATGTAGAGCACGTCGCCCTCAGAAACGGTGTACTGCTTGCCTCCGGTTACGATAACTGCTTTCATTTGTTTTCACCTACTTTAGTCGTGTAGTCTCGCTTTAAGGGCGCGGCGCGGGCGCGCCGGCTTAAAGCCCCTTCAATGCGGCTGGTCTATTCTATCATTTGCGAAGAAAAAAGTCAAGGAGAATTTCGGATGATTTCTCTGATTTTCACCGGTTTTTCCCTCGTGTCTCCGGAGGAACGCGGTTCTTTCCGGTTCCGGTTCTTGCCTTTTCCCCGGGGATTTGGTATACTGTCCAAAAGCCCATTTTTATACCAGACCCGAGGTATCCCATGAAGCGATTGTTATCCATACTCCTTCTGACCACCCTGCTGCTCACCGGCTGCGCCCGGGAGGGGCAGCGGACCCACTTTGCCATGAATACGGTGATGGACTTCACCGTGTGGGCCGGCGACACCCAGAGTGCCCTGGACGCCTGTGTCCAGACCGTCAATGACCTGGAGGCCGCCTTCTCCGTCACCGATCCCGACTCCTCCCTGAGCCGCCTGAATCAGGGCCAGAGCGTCACCTTTCCGGACTCCTGGGCCGACATTCTGGACCGGGCGGAGGAGATGTCCCGGCGCACCGGCGGAGCCTTTGATCCCAAGCTCCACAATGTCAGCAAGGTCTGGGGCTTCTACGACGGGCAGTACCATGTCCCCACCTCCGAGCAGATTCAGGAGGCTCTGGCTTCTCCCGCCTGGGACTTAGGCGGCGCCCTGAAGGGCTATGCCGGGTCCTGTCTCTGCGCCCTGCTGGAAGAGCAGAAGGTCCAGCGGGCCATTCTGAATCTGGGCGGAAACATCCAGACCTTCGGAAGCAAGGCCGACGGAACGCCCTGGCAGATCGGCATCCAAAATCCCGACGGCGGGGACTATCTGGGCGTGGTATCCGTCACCGGCACCATGGCCGTGGTGACCTCCGGGGACTACCAGCGGTATTTTGAGGAAGACGGGGTCCGCTACCACCACATTCTGGACCCCGAAACCGGCTATCCCGCCCGCACGGACCTGCGCAGCGTCACCGTGATCTGCCGGGACGGGCTCACCGCCGACTGCCTGTCCACCGCCCTGTTCGTCATGGGGCTGGAGGAGGCGTCGGAGTTCTGGCGGGCCAGCGACGATTTTGAGGCGGTCTTCGTCACCAATGACGGCCGCATCCTCGCCACCCAGGGCGCCGTGCTCTCCGGATGTGAATACGAGGTGATCGCGCGATGAAAACCAAGACCTGGATCGCCATTCTGGCAGCCGTATTCGGGCTTTGTCTGGGTTTGAGCCTGTATCTGGCGCGGCCCTCTGAGGCGGCTGCCTTCGCCGAGATCAGCAGCCAGGGCCGGGTGATCGCCACCGTGGCCCTTTCGGAAGACCAGACCTTCACCGTCACCACCGAGGACGGCGGACGGAATGTGGTCACCGTCCTCGACGGCAAGATCGCCGTCACCGAAGCCAACTGCCCCGACGGCTACTGCATGGAGCGGGGGTTCTGCGGCGGCGGCATGCATATCGTGTGCCTGCCCAACCGGCTGACCATCCGATTTCTGGGTCATTCCACCGTAGACGGGGTGTCCGGATAAATTTTTTTAAATTTTTTAAGAAAACCCTTGACAAATCACCGACCTTCCTGTATACTAACGAAGTCGTCAGCGAGACGGACGATTAGCTCAGCTGGCTAGAGCATCCGCTTGACGTGCGGAAGGTCATAGGTTCGAGTCCTATATCGTCCACCACATTCCCCGAAATCCTCTGGGTTTCGGGGATTCTTTTTTCCCTACGAAGTGACCGCTCCGCGCATAGCTTCTCTCAGCGAAACCTAAGGAACCCAAACGCTCCCGGAAGCAGCCTATATAAAATATTGATGCATATCCGCTTTACCCGTGGCGTTTCGATCACAGCCAGGTCCTTGCTGAGCGGTTACGGTTCGTTTCCATAAATGCGCAAATTGAGCGGACTGCTCCCAGCCCCCTTCCGGAGAACCTGCTTTCTGGTTTCGGCAGAATTCCGCTGCTTCTTTATCCTGCCTCTGCCTAAGGATCGCCCATTGAACCCAAAATATTTATGGCATATGTCAGAATTATTCTTGACATATGTCATAAACTCTTTTATAATAGACTTATCCAAAAGCCCGAAAGGCCTGTCCCAGGAAGGAGGCGCGTCGCCTTGCCAAGACCCCCAAAACGCAGACTGGTATGCCATTACCCCCAGTCCCTGGAATTCCGTCCCGCGGAAATGTCCGAGGACGCGCGGCCTGTGATCCTCACCGTAGACGAATATGAGTCCATCCGCCTCATCGACCGGGAAGGTCTGTCCCAGGAGGCCTGCAGCGAACAGATGGGCGTGGCCCGGACCACGGTTCAGAAGATCTACGACGGCGCCCGGCGGAAAATCGCCGTTGCCCTGGTGGACGGACGCCCCCTGCGGATCGAAGGCGGCGCTTACCGGCTGTGCAGCGGAGACAACACCGCCTGCTGTTCCGGGGGGTGCTACAAGCAGGTCCTCTTCAGGCAATACTACCAAACCAAAGGAGAAACCATTATGCGCATTGCTGTCACCTATGAAAACGGCCAGATTTTCCAGCACTTCGGCCACACTGAGCAGTTTAAGATCTACGACGTCCAGGACGGAACCATCGTATCCCAGCAGGTGGTGGACACCGGCGGACAGGGCCACGGCGCTCTGGCCGGGGTGCTCCTGGCCATGCATGTGGACACCCTGATCTGCGGCGGCATCGGCGGCGGCGCCCAGGCGGCCCTGGCCTCCGCGGGCATCACCCTCTACGGCGGCGTCAGCGGCGACGCGGACCAGGCCGTGCAGGCCCTGATCTCCGGCTCCCTGGTCTACAACCCCAACATCCAGTGCAGCCACCACGGCGAGCACCACCACGGCCATCATCACCACGGCGGAAGCTGCGGCAGCCACGGCTGCGGCTCCTCCTGCGGCCACGAATAACCCACCGAAAACACCCTCCGCGGCGGTCGAAAAACCGTTGCGGAGGGTGTTTCGCATTCTGTTCTTGTTGGTCAGTTCAGGCGCAGCAGGGCCACATCCTTGGGTCCCAGCTCCACCACATCCCCGTCGGCCCAGGTCTTGCCGCCCAGGAGGTCTTCGCCGCCCCGGCGCAGCTTCACCGGGGAGACGCTGTCCGCGTGGTTCAGCAGGAACAGGAACCGGCCCTTGTCTCCGGCACGCAGGGTGGCCTCCACCTGATTCGAGGCCTCCACCAGGGGTTCAAGGCCGCACTCCCCGGCGATCCGGGCAAACAGCGCCTGGTAGAGCGCTTCTTCCGACCGGGTGGCCACATAGTAGGCCCGGCCCTTGCCGAAATCGTTGCAGGTCACAGCGGGCATGCCGGCATAGAAGTCGTTGTCGTAGCTGCCCAAGGCCCGGGCGCCCTCCAGGTGCATCAGATCGCACAGAATCTCCGCCGGATACTGCTTGCCCTGGTAGGTGAAGGTGTGGCGCAGTCCCGCGCCTTCGGGGGGCAGGGCGTCGGACTCCTCCACCCAGATGCCCAGAATGTCCCGCAGCCGGCCCGGGTAGCCGCCGGTGATCACCAGGTCGTGGTCCTCCACATAGCCGCTGAAATAGGAGCTGACCAAGGTGCCGCCCTCCCGGACGAACCGGCGCAGCTTCTCATCGAAGCCGTCCTTGCACATGTACAGCATAGGCGCCACAACCAGGGAATAGCCGGACAGGTCCGCGTCCACGCCCACAATGTCCACACCCAGATGCATGGTGTGCAGGGCCCGGAAGTAGGCGGAGACCTCCCCCAGGTAGTCAATGGCGTCGCTGGGTCCGGCGGACAGGGAGCTGGCCCACCAGTTGTCCCAATCGAAGATCAGGGCTGCCTTTGCCTGGACCCGGGTCCCCAGAGTCTGGTCTCCCAGGGTCTCCAGCTCCCGGCCCAGGGCCGTCACCTCCCGGAAGACCCGGGTGTTTTCATGGCCCGCGTGGTCAATGACCGCGCTGTGGTACTTCTCGCAGGCGCCGATGCTCCGGCGCATCTGGAAGAACATCACCGTATCGGAGCCGTGGGCCAGGGCCTGGTAGCTGTACAACCGCATGACGCCGGGCCGCTTCAGGGCGCAGTAGGTGTGCCAGTTGCTCACGCCGGGGGTCTGCTCCATAAGAGCGAAGGGCTTGCCCTCCTTCAGCCCCCGCATGACCGTGTGGGCCATGGCGTTCTGGCAGTAGTCCGCGCCGAAGCTCGGGTAGCTGTCCCAGGAGATGAAGTCCATTTCCCGGCCCCACTTGTGGTAGTCCAGGCTCTGGTAGCAGCCCATGAGGTTGGTAGTCACCGGAATGTGAGGGGTGATCCTGCGCAGGACGTCCCGCTCCATTTTGTAGCAGTCCAGAATGCTGTCGGAATTGAACCGCCGGTAGTCCAGGGAAATGCCTTGGAAGTTGGTCCGCAGCCGCCCGTCCACACCGAACTCCTCGCTGCGCAGATCCGGAAGCACCACATCGTCCCAGTCGTAGAAGGTGTGGCTCCAGAAGCCGGTGTTCCAGACCCGGTTCAGCTCATCGATGGTCTTGTACTTCTTCCGCAGCCAGACCCGGAAGGCCTTCTGGCAGTTGGGGCAGTAGCACGCTCCGCCGAACTCGTTGGACACATGCCAGGCCACCACGTTTTCCCGGCTGCCGTACCGCAGGGCCAGCTTCTCCGCCAGGGCGGAGGCGTACTTGCGGTAGGTGGGGCTGTTGGGGCAGGAATTGTGGCGGGCGCCGAAGCGGCGGGCCATGCCATTTTGCTCCGTGCGCAGGATATCCGGATACTTCCGGGCCATCCAGGCCGGGTGGGCAGCGGTGGAGGTGGCCAGGCAGACCTTCAAGCCGTTCTCCTGGACCATGTCCATGATCTTATCCAGCTTGGTGAAGTCGTAAGTCGTCTCGTCAGGCTGAAGCGCGGCCCAGCTGAAGACATTCAGGGTCACCACGTCGATACGCGCCAGCTTGAACAGGCGCATATCCTCCTTCCAGATCTCTTCCGGCCACTGCTCCGGGTTGTAGTCTCCTCCGAAGAGGACCTTTTTCACACGTTTATGTTCGATCATAATGAAACCTGCCTTATATGATTTCCTTATATTTTCCCCGGACCGCTTCCTCCGGGACCCCGGCAGGCAAATCCGGCTTTGGATTTCCATCTTAGCACAGCCATGCCCGGTTTGCAAGGCGGAAGCCGTCTCTTCCCGGGAAAAGGCACGGACCCCGCGGGAGGCTGACGCTTTCCGAAACCCTTCGCCGCGTAAAGATCCGCATGTTCTTTTTTGAAGCAGGCGGAAAATTTCTGCCCGCTTTCTTCTGTCTGATTCGCTTTGAGACTGAGCCGGCCCTTACACGCCCCGGGAAGCCCGCTTCCCGTGCAGCAGGGGGCCGGAGACCTTCCGGTTGAACCAGTCGATCAGCGGGCCTAAGGCGAAGGCCGTGGCCAAGGTGCCGAAGGGAATGGGTACCAGCGCGTCCATGCCGCTCATAAAGGACTGATAGGGGTCCACGCCGAAGGCGGCGAACTTAAACACTCCCACGCAGATGCCGGTGAGAGCCACACCCACCAGGGGCAGCAGGATACGTCTGACTTTCTGTTGATCCATGAGGAATCTCTCCTTTTGCGCCATACGCTTCTGACCGGGACCCTTTCCCGAAAAGCGCCTCACTAGCATACACCCTTTTCCCAAAAAAGTCCACTAAATCCTCCGGATATCTGAGAAAAAATGGTTCAATGAAAAAACTTGTGTGATAGCGAACACAGTATTGTAGTGACAAAAAATGGAATCTCGCGCATAATTGT
>CALXFT010000068.1 GCA_944387635.1 uncultured Oscillospiraceae bacterium | reverse complement strand
AAGCCTGTCGATCTGATTTAAGTGAATTAAGCAGATGCACTTTAATTATCTGCAAATCTTATTATACGAGGAGTGCCCATATGCGATTCATTTACGGCAAACAGGATTTCCGCAGCCGGGAGCGGGGCCGGGAGAACTGCTACCTTCTGACCAACGGCTTAGGCGGCTTTTCCTCCCTGTCGATTACCGGCGAGGCAGCCCGGAACGACCACGCCCTGCTGATGGCCTGCCTCCACGCCCCCAACCAGCGGCGCAATCTGATCCACCGCCTGGAGGAGGTTCTGACCACAGACCGCGGACCCACCCATCTGTCCACCCAGACCTTCCCGAAGGGCGGGGAGGACGGCTGGAAAGACCTGAACCGGGTAACGGTGGAAGACCTGCTCGTCTGGGAGTACCAGACCTGGGGTGTATTCGTAACCAAAACCCTGGCCATGAAGGGAAACGCCGTGGCCCTCCGCTACCAGCTGAACAACCTGAATCCCCACAGCGCCCGGCTCACCGTGACCCCCTGGATGCAGTTCACCCCCAAGGGAACGGATCTGAAGCCGGAGCAGGCCTTTTCCTTCCGGGACGGCAAGATCACCAGCGCCGGGATCACCCTGCACCTTGCCACCAACGGCAGCGTGGAGACCTTCCCCACCGCCCATCAGGCCCTATTCTACGCCTGTGACCGCCCCGACGGGCGCAGGGACACCGGCCTTGCCGCCGCCAACCACCGGATCTCCGTTTCCGTCCCCGGCAGCGGCAGCGCCGTCCTGGAGCTCCTCTGGTCCTGCGAAGCGCCCACAGAAACCGTCCCCCAAATCCTGGCCTGGGCCGGAGAGCATCGCCGGGCCCTGGAGGAACAGTCCGGTCTTCAGGACCCTCTGGCCCGGCAGCTGGCCGTCAGCGCCGACGCCTTCATCGCCTGGCGGGAGTCCACCGGGTCCAAGACCATTCTGGCCGGATATCCCTTCTTCGAGGACTGGGGCCGGGACACCATGATCGCCCTGCCCGGGTGCGCCCTGTCCACCCGCCGCTATGACGACGCCAAAAGCATCCTGACCACCTTCATGGCCTACGAGCGCAAGGGACTCATGCCCAACCTGTTCCCGGAGGGGAAAACCGAGCCCATGTACAACACCGCCGACGCCGCCCTGCAGTTTATCAACTGCGTATACCTGTACTTCCGGCGGACCCGGGACCTGAACTTCGCCGCCCAGGCCTTCCCGGTCATGGAGCGCATCGTCTCCAACTACCGCCGGGGCACGGATTACGGCATCCGAATGGAGGACGACGGTCTGATCCGGGCCGGGGAAGGACTGTGGCAGGTGACCTGGATGGACGTGCGCGTAGACGACATCCTTCCCACCCCCCGCCACGGAAAACCTGTGGAGCTGAACGCCTGCTGGTACAACGCCATGAAGATCATGGATTTCTTCTGCGTACTTCTGAGCAAACCCCGGGGCGACTATGAAGCCCTGGCCCAACGGATCCGCGCTTCCTTCCGCAAACAGTTCTGGCATCCCAAGGGCTATCTGCGGGACGTGATCTCCGGCACCTCCGCCGACGATCAGATCCGCTGCAACCAAATCTGGGCCGTGACCATGCCCTTTACCATGCTGGAGCCGGACCAGGCCCGGCAGGTGGTCAGCACCGTGGCCTGTCACCTGTACACCCCCGTGGGCCTGCGGACCCTGTCCCCGGAGGACAAGCAGTTCCACCCCGACTACGGCGGGCCTCAGAAGGTCCGGGATCTGGCCTACCACCAGGGTACGGTATGGCCCTTCCCCCTGGGGGCCTTTTACCTGGCCTGGCTGAAGGTCCACGACTACAGTCAGGAAGCCAAAGATCAGGTCCGCCTGTGGCTCCAGTCCCTGATCCCCGCCCTGCGGGAGGGCTGCGCCGGACAGATCCCGGAGATCTACGACGGAGAAAACCCCACCGCCTCCCGGGGCTGCTTTGCCCAGGCCTGGAGCGTAGGCGAGCTGCTCCGGGTTCTGGAGGCTCTGGAACGAAGCGATGCAGAGTCCGAACAGATGTGAGAAAGGAGAACCATCCCATGGAAAGAACCGAAAAAAACTGGTGGCACTCCGCTGTGGTCTACCAGATCTATCCCAAGAGCTTTCAGGACACCACCGGCAGCGGCACGGGAGACCTGAAGGGCATTCTTCAGCGGCTGGACTATCTGAAAACCCTGGGCGTCGATCTGATCTGGCTGTCGCCGGTCTTCGCCTCTCCCCAGGTGGACAACGGCTACGATATCTCGGACTATCAGGCCATCGATCCCATGTACGGCACCCTGGAGGATATGGACAGCCTGATCCAGGAGGCCAACCGGCGGGGCATCGGAATTATGCTGGATCTGGTGCTCAACCACAGCTCCGACCGGCACCGGTGGTTCCGGGAGGCCCTGAAGAGCAGGGACAATCCCTTCCACGACTACTACATCTGGCGTGACGGCGGTCCCGACGCCTTCCCCAATGACATGCGCTCCGCCTTTGGCGGCCCCGCCTGGACCTATGTTCCCCAACTGGGCCAGTACTATTTCCACCAGTTCGCCCCGGAGCAGCCGGATCTGAACTGGGAGAATCCGGCGGTGCGGCGAGCCCTGTATGACATGATCCTGTGGTGGATGGACCGGGGTGTGGCCGGCTTCCGGCTGGACGTCATCGACCAGATCGCCAAGGAACCGGACCGGCACATCACCATCAACGGCCCCCGGCTCCACGAATTCCTCCGGGAACTCAGCGCCGAGACCTTCCGGAAGGGGAATCTGGTCACCGTAGGCGAGGCCTGGGGCGCCGATGTGGACCGGGCCAAGCGGTACAGCTGCCCCGACGGCAGCGAGCTTTCCATGGTCTTTCAGTTTGAGCACATGGGACTGGACCAGCAGCCCGGCAAGCCCAAGTGGGACACGGCCCCCCTGTCCCTGTCCGCCCTGAAGGCCTGCTTCGAAAAGTGGCAGCATGGCCTCCACGGCCAGGGCTGGAACAGCCTGTTTCTCAACAACCACGACCTGCCCCGGATCGTCTCCCGCTGGGGGGACGAAGGCGGCTTCCGGGAAACCTCGGCCAAGCTTCTGGCCGTCATGCTCCACGGCATGCAGGGCACTCCCTACATCTTCCAGGGCGAGGAGCTGGGCATGACCAACATGCGCATGACCGTTGACCAGCTGCAGGATGTGGAGGCGAAGAACCTGTACCGGGAGCGTCTGGAGGCCGGGTATCCGGAAGGCCAGATTCTGGAATCCATTTACCGCCGGGGCCGGGACAACGCCCGGACCCCCATGCAGTGGGATGACGGCCCCCAGGCGGGCTTCACCACCGGCACCCCCTGGCTGCCCGTAAACCCCAACGCCGCCCGGATCAACGCCAAGGCCCAGCTGGCCGATCCGGACTCCGTATTTCACTTCTACCGCCGTC
Source organism: uncultured Oscillospiraceae bacterium (assembly GCA_944387635.1). GTDB lineage: Bacteria > Bacillota > Clostridia > Oscillospirales > Oscillospiraceae > Faecousia. Next base: position 9,010 of record CALXFT010000068.1, on the reverse strand, counting down.
TCATTGCCTTGCGGAAGACCTACCCGGTGTTCCGCATGGGGGACTTCACCCTGCTGCTTCCGGAGCACGAAAAGCTGTTTGTCTACACCCGCGCCTGGATGGACCAGGAGCTTCTCGTCATCTGCAATTTCGGCGCAGACCCGACGTCTTGGCAGCTGCCTGAGGGCTGGGCAGGCGCCAAGTGCCTCATCGCCAACTACCCCGACGCCGCCCAGGGCCTCCTGCGGCCCTGGGAAGCGAAAATTCTGTACAGGAGGACAGACGTATGAAAAACGTCCGGGCTGTGATCTTTGACCTGTACGGAACCCTGATCCGGATTCACACCGACGAAGGGGATCTGTCCAGGCTGTGGCAGCCCCTGAGTCTGTTCTACCGCTACGCGGGGGCGGATTACACCCCGGAAGCGCTGCTGGACGCCTATGGGAAAGCCGTCCGGGACGAGGAGCAGGTCCTGACCGGGCAAAAGCGGACCCCCTGGGTGGAGATCAACGTGGAGCGGGTATTCCGGCGGCTATTCCAGGCCCGCGGCCTGGAGCCCTCCCAGGAACTGATCCAGGCTGCCGGACGGATGTTCCGGGCCTGCTCCACGGACTATGCCGAGCTCTACCCCGGCGCCGCCCAGCTGCTGGACGACCTGCGTCAGGCCGGGAGAAAGGTGTACCTGCTGTCCAATGCCCAGCGGGTGTTCACCCAGCCGGAGATGCGGATGCTGGACCTTCCCCGCCGGTTTGACGCGGCCCTGCTGTCCTCGGACTGGGGAATCCGCAAGCCCAACCCCGACTACTTCCAGGCCCTTCTACGGCAGATTCCCTATCCCCGAAACCAGATCCTCATGGTGGGCAACAGCCCCTCCGACGACATTGTCCCCGCCAGGGCTCTGGGTCTGCGGACCTGTTTCCTGAACACCGACGCCATCCGGTTCCCGCCGGAATGCGACCTGAACTGCAATGGCGCGGACTACGACGCCCTGAAAAAAGCTCTCCTTGGCTGATCCCGGCTCCATCCGGCCGACATGAGAAAACCCGCGGACCGAAGACGGTCCGCGGGCTGCTTTTATAGATGGATTTATGCGGCTTTCTTCTTGCCGGTGGACTTCCAGGCATGCATAGCCAGGGACACGGCAATGACGCCGTAGGAGAAGAACATCCGGATATACTCGGAAATGGCGGAGTCGCCCACCAGCTTGGTGGCAGCCAGAGGCGCCACAACAAACAGGGTGTGGAACAGAAGCACGCCCACGACAGCATGCTTGTTGTTGGCCTTCTGGACGTTGGCGCCGCCCACCAGAATGGCCGCCACAGCGTACAGGCCCACATTGTCCTGCTGCTGGACCGTGTTGAAGGTGCCCAGGTTCTGCAGGAAGATCAGCTGACCCCAGGCCGCCAGGACTGTGGAGATGCAGGTGGCGATGATCCGGGTCTTATCCACGTTGATGCCGGCGGAGGTAGCCACGCTGCGGCTCTGACCCACGGTGCGCATGTTCTGGCCCAGACGGGTGTTCAGGATCCAGGTATTGAAGAAGGCGAACAGCCAGATCACCGCGGTGGTCATGGCAGGGATCCGAATGGCCCGGTAGAGGGTGTTCAGAACGGGGATCAGGGTGCTGACCGCAGCCAGGATGCCCAAGATCGCCAGCTTCAGGAACTTGCCGAAGGCCTTGTCGGTCTTGGCGGGCCGCTTGAGAACCAGCATGGCCAGGCCGTAGACCGTCAGCAGACCCCCGCCCAGGACCATGGCGTCGGAGAGGATCACCCGGTTGCTGCCCAGCATATCGTTGAGGAAGGGGATAGGCGTAGCCCATGCGGAAGACATTGCGGACCCAGTTGGAGATCAGCTCCTTGATCAGGTCGTTCTCCCCAATGGCGCTGAGGTAGTACATGGAGGCGAAGATGTCCTGGATCTCCCGGAAGCCGGTCTCCCGGTAGGACTTCTGGGTCCAGGCGAAGGCCCGGGACACATAGGTCTGGTACAGGACCTGGAAGGGCAGATTGTGGCTGACATAGGCCGCGAACCGGGGATCGCCGGACTGGGGCACCAGGTAGCCGGGGTAACGGTCCCAGAAAGCCTTGACCTGGTTCAGGGTGGCGGTCAGGGCGGCGGGATCGGCATAGGTGTTCAGCAGGCAGTTCAGAGCCGCGTCAAAGGGCGCCGTCGCATCCTCGTCGGTCTCCATCATGCCCACGAAGCTGTCGATGACCACGGCCTTACCCGGCCGGGCGGTGAACCGCTTCTCCATGGCGAAGAAGGGGGCCATCTTCCGGTTGAACCGGCTGGGCAGATGGGTCACCAGTTCGGGCTTTGCCAGGGTGCCGCTGCCGACGAAGTCCGACTGGCTGACGCAGAAGGCGTCCATGGTCTGGCCCTCACACAGCAGGGCCGCAAACCGCTTCTGCCCCTGCTCTTCCTTGGGCTTGGGGTGCAGGGTCAGGGCGGCGGCTCTGCCGTCCCGGTAGAAGACCTCGCTCTCCACCACCACATTGGCGTAGACCACGTCGTTGGCAATGGTCATGGGGCCGGTGATTCCGAAGACGCCGGTCATGACGATCTTCAGATCCCGCTCCTTGTCCGTCAGGCTGCGGATCTGTACTCTCTGGGCCTCCACGGCGTTGGGCATGCCCGGCTGCTGGGGCAGGATGAAGATGGTTCTGGTGATCTCCAGGCCGCACTCGGTCTCATAGGTGATGACCGTGCGATTCTGGCTGTGGCAGCAGGATGCCTTGGCCACATTGGTGTGGACGTCGGCGGAGTAGAAGATCTGTCTGCCGTTCTCCACCAGGTAGAACTGCCGGTTGGCGGGCTCGCCGTTCTCCTCCAGCTGAAGCACGCAGCGGGTGGCCAGGACCTGCTGGCCGCCGGTGGCCCGGAAGGAGCCCCGGCCCAGGGCGTCCAGAGCCGCCTTGGGGGTGGTGCACAGAGGGTAGGGGTAGCCGGCCCGGTTGCCCAGGAGCAGGTTGACCGGGTAGTGAGGACCCACAGGATAGGCCTTCAGGTCCAGGATCAGCTCACCCTTGTCATTGAGCTGGCCGGGGCTGGACAGAATCCGGTCGTAGATCCCGCGGATCTTCTCCTCCACCTGGCCGGGCAGCTCCGCCGCACCGGCCTCGGTATAGAGATGAATCCGGTCCTGATCCACATCGATCAGAACGCTGCCGGGGATGGCGTCCAGGTAAGACGCCACCGTATGGTCTGACAGCAGGTAGGCGCAGACCGGGGCATACCAGGGCATTCCCACGAAGCCCAGTGCTCGCTGCCTGTCGGCCGCGAAAAATTCGGCGTCATAGATCCGTCCCCGCAAATGCGTTCCCAGGGTCTGCTGGATCCGCTGCTGGGCAGTCAGGCTCTGGGTCCGTGCCTGTTCCACAGTATGGTACATTGTTTCGTATCCTCCTAATCACTCTTTTGAAAGCTCGTGGTCTTGCTTCTCTTCTCCGGATTTCCCGCCGCGGTCCCATTGCCGCACCGAGTCCCCGGGCTGCACAGCGCCTTCCACGGTGATGATCCGCGGAATGTAGCACTTGGTATCTTCAATGGCCTGAATCAGCTCCTCCGCCGCGACCCGTCCCATGCGCTCCGTATTCTGGCGGTAAGTGGCCAGACTGGGCCGCAGGAGCCGGGACAGGCGGTTGCCGTCATAGCCAAAGCAGCAAATATCCTCAGGAACCGAAAGTCCCTGACGCTCGATCTCCGTAGTACCTCCCAGAATGGAGATATCATCGGGGTAGAGAATGCAGGTGGGGGGCTCTTTCAACGCCAGCAGCTTCCGTGTGGCCAGGCCGGAGTCCTTGGGCTCGTGATATCGCGCCTCCAGCACATACTCCTCCGGAATCTCCAGACCGCACTCCCGGCAGGCGTTGTGGAAGCCTGCCACCCGAAGCCGGGTCACATCTCCGTCCTCACCGTGGACCATGGCGATCCGGCGGTGTCCCATCTGGACCAGGTAGGGGATGATCTTCCGGAAGCTGTCCGCGTTGTCACTGACCACAGCCGTATGCCCATAGAGAATGTGGTCAATGGTCACCAGGGGAATGTCGCTGTTCATCAGCTCCTCCAAAGCTCCCCGGGTCCGTCCGTGGACCACCATGACGCCGTCGCACTGCAGCTGCATGGCGTGCTCATAGTAGCTCATGCCTTGACTTTCCCGGCTGTTGAGGAAGGTCATGTCGTAGTTCTTTTCCGTCAGACAGGCCCGGACGGCCTCCAGAACCTCAGAGAAAAATTCGTGTATCAGGCGGTTTTCAAAGATGATGCCGATATTTTTACTGCGGCTGGTCTTCAGGGTCCGGGCCGCCGCGTTGGGATGGTAGCGCATTTCCGCCGCTACCTGCCGCACCCAGGCGGCCTTTTCCGGACTGATCCCGGGCTGATGGTTCAGCGCCTTGGACACCGCTCCCACGCTGAGACCGCATCTTTCCGCTACCATTTTGATCGTAACCATAAAATAAAGCTCCAAATTATGTCCAAAAACAAGAGATAAATCGTTTTCTCTTTTCATTATAGTCATATTCGTCTATTTGTCAATTTCCCTTTTCGGATTTTTAAATTTTTGTGAATTCCGTCAAACGCCTCCTTGTCCCCTTGTGGTTTCGCAATTTTTTCCTGGAAATTATAGTTGATTTTTCTATATTTTTGGTTTATTATTTAAATTATGGAGAGAGAAAACGTTTTTTATGGAGGAAACTGATCTATGTGCAGAGAAGAAAACCGGCTAAACCGGCTTTGGTACACCGCTCCTGCCGCGGACTGGAACCAGGCTCTGCCGCTGGGCAGCGGTCGTCTGGGCATGATGGTCTACGGCGGGACCCGCCAGGAGATCCTGCAGCTCAACGAGGAGACACTCTGGAGCGGCCGCCCCCACGACTGGGACAATCCCGCCTGCCGGGAAGCCCTTCCCCGGATTCGTCAGCTACTCTTCCAGGGCCGCCGCCAGGAAGCCCAGGAGCTGTGCCGCCGCTTCCTGGTGTGCAAGGGCAAGGGCAGCGACAGCCCGGACTTCGGCAGCTACCAGACTGCCGGCGACCTGATCCTGGACACCCAGGATGAAGGGTCCCCGGAATACATCCGCAGTCTGGACCTCAATTCCGGCATAGCAGAAACCGTTTTCGGCTCCGTCCGCCGAACCCATACCGTTTCCCACCAATACCAGGTCACCGCCAGCCGCCTCACCGGCGGCCGGGGAACGTACCGGCTTTCCTTCCGGCGGGAAGGCGTGTCCGTCACCGCCGCCCCCGGAGAGCTGCGGGTCCTGGGCTGCAATCCCGCCCAGGATTTCTGCACCCTGGTCCGGGTGGAGACCGACGGCAGCTGTACGGTCCGGGAGCAGACCCTGTGCCTGGAAAACTGTTCCCGGCTGGTCATCTGGACCTGCTCCGCCACCACCTACTCCCACCCGGACCCCCTGGCTGAATGCCGGGAGCGAATCCGCGCCGCCGAACAGGCGGGCTTCGACGCCGTAGCCGCCAGCGAGAAGGCCTGGATCGCCGGAGCCATGGGCCGGTGCCGCCTGACCCTGCCCACGAACCCCTCCCTTGCCGCCCTTCCCACAGACCGCCGCCTGGCCCGGGTCCAGGCAGGAGCGCAGGACGCGGACCTTCTGCGCCTGTATTTCGACTACGGCCGGTATCTGATGATCTGTTCCGGATACGGCACTCTGCCCGCCAACCTGCAGGGCGTCTGGTCCAAGGACATCTACACCCCCTGGAACGGCGACTACCACATCAACATCAACCTGCAGATGAACTACTGGTTCATCGACGCCGTGGGCCTGGAAGCCTACGGAGCTCCGCTGTACCGTTACCTGTCCTTCCTGGCCGAAAACGGCAGGAAGACCGCCGAAGTCATGTACGGCTGCCGGGGCTGGGTGGCCCACACCATCACCAATCCCTGGGGCTTCACCGCCCCCGGTCAGGACCCCGCCTGGGGCGCCTTCCCCGCCGGTGCGGGCTGGTGCTGCCGCCATCTGTACGAGCACTACGCATACTCCCAGGACCGGGCCTTCCTGGAGGAGTACTGGCCGGTCATGCGGGACTGCGCCCTGTTCTTCCACGACTATCTGGCGGAAGACCCCCGCACCGGCCAGTTGGTCCCCGCCCCCTCCAGTTCCCCGGAGAACAACTACATCGACCCCGACACCGGAGAGAAGACCTCCATCTGCCTGGCCTCCGCCATGGACTGCCAAATCATCCGGGAGCTGTTCACCATGACCCTGGAGTGGGCCGGGATTCTGGGAATCCGGGACGCGCTGACCGAGGACCTGACAAAGATGCTGGACCGGCTGCCTCCCATCTGGGTCAGCCCCCGCTACGGCACCATTCAGGAGTGGCAGGAGGACTACGAGGAGTGGGAGCCGGGCCATCGACACATCTCCCAGCTCTACGGTCTGTATCCGGGCTGTCAGATCACCGGTGACCATCCCAAACTCATGGACGCCGCCCGGAAGACCCTGGAGCGGCGGCTGTGCCACGGCGGCGGCCACACCGGCTGGAGCCGGGCCTGGATTGTGAATTTCTACGCGCGGCTTCAGGACGGGGAGCAGGTGGAGCGGCATCTGCAAGCCCTGCTGGCCAAGAGCACCCTGCCCAACCTCTTTGACAACCATCCCCCCTTCCAGATCGACGGAAACTTCGGCGCTCCCGCCGGAATTCTGGAGGCTCTGGTTCAGAGCCACGAGGGCTTTGTGCGCCTCCTGCCTGCCCTGCCCCCCTCCTGGGATCACGGCGCCCTGGAGAACGTCCGGATACGGGGCGGCCACACCCTTTCCTTCGCCTGGAAAGGCGGCAAGGTGGTCTCCGGCTCCATCCACTCCGCCCAGGGCGGCACAGTCCGGTTCCTGGTGAACGGAAAAACCCAGACCCACACCCTGGAACCCGGCCAAACCGCAGCTCTCGCGGTCTGATATTTCTCCCAAAGCCAGCGCCATTTTCAAAATAAAATGGCGCTGGCTCAAAATAACTCTTTCAAGAAAACGCATATAAAATAAGTTCGGCTGGATTACCAAAACCAAGGTAATCCAGCCGATTCTTATTGTGATTTGTTGGGCTGTTTTTCAGAATTTGCATTTTGAGACAGCCCCGTTGTTCATTTTAGAAATCAAAAGCTCTTTGCCGCTTCCACAATGTGCTCCGCGCTGAGTCCGAAGGCCTTCAGCAGAGCCCCGGCAGGGCCGGAGTGGCCGAATTCGTCGTTGACGCCGATGCGCTTAACAGGAGTAGGCAGCTTCTCCGCCAGGACGCCGCAGACCGCTTCGCCCAGGCCGCCGAGAATGTTGTGCTCCTCACAGGTGATGACCTTGCCGCAGGTTTTGGCGGCCTCGATGACCAGCTCCTCGTCCAGAGGCTTGACGGTGGCCATGTTGATGACCATGGCGGAAATGCCCTCAGCCTCCAGCCGCTTGCCGGCCTCCACAGCCTCGGCGACCATCAGGCCGTTGGCGATGATGGCCACGTCGGTACCCTGGCGCAGCACTTCGCCCTTGCCGATGGTGAACCGGAAGGTTTCCGGATCGTGGAACACGGGAACCGCGGAGCGGCCGAAACGCATGTACACCGGGCCTTCATGCTCGTAGGCGGCAAAGACCATGGCCCGGGCCTCCACGTCGTCGGCGGGGGACATGACCACCATGCCGGGGATGGAGCGCATGAGGGCGTAGTCCTCGCAGCACTGGTGGCTGGCTCCGTCCTCGCCTACGGAAATGCCGCCGTGGGTGGCGCCGATCTTCACATTCAAATGGGGGTAGCCGATGGAGTTGCGGACCTGCTCAAAGGCCCGTCCGGCGGCGAACATGGCAAAGCTGGAGGCAAAGGGAACCAGGCCCATGGCTGCCGCGCCGGCGGCCACGGCCATCATGTTGCCCTCGGCAATGCCGCAGTCAAAGTGGCGGTCGGGGTAGGCCTTCTTGAACACGCCGGTTTTGGTGGCGGCGGCCAGGTCCGCGTCAAAGACGATCACATCGTCGTGGAGCGCGCCCAGCTCCTTCAGGGCATTGCCGTAGCTGTCTCTCGTAGCGATCTTCTTCACATCTGCCATATCACATGCCCTCCGCTTCAGTAAGTTGAGCCTTCAGCTCGTTCATGGCGATCTCGTACTCCGCGTCGTTGGGGGCCTTGCCATGCCAGCCGGCCTGATTCTCCATATAGGAGACGCCCTTGCCCTTGGTGGTCTTCATGACGATGGCAAAGGGCTTGCCCTTGGTCTGCCTTGCCTGGGCAAAGGCTGCTTCCATGGCCTCAAAGTCGTGACCGTCGATCCGGGCCGCTTCGAAGCCGAAGGCCTCCAGCTTCTCCGGGATGGGGTAGGGGCTCATGACGTCGGCAACGGCGCCGTCAATCTGCAGGCCGTTGTTGTCCACAATGACCACCAGATTGTCCAGCTTGTAGTGGGCGGCGAACATGCAGGCCTCCCAGACCTGGCCTTCCTGAATTTCGCCGTCGCCCAGGAGGGTGTACACCCGGGCCGCCTTCCCCATCTTTTTGGCGGCCAAGGCCATGCCGCAGGCGCAGGAAATGCCCTGGCCCAGGCTTCCGGTGGACATGTCCACGCCGGGAACGGTGTTCATGTTGGGGTGGCCCTGCAGGTAGCTGTCGATGTGCCGCAGGGTAGGCAGATCCTCCACCGGGAAGAAGCCCCGGTTTGCCAGAGCGGCGTACAGGCCGGGGGCCGTGTGGCCCTTGGAGAGCACGAACCGGTCCCGGTCCTCCCACTTGGGATTCTTGGGGTCAATGTTCAGTTCCTTCCAGTACAGATAGGTAAACAGATCCGCGGCGGACAGGCTTCCGCCGGGGTGGCCGGCCTTGGCCCCGTGGGTGCCTTCGATGACACCCATACGGACCTTGCAGGCGGCAATGGTCAGTTGCTTCTTTTCCTCAGCTGTCATGCGCGTTCGCTCCTTTATTCCGCTAGTTTGGTATGTCGGCAGGAACTCTCAGATCCAGGGGTTCTCCGTGGGATAGGGCAAAGACTTGGGCTGGTTGTAGGCGATGTCGGAAATGCCGAAGTACTTCAGCACCTCGAACAG
>CALXFT010000067.1 GCA_944387635.1 uncultured Oscillospiraceae bacterium | reverse complement strand
TCCGTCTTGCAACCTGTCATATACCACATCGTAAATTTTCTCCTTGTAGATGGGTCACATCTATTTACATCACAGACCCGGTTCCGGCGTAAAAATTGGATTCTTATTGCAAATCGCGGTGGATTATGGTAAAATATATTTTGATTCGCGCTGCCCGGCGGGACCCCCGACGTCCGGCGCAGGCACTTGCTGGAGGGAAAACATGGACGACGAGAAGCTCAGACGCCATATTGGCCAGAACATCTCCGCCTATCGGAAAAAAGCCGGGCTGACCCAGGCAGGACTGGCGGAAAAATTGAATTATTCCGACAAAGCCGTTTCCAAATGGGAGCGGGGCGACTCCGTCCCCGACGTGATCACCCTGGCGCAGCTGGCGGAGCTCTTCTCGATCCGTGGAGGACCTGCTCTCGGACCCCGACGCCCTGCCCGGCAACCCCGGCACCCTGGAGAAGGCCATGACTCAGGTCTCGGAGAAGGCCCTGAAGCGCAAGCCCAACAAGAATGTGATCCTGGGGCTGTCCACCACCCTGGTGTGGTTCGTGGCCCTGCTCCTGTTTGTGATCCTGTCCTCCTTTGACTTTCTGGAGCCCTACTCCATACTGCCCTTTTTCTACGCCGTCCCCGCCACGGCCATTGTGCTGCTGAGCCTGCGCTCGGCCTGGCACGACTTCCGGTGGAATCAGGGGCTGATCTCCCTGATCGTGTGGGGCTCCCTGCTGAGCATTTACGTGTCTTTGCTTACGTTTTTCCGGCTGAACCTGTGGAAGATCTTCCTGCTGGGGATTCCGGGACAGATCGCCGTCTGCCTGTGGTTCCGGATGTTCCGTCCGGAGAAGGGGGAGTCCGATCATGGATAAACGGGAACTGCGCCGCATGATCCGGGATAAGAAGCGGGCCATGACCGAGGAGGAGATCCGCCGCCGCAGCGAGGCCCTGGGCAGGATGCTGCGGGATACGGACCTGTACCGCCAGGCAAAGACCATCTACGGCTACCTGCCCTACAACCAGGAGGTCCGGACCGTGCCTATGCTGGAGCAGGCCCTTCTGGACGGAAAGCAGGTGGCGGTTCCCAAGGTCTTCGGGCAGGAGATGAAGTTCATCCTCCTTCCCGACCTGACCCAGGTGGCTCCGGGCTACGCCGGGATTCCGGAACCCATTGCCGACGGGCCTGAGGCCGCCGACCCCGAGGCCCTGGTGCTCATGCCGGGCCTGGCCTTCGACCCCCAGGGGCGAAGAGTGGGCTACGGCGGCGGCTTCTATGACAAATTCCTGGCCAGGGAGCCGAACCACCCCACCCTGGCCCTGTGCTATCGCTTTCAAATGCTGCCCTGCCTGCCCACGGAGGAACATGATATTCCGGTGGACCTGGTCCTGTGGGCCTAGCCTTTCCAGAAGGAGAAAAAACCATGACGCAACTGATCCTGACCCTTTTGATCGCCGCCGTTGTCTTCGCCGCCTGCTATGCCGTGGACAAGACCTTTACCAAGCTCTTCCGCGGCAAGGCCCAGCACCGCTCGGGACTGGCCGTCCGGGCCGGCAAGCGCTACGGCGTCTTCGGCTTGATTCTGAGCCTGCTGGGCGTTCTGGCCATCTGCGCGGGCGTCACCGACGGAGCGGTGCTCATTGCCGGCGGCGTCATTGTGCTGCTCATGGGCCTGGGCCTGGCCGTCTATTACTTAAGCTTCGGCATTTTCTACGACCAGGAGAGCTTCCTGATCAGCCGCCTGGGCAAGAAGGACCGGGTTTACCGCTACGAAGATATCCGAACCCAGCAGCTGTTCCTGGTCCAGGGCGGCAGCATGGTGGTGCAGCTGCGCATGACCGACGGAAGCTCCGTCAGCCTCCAGTCTCTCATGGACGGGGTCTACCCCTTCCTGGACCACGCCTTCGCCCGCTGGTGCCAACAGACCGGCCGGGACCCGGAAGCCTGCGATTTCCACGACCCGTCCCAGTGCCTGTGGTTTCCCCAAGAGGAGGAAGGCTGATGGCACACATTCCCTCCGCCCCCACCGACCGGCTGGAGCTGGTGACCTTCCGCCAGGCCCTGGCCGCCGCCAACACCCCCTCGGAGGACTACTCCATTGAACGATGGATCTACGCCCCCAACTTCTACTCCGAATACCGCTACATCCTGGGTACCCGAGGAGAGAAGCCCCTGATCTGCATCGGCATCAACCCCTCCACCGCCCGGCCGGACGCCTTGGACAACACCCTGAAGTCCGTGGAGCGGATCGCCCTGGGCAACGGCTACGACAGCTTCATCATGTTCAACGTCTACGCCCAGCGGGCCACGGACCCCAACCACATGGAGCCGGTGTGCAATCCGGACCTGCACCGGGAGAACATGGAGGCCTTCCGCTACGTCTTGTCCCTGTCCGAGCACCGGGCGGTCTGGGCCGCCTGGGGGGCCGTCATCGAAAAGCGCAAATACCTGCCCCAATGTCTGCGGGATATGCTCTCCATCGGGGAGGAGCTGGGAGCCCAATGGTATTGCGCCGGTCCCATCTCCAAAAAGGGCCATCCCCACCACCCCCTGTACCTGCGCAAGGACGAGCGTCTTTACCCCTTCGATGTCCGCGCTTATTTGGGCAGCCTCTGACTGACCCGAAGGCAAACCATGGAGGCATTTTTATGAAATACATCATCGCGTCCGACATCCACGGCAGCGCCTACTGGTGCCGCCGGCTCTGCGACCTGGTGGAGGCGGAGAAGCCCGACGGCCTTTGGCTGCTTGGGGACCTGCTCTACCACGGCCCCCGCAACGACCTGCCCCGGGACTACGCTCCCAAGGAGGTGATCCCCATGCTCTCGGCGTACCGGGACATCATCCTGGCCGTCCGGGGCAACTGTGAGGCGGAGGTGGACCAGATGGTCCTGCCCTTCCCCTGCATGGCGGACTTCTCCCAGGTCCGGCTGCCCGGCATGGCCGTCTACCTGACCCACGGCCATCACCACAGTCCCGACAACCTGCCGCCTCTGCCCAGGGGCGCCGTCTTCCTCTCCGGCCACACCCATGTGAAGCTGGACCAGATCCGCGGCGGCATCCGCTGCCTGAACCCCGGAAGCGTCTCCATCCCCAAGGACGGCAGCCACAGCTGTCTGATCCTGGAGGACGGCAAGTTTTCCTTCCGGATTTTGGAGGACTGACCATGGATTCGACAGAATGTGAAAGCTGCTGGTATTATGATTACGACGAGGAGCTTGACGCCTTCTGGTGCATGATGGACATAGACCAGGACGAGGTCTGGCGCATCGTCAACACGCCCTCCCGCCACTGCCCCTACTACCGGCAGGGCGACGAGTATACCCTTGCGAGGAGACAGTGACCTATGAAGCATCTTCCTGCCCTGCTGCTGGCCGCCGTCCTGCTGGCCGGCTGCGCCGCCCCGGAACCAGACTCCACCACGGCCCCCGCTCCCGAGGAGGCCGCCACCACAGCCCCCGCCGGGGGTCTGTATGAACCGGGCAGCCCTCTGGAGACCGCCACCCAGGGAGCCGTCCGGGTATATCCCCTGGATTTGGAGGACGCCCAGGGCCTCCTGGCCTGGGGTGACGGTCTGCTCCTGTTCTCCGGAACGGAGCGCACCACCCTGACCGTGCTGAAGGGGGACACCCTCTACCCCGCCGCCAGCCTCCGCCTGGACTTCCTCCTGTCCCCGGAGGAACCCTCGGTCCAGCTCCAGGACGGGAGCCTTTCCTACTACGACCCCCAGGCCCGGCAGACCGTGGTCCTGGACAGCTCCCTGAAGCCTGTGAGCCACATCGCCGCCCCGGAGGATATGGTGGGCGCCCCCCTGCTGTCTGAGGACCGGAACGCCCTGTACTACCGCACCGCCTCCGAGATCCGCTGCTGGGACCTGGAGACCGGCATCCGCCGCCGGGTGAAGGAGTCCCTCTCCGGCGATTATCAGCTGGTCAGTCTGATCGGCCGCGGCATGGTCCTGCAATGCACCGTCACCGAAGGCGGCCAGACCCGGACCCTGTTCCTGTCCGCCGAGACCGGTCAGCTGCTCCACGAGCAGACGGGGGAAATGGAAGTGCACACCCGCAGCAGCCTCTACTTCGCCTGCTTCCCCACAGGCATGACCGAAGCCGTGCTCATCGGTGAGGACCCGGAAAACCCCCGTGCCTTGACCCCCATAGACCTGAGCGCCGCCTGCACCCTTCTGCCGGACCAGGCCGGAGCCGTGACCGCAAGCGCAGGTGAGGCGGATGTGGTCCTGGACTACTACGACTTAGGCAGCGGACAGCACCGCTCCCGGCTGACCCTGACCGATCTGGACGCCCCCCTTTCCGTCACGGCGATTCCCGGCGACGGGGTCTACCTGCTGACCTGGTCGGAGCAATATGGCTGCCAGGTGATCTGCCGCTGGGACACCGGCCGGGATACGGCCCTGTCGGTTTCCGACAGCACCAGCTATCTGGGGACCTACTACACCGCCCAGGCGCCGGACTATGACGGCCTTACCCGGTGCCGGGACTACGCCCAGCAGATCAGCCAGCGCCGCGGCGTGGAGGTTCTGGTCTGGGAGGACGCTCTGGCGGTCCAGCCCTGGGACTACGACTTTGAGGCGGAGTATCTGACAAGCGTCCTGGAGCAGGAGCTGGAGCTGCTGGACCGGCGGCTTTCCAACTTCCCGGAAGGGGTCCTGGAGCAGACCGCCTCCCACTTCACCGGTCTGACATTCAGCCTGGTCCGCCGGATCTCCGGCTCCCCGGAGTCCGGAAGCCTGGACACCGCCGTGGGAATCCAGTTCTTTGACGAGGCGGAGGGCCGCTGTGACGCCTATGTGGTCCTGGCCGCCGGAACCTCCTCGGAAAAGGCCCTGTACCACGAGCTGTTCCACGTGATGGAGACCCACATTCTCACCGAGAGCATCGCCCTGGACCAGTGGAACGACTTGAATCCCACAGGCTTTGACTACGACTACGACTACACCGCCAACGCCAACCGGGAGGCCGGGGTCTACCTGAACGACACGGACCGGGCCTTCATCGACACCTACTCCATGAGCTTTCCCAAGGAGGACCGGGCCAGGATCTTCGAGTACGCCATGACCCCCGGAAACGAAAGCCTGTTCCAGTCGGACATCATGCAGGCCAAGCTTTCCACGCTCTGCCAAGGCATCCGGGAGGCCTACGATCTGGAGGACAGCGAGGAAACCTTCCTGTGGGAGCAGTATCTGAAATAATACTGATTCTCTTTTAAAATCTTTAATCAATTCGGATTAAAGATTTTAATTAGAGAATCATATGAGACGGGAATATGTGATTTTCTATTCCGAAAATCACATATTCGGCAGCGCCGCAAGGCGATGCCTTCTTGATTAAAATTAAAGATTTTAATCAAGAAATAGTATAAAAACACAAGGCAGAGGCGCGGTGTTCGCCTCTGCCTTGTGTTTTATGGAAGCTCTGATACTAGTTTGATATGCTCATCGACATGAAACCGCAGAAATTGCAGATATCCGTTGCTTCTATGCAGGCTTCCGTCTGGGCATCTGCCAGGATGCTTACGCTTCACACGGTCACCGCACCAATTTGGCGCTTAAGGCAATACCGGCACGAAACGAGAAGCGCGCCGGGAGGGGTCCAGGGGAGGGCGGCTTACTCCACCGTCACGGACTTGGCCAGGTTCCGGGGCTTATCCACGTCCAGGCCCTTGGCCACGGAGACGTAGTAGCCCAGCAGCTGCAGGGGGATCACCGCCAGGCTGGGAGCGAAGTGGGGGTCCGTCCTGGGGATGTAGGTGACGAAGTCCGCCGTGTCCTCAATGTTGTAGTTGCCGTAGGAGGTCAGACCCATGAGATAGGCCCCCCGGCTCTTGCACTCCACCAGATTGCTGACGGTCTTTTCATACAGCTCCTGCTGGGTCAGCACGCCGATGACCAGAATCCCGTCCTCGATGAGGCTGATGGTGCCGTGCTTCAGCTCGCCGGCGGCGTAGGCCTCGGAGTGAATGTAGCTGATCTCCTTCATCTTCAGGCTGCCCTCCAGGGATACGGCGTAGTCCAGGCCCCTGCCGATGAAGAACACGTCCTTGGCCGTCACCTGCTTGGAGGCGAACCACTGCAGCCGCTCCTTGTCCTCCAGAATCTTGCCGATCTTCTCCGGGATGGTCAGAAGCTCCCCAATCAGGCTCTCGTACCGGTCCTGATCCAGCAGCTGCCGGACCTTGGCGAACTGGACCGCCAGCACATTGCAGGCAGCCAGCTGGGCGCTGTAGCCCTTGGTGGTGGCCACGGAGATCTCCGGCCCCGCCAGGGTGTAGAACACGTTGTCCGCCTCCCGGGCAATGGAGGAGCCCACCACGTTGACGATGGCCAGGGTCTTCAGGCCCATATCCTTCGCCTGCCGCAGGGCCGCCAGGCTGTCCGCCGTCTCGCCGGACTGGCTGATGACCACCACCAGGGTGTTCGCGTCCAGCAGCGGCTTGCGGTAACGGAATTCCGAGGCCAGCTCCACCCGTACCGGGATTCGGGCCAGATCCTCGAAGACGTATTGGGCCGCCACGCCCACATGGTAGGCCGAGCCGCAGGCGGTGACGCAGATGCCGGAGATGCTGCGGATCTGCTCTTCCGTCAGGGCCATGCCGGACAGGTCCACCGTTCCGTCGCGGATCACGGAGTTCAGGGTGTCCGCCACGGCCTTGGGCTGCTCGTAGATCTCCTTCATCATGAAGTGCTCGAAGCCCGCCTTCTCCGCGGCCTCCGCGTCCCATTGAATCCGGGCGGCCTCCTTTTCGATCTCGTCGCCGTCCAGGTTGTAGAACGTCAGCTTTCCCTTCTCCAGGCGTCCGATCTCCAGGTTGCCGATGTAGTAGACATTGCGGGTGTATTTCAGAATGGCGGGTACGTCGGAGGCAAGATACGCCCCCTCCTCGGTCAGGCCCAGGATCATGGGGCTGTCCTTCCGGGCCACATATATCTGCTCCGGATAGTCCCGGAACATCACCGCCAGGGCATAGGAGCCCCGAATGCGGACCATGGCATGGTTGATGGCGTCCACGGGGGTGCCTAAGTACTTCTTGTAGTAATAGTCCACCAGCTTTACCGCCACCTCCGTGTCGGTCTGGGAGTAGAACTTATAGCCGTTCTTCATGAGCTTCTGCTTGAGCTCCTGGTAGTTTTCAATGATGCCGTTGTGAACCGCGATCACATTGCCGTCGTCGCTGCAATGGGGGTGGGCATTGTCCTCCGAGGGCTCGCCGTGGGTGGCCCAGCGGGTGTGGCCGATGCCGCAGGTGCCGCGCAGGGCCTGGCCGCCGTTGGTCTTTTTGTACAGGGCCTTCAGACGGCCCTTGGCCTTCACCACTTCCACCCGTTCCTCTCCGCTGCGCACCGCCAGTCCGGCAGAGTCATAGCCCCGGTACTCCAGCTTGGACAGTCCCTCCAGCAGGATCGGCGCGGCCTGCTGCCTGCCCGTGTATCCTACGATTCCGCACATAATCACACGCCCTTTCTTGGTGCCGTCCCCCGGTGGGGGCCGGAAAGCAATTCTGGGTTATTGTACAATTTCACGGGGGAAATATCAAGGGGTCCGCCGAAGCTTCTTTGATTCAATTTTCCGGGTTTTCCGAAGGATTTTTATGGTCTTTTCCGGAAAGTTTCCGCTTTTCCCCCAAAAATTCAAGCAAATCCGAAAGAAAGTTAATTTTAACAAATTTTTTGTTAAAATCTGCACATCCTCCGGCATTTTCCCCGGTATTTGGCCCATCCGTTCATTTTTCCTTGCATTTTTCCGGGAACCGGGTACAATAGTAGGAAAGGATTTCATCCAGAAAGGAGTTTCCCATGCCCACCTTAGACGACATCCGGGCCTGTTTTTCCGGGGACCGGTACGCCGTGGAGCTCACCGGCGTCCACATTGACGAGGCCCTCCCCGGCCAGGCCGTGTGCACCCTGCCCCTGCGGCCGGAACTGCTCAACGCCAACCACAAGCCCATGGGCGGCGCCATTTTTACCCTGGCGGACTTCGCCTTTGCCGTGGCGGTCAACGGCCACAGCCAGACCGTCACCGTGTCTCAGCACATCGACATCACCTTCCTGGCCCCGGCCAAGGGCAGCCTTCTCACCGCCAGGGCCGCCTGCCTGAAGGCGGGCCGTCAGACCTGCCTGTACAGCGTAGACGTCACCGACGAGCTTGGCACCTATGTGGCCCACGCCACCGTCAACGGCCACAGCATCACCACGCCGCCGCTGCAGCCCCTGCCCCAGGCTTAGCCGGGAAGTCCCCTTCCCCGGAGCCAAGCCGCCCCGTTTGCTTCATAAGCACATTTGCTCCCGCCCGGCGCACAAATTTTTCTTGACTTTTTTCCGCGGCTGTGATAAAGTTTCCTCAATACAAAACGCTGTGACGGAGCCAAGTAGGGTCCAGTCCATCCCGACAGAGAGCCGCCGGTTGGTGCGAGGCGGTGGGGACACTGTATCTGAATTACCCTCCCGAGCGGCCTGCTGAACTTCGAGTAAGCAGCGACGGGGGCGCCCGTTACAGCGCGGGGCATTGTTGGATGCCTGCTGAGGCCGCGTAAGCGGTAAATAGAGGTGGTACCACGGGGTTATTCTCGTCCTCTGCATGATTTGCAGGGGACGATTTTTTATTTCCTGCGCAAATACACAAAGAAAAGAAGGGAACGCAATATGGTGATTACAGACTTTCTCGAACGCAACGCCCGTCTGTACGGCGCCGAAACCGCGCTGGTGGAGATCAACCCCTCCGACGAGCGGGATCAAGCGGTGACCTGGCGGGACTTCAGCCTCATCGAAAGCGCCAATCCGGGAACGCCCTACCGCCGGGAGATGAGTTGGCGGGACTTTGACCGCCGGTCCAACCGGATCGCCAACCTCCTGCTCAGCCGGGGCCTGGAGCGGGGGACCAAGGTGGGCATTCTGCTGATGAACTGCCTGGAGTGGCTGCCGGTGTATTTCGGCATTCTGAAGGCCGGATGCGTCGCCGTCCCCCTGAACTTCCGCTACTCCAGCGAGGAAATCCGCTACTGCCTGGATCTGGCGGACGTGGAAGTGCTGATCTTCGGGCCGGAGTTCACCTGCCGGATGGACCCCATTGTGGACCAGCTGCCCGGTGTGCGGACGCTGTTCTTCATCGGCAAGGGCCGTCCGTCCTACGCCGAGGACTTCTGCCGGCTCATGGGCTTCTGCTCCTCCAACCCTCCACCGGTGATCCTGGAGGAGGAGGAATACGCCGCCATCTACTTCTCTTCCGGCACCACCGGCTTCCCCAAGGCCATTCTCCACAACCACCGGGCCTTGGTCGCCTCCTGCCAGAGCGAGCAGAAGCACCACAGCCAGACCCGGTCCGACGTGTTCCTGTGCATCCCGCCGCTCTACCACACCGGCGCGAAAATGCACTGGTTCGGCTCCCTGATCTCCGGCAGTAAGGCCGTGCTTCTGCGGGGCGTGAAGCCGGAGTGGATTCTGCGCGCCGTCACCGAGGAGAAGTGCACCATTGTCTGGCTCCTGGTGCCCTGGGCTCAGGACCTGCTGGACGCCATCGAAAGCGGCCGGATCGACCTGAACCACTACTACCTGGACCAGTGGCGGCTCATGCACATCGGCGCCCAGCCCGTGCCCCCCAGCCTGATCCACCGGTGGATGAAGATCTTCCCCCGCCACCAGTATGACACCAACTACGGCCTGTCCGAGTCCCTGGGTCCGGGCTGCGTCCACCTGGGGGTGGAGAACCTGGACAAGGTCGGCGCCATCGGCAAGCCCGGCTACCGCTGGCAGGCCCGGGTGGTGGACGAGAACGGGCAGGACGTAGTCCCCGGCCAGGTGGGCGAGCTCATCGTCCAGGGTCCCGGCGTCATGCTGTGCTACTACAAAAATCCCGAGGCCACCGCCGAGACCATCCGTGACGGCTGGCTCTTCACCGGCGACATGGCCCGGCAGGACCCGGAGGGCTTCCTGTACCTGGTGGACCGGAAGAAGGACGTGATCATCTCCGGCGGCGAGAACCTCTACCCGGTCCAGATCGAGGACTTCCTGCGCCGCAGCGACAAGATCAAGGACGTAGCGGTCATCGGCCTGCCGGACAAGCGTCTGGGCGAGATCGCCGCCGCCATCATCGAACTGAAGGAGGGCGTCCACTGCACCGAGGCGGAGATCGACGCCTTCTGCAAGGAGCTGCCCCGGTATAAGCGGCCCCGGAAGATCATCTTCGCCCCGGTACCCCGGAACCCCACCGGCAAAATCGAAAAGCCCGTCCTGCGCCAGCGGTACTGCGGGGGCCTGCTGGTGGAGGCCCAGACCACAAACTGACCTGGGGAGCTTTCGGAAGAAAGAGAGGAAAAATCTATGTTGGATCTGTTTATCAAGCTTTCCATGCTGGTCGTATTCTTCGCGGTGATGCTGGCCGTAGGCTTCTACTGCCGCCGGCATACCACGGACGTGGCGGGCTTCGTCCTGGGCAGCCGGTCCGTAGGCCCCTGGCTGACAGCCTTCGCCTACGGCACCAGCTACTTCTCCGCCGTGGTCTTCGTAGGCTACGCCGGTCAGTTCGGCTGGAAGTACGGCATCGCCGCCACCTGGGCGGGCCTGGGCAACGCCTTCATCGGCAGCCTTCTGGCCTGGGCGGTTCTGGGCCGCCGGACCAGGGTCATGACCCAGCACCTGGACAGCGCCACCATGCCGGAGTTCTTCGGCAAACGGTTCGGCAGCCGGAACCTGAAGCTCTGCGCCTC
Organism: uncultured Oscillospiraceae bacterium; assembly: GCA_944387635.1. Classification (GTDB taxonomy): domain Bacteria; phylum Bacillota; class Clostridia; order Oscillospirales; family Oscillospiraceae; genus Faecousia. The sequence goes on along the minus strand of CALXFT010000067.1, from coordinate 1,958 downwards.
TGTCATCATCTTCATCTTCCTGATCCCCTACACCGCCAGTCTCTACAACGGCCTGAGCCGGCTCTTTGCCATGGCCTTTGACATCGACTACAGCGTCTGCGTCATCGTCATGGCCGTGCTCACCGGGATCTACGTCATCGCCGGCGGCTACATGGCCACGGCCATCAACGACTTCATCCAGGGCATCATCATGCTGGTGGGCATCGTAGCCGTGGTGGCCGCGGTGCTGAGCGGCAAGGGCGGCTTCCTGGCCGCCCTGGACGGTCTGGCCAGGGTGACGGACCCCCAGGTCTCCGACACCCCCGGAGTCTTCGCCTCCTTCTTCGGCCCGGACCCCGTGGGGCTGGCAGGCGTGGTCCTGCTGACCAGCCTTGGCACCTGGGGCCTGCCCCAGATGGTCCAGAAGTTCTACGCCATCAAAAGCGAGAAGTCCATCAACACGGGCATGGTGGTCTCCACGGCCTTCGCCCTGGTGGTGGCGGGCGGCTGCTACTTCTTAGGCGGCTTCGGCCGGCTCTTCTCCGGCCGGATCGACGTAGCCGCCGAGGGCTACGACTCCATCATTCCCGCCATGCTCTCGGAGCTTCCCACGGTGCTCATCGCCGTGGTGGTGATCCTGGTCCTGTCGGCCTCCATGTCCACCCTGTCCTCTCTGGTGCTGGCCTCCAGCTCCACCCTGACCCTGGACTTCCTGAAAGAGTGCGTCTTCCCGGACATGGACGAGAAGCGGCAGGTCAAGTGGATGCGCGGCCTGGTGGTGGTGTTCATCGCCATCAGCGTGGTCCTGGCCATCATTCAGTACCGCTCCAACGTCACCTTCATCGCCCAGCTCATGGGCATCTCCTGGGGCGCTCTGGCGGGAGCCTTTCTGGCCCCCTTCCTCTACGGCCTGTACTGGAAGGGCGTGACCAAGACAGCCTGCGCCGTGAATTTCCTGTTCTCCACCGCGGTCATGCTGGCCAACATTCTGGCGCCCCAGATCTTCCCGACCCTGCTGCGCTCCCCCATCAACTGCGGCGCCTTCTGCATGCTCTTCGGCCTGGTCCTGGTCCCTGTCGTCAGCGTGTTTACCAAAAAGGCGGCCCCCGAGGATCTGGAGGCGATCTTCTCCTGCTACGACCGGACCGTTACCGTCACCGCCCGGCACTCCATCGGCCGCCCGGAGGGTGAAAAGGGCTGAGACAGCATTCTCCAGGAAACAGACAGATGTTTTTTTCCGAAAAACATTGACAGCGGTTCGGAAACGTGCTAAAGTATGGGTGTTATACGTTTAACGTGATGACGGAACCCAGTAGCCGCCCAAGCGCGCTTACAGAGACCTGCCGGCCGGTGCAAGGCAGGAAGGGCGCGGTCGGTGAATTCCTTCCTGAGCGGCCGGCGGAACCGGCGGCATTGCCGCCTCAGTAGGCCCGGACGGGCGACGCCCGATACAGCGCCGGGGATATGGCTGTATCCCCTGAGGCCGCGTCAGCGGCAAATTGAGGTGGTACCACGGGAATCCCCGTCCTCTGCAAGGGAACTTGCGGAGGACGGTTTTTTATTCCCCGCCGCCGGAGAAAACCAGCCCCTTCCGGTCCAGCCGCCGGATGGGAAGCGTAAGGAGGATGAACTATGAAACAGTTGATGCTCGGCAACGAAGCCGTGGCCCGCGGCCTGTACGAGGCCGGCTGCGGCTTCGTATCCAGCTACCCCGGCACCCCCAGCACCGAGATCACCGAGGCCATCGCCAAGTACCCGGAGGTCTACGCCGAATGGGCGCCCAATGAAAAAGTGGCCATGGAAGCCGCCTTCGGCGCGGCCCTGGCCGGCACAAGAAGCTTCTGCGGCATGAAGCACGTGGGCCTGAACGTGGCCGCCGACCCCCTGTTCACCATCGGCTACACCGGCGTCAACGCCGGCATGGTCATCGCCGTGGCCGACGACGCGGGCATGCACAGCTCCCAGAACGAGCAGGACTC